>JACMRD010000059.1 GCA_014376645.1 Herminiimonas sp. | reverse complement strand
GGCGGCAAGACCAGCGGCATGCTCACCAGCGCCTCGAACAAGGGCTTGAAGCGGGTCCGCGTGTAAGCGATCCAGTAGGCCAGCGGGACGCCAATCAACAGCAATAATACGGTTGTCAGCGCCGCCAGGCGGAAGGTCAGCCACAGCGGCTGCCAGTCGATCGTCATGGCTGCACCAGTCGACCGATCCGACTGGGATCGGCAATCGCCGGCACCACGGTCATCTCGTTTGCCTTGATCAGCGCCTCCACCGTATCGCCGACGCGCAGTCCGAGCGTATCGGTAGAACGGGTCGTGATGATGGACTGCAGGCGGTGGCCACCGGCATCGAGCAGCACCTTGCTCAGGATCCGCCCCCGCTCGATCGCGCTGACGGTAGCGGGAATCCGGTTGCGCATGCTGATGCGCCCGGCCAGGTCCCTGGCCAGTGCGACATCGGTCTCCGCGAACATCAGGGTTACCGCCATGCCGACCGGCCAGTGCTGCACCTCGCCGCTGGTGCCGATGAGGGTCGACGTCAGGTGCAGGCCCGCCGCCTCAACGTCGATCAGGGCGACGCTGCCGCAGATCTCGATTGCGCTCACGATGCCGGGCAGTCGGTTCACGGCGAAAGATACCCGTCGCGCGCCAGGATCGCCTGCGCCGCCGGCGAGAGCAGGAAATCGTGGAACTGGCGCGCCGCGAGCGGATGCGTCTTCTCGCCGTAGCGGGTCATGACCACGCCCTGCGCGATCGGCTGATAGGCTGCGGCGGGCACCTCGATCCAGCTGCCCTGGCCTTGCATGGCGGCGCTCAGGACCACCGATTTCGATGTGAAGCCAGCGTCGACCGCCTGCGAGTAAATGTACTGGTTGGCTTGCGAAATGCTCTCGGCGTACACCAGCTTGGGTTCGAGCGCCGTGCGCAGTCCGTAAAAATCCAGCGTGCGCAGGGCCTCCCGGCCATAGGGCGCGATGGTCGGATTGGCGATCGCGATGCGCTTGACAGTCGGCGCTGACAGGCTGGTCTGCCACTGCCGCAGATCGAGCGGCTTCAGGCTCCACAAGACCAGCACGCCGCGGGCGTAGCTGACCGGCGCACCGGTGGTAAAGCCGGCCTGGTACAGCTGCTGTGGAAAGCCCATGTCGGCCGACAGGAAGACGTCGAAGGGCGCGCCAAGCTGGATCTGCGTCGCCAAGCGTCCGGAGGAATTGAAACTGGGCTGCAGACGATGCCCGCTCTTTTGTTCGAAGGTGGTCTGCAATGTCGAAAAGACGAACTGCAGGTTAGCGGCCACCGCAACGGAGAGCGTATCGGCACGTGCCGCTGGTGAGGCAATGCTCAGCGACAGCGGCAGTATTGCCAGAAGCACGCCGACCAGGCGACGGTGGTGCTGGCGAAATTTCATCAAGCGTTTCTTCCAGGTGGACGGCGCCATGGTAGCCGTTCTATTTTGAAAAGAGACTTCACGCTGCGATTATGCCTTGCCGTTGGACTGAAGCATCGTCAGGGGATCAAATCGCCACGCACTGCGCCGCGCTGTCGGGTCTGGCCAGTCGGCCTTTCAGGATCTGATACACATCCCGGTCGAACGTGGGGACGGGGCCGGCTGCCAGCAAGCAGGCTCCGTCCATGTCATCGGCCGCCACCGATCCGAGGTAGCGCCAGCGATGGACGACATGCAGGCCAGCGCCTTCCCGGATGCCGATCGCCGCCGCATGTGGCCAGGGGGCCAGGCGCCAGGACGCCAGCGCGGCCCGCGTGCGACCGGCGTGCTCGGCCAGGGTTTCGACGCCGACGCAGGCGCCGATGCAGCGTTTGACCTGGTGGGCGAAGCATGGCTTGCCGGGCTTGATTTTTTCCAGTCCCAGCAGTCCCGGACAGAGTTGATGTGCATCGACCAGGGACCGCAGCGCGTCGGTCGCCTTGCGATGGCTGACGAAGGGCCCGAAGAGATCCTCCTCGCAACCGAAAAAGAGATCATCGGGATGGGTCAGCATCAGGCGAATCCGCTCACCGTTCTGGACCAGTTGCCAGGCGCAGACTTCTTCGGTGGCACGCAGCTGGTGATTGTGCGCAGGCTGCAGACGCTTGATCAGGATCGCTTCCTGCATCAGCGCGCCCATTTCACCGGCCGTCTCGATCCATTCGACACGGCGTACCTGTTGGGAGAGCAGCATTTCTTTCTGAGACCGGTGGTCGCCGCTGAAATGCGACAGCACCCGCCGCCGCAACTGGTTGGCTTTGCCGATGTACAGCGGCAGGGCGGTGTCGTCGAAGAACAGGTAGACGCCATGCCGGTCGGGCAGCGCATCCAGAGACGCCGGATCGAGATGCGGCGGCCAGCTCGGCCGCGCCGTCAGCGCCTCGACCGCGGCGCCGATCTGCTCGACGGGCACGTCGCGCTGGAGCGCCTGCCAGAATTGCCAGATCAGACGCGCGTCACCCAGGGCGCGGTGGCGTTGGGTGACTTCCAGCCGGTGGCGTTCGATCAGTGCATCGAGATTGTGGCGGCTGTAGCCGGGGTACAGCTTGCGCGAGAGCTTGACCGTGCAGAGCACGTCGGGCTTGAATTCCAGTCCGGCCCGACGGAAGGCGTTCTTCAGGAAGCCGTGGTCGAAGCGGGCGTTGTGGGCGATGAACAGGCAGCCGTCCAGGCGGGCGTGCAATTCCTCGGCCAGTTCCTCGAAGCGTGGTGCGTCCGCCACCATCTCGTTCGAGATGCCGGTCAGCGCCTCGATGAAAGGCGGAATCCTGGTCTCCGGACGCACCAGGCTGCTCCATTCACGCACGCCCTCACTGTCGACCTCGACGATGCCGATTTCAGTGATCCAGTCTGACGTGATGGTGGCGCCGGTGGTCTCGAGATCGACGAAGGCGAGGCGGGTATGGCGGGGATCGAAGCGCATGGGGACAAACTCGGCGGCGGGCATCCGGCAGGATGCGGGAACCAGAAGGACTGTATATAAAGCCAGTATGGTATCGAAAAATTGCGTGCAGGGGGTGAGCGTCTGCAGGCGACCGGAATCGCATTGAAATCCCCCTCTATCAAAGCGCACGAATTTCGCCGGCCAGAGTCGTCTGCGCTCCTTATAATGACGGCTTCCATGGTGAGATGAACGTGAAGAGAATCGAGATGACGCATGGTTTGAGCCGCATGAGCGCGGTCCTGTTGCTGGTCGTGATGTTGGTCGGCGCGATGCTTGGTGGTTGTGATCGGGAGGGACGGCCAGTGCAGCAATTCGGACTTGAGAAACTGTCACTCGGGACGTCGTCGGAGGCCGACGTGCGCACGGTCATGGGCCAGCCCGAGACGACCTGGGAAGAAGAGAACGGCGCCCGCATCCTCGAATATCCCAAAGGTCCGGAAGGTGCGCGGACCTGGATCTTCAGCATCGACCCGGCCGGCAAACTGGTCGAATACCACCAGGCGCTGACGCCGGAGAACCTGGCCCGGATCCGGCCCGGCATGCGTCGCGACGACGTGCGTCGCCTGCTCGGCAAACCGCGCACTGTGGTGCCCTTCAATCGCCTCAACGAAGAAGTCTGGGATTACCGCTTTCTTGACAACCAGCAGGCGCGCCTGTTCAATGTCCACATGGACCAGACCACCGGCAAGGTCACCAAAACATCGACCAGCGACATCGGCAACTGATAGCCCAGGCGATCGTCTAAAGCGGACGTCAGTGCGAGGCCGCAACCACGTATCATGTCAGCCATGTCCGATACCTTTCCCTTCCGCTGCAAATGCACGCCTCAGCCATGAGCACCACTCCCACCATTGTCTGGCTCGAAGACGAGCAGACCCGCAGCGCGCGCTGGCGCTCGAGCGCCGGCAACGCGGCGCCGGCCCGCGTCGTGCTGGCGGACGACCGCATGAGCGCCGATACCGCGTTCCGCCTGGCTTCCGAAGGCACGGCGTTATTGTGGCGCGGTGATTTCCAGAACGCCCGCCAATTGCTGCAGGCGATGGCGCGTCGCATCGATCAGGCGCCACGCCGGGCACGCCGCAAGAGCACTACCGACGGCACCATGCCGGATGCCTTCAACGCGCACCGGATGGCGCAAGCGCAGCGCGCCCGCACACTCGGCCGGCTGCTGCTGCCGGTCGATGCCGATGGCAGCATTCCCCTGCGGCGCGCTCCCGACGTCCGGGACGCCCTGCAGAATGCCTACGGCATCGAGCAGGAACCGGTGGCGTCGGTCGTCTCGCTGCGCGAGTTGCAGGGTCTGATCGGCGCCCATGAATGGCGCAAGAAAGGCGTCGAAATCGGCGCGCTGGGCGATCGGATCCACCCGCACTACGGTGTGTTCGCTCCGATCCGCAACGAGTACGTGAGTCTGGTGGCGGCCGCGCCCTTGCCGGCGACCAGCCTGGCCTTCGATATCGGGACCGGGACCGGCGTGCTGGCCGCGCTGTTGGTTCAGCGCGGCGTGCGCCGCGTGGTGGCAACGGACCTCGATCCGCGCGCCCTGGCTTGCGCCCGCGACAATCTGGACCGACTGGGAGTGGGCGCCGCAGTCGAGGTGGTGGCAGCCGATCTGTATCCGCCCGGACGCGCGCCGCTGATCATCTGCAATCCACCGTGGGTACCGGCTCGACCGAGTTCACCCCTCGAACATGCAGTCTACGATCCCGACAGCCGCATGCTGCGCGGCTTCCTCGATGGTCTAGCAGCGCATCTGAGCCCGGGTGGTGAGGGCTGGCTGATTCTTTCCGACCTGGCCGAGCATTTACAGCTGCGTAGCCGCGAAACGCTGCTGGCGATGATTGCCGGCGCCGGCCTGCAGGTTCTCGAGCGAACCGATGTGCGACCGCAGCATCCGAAGGTCATGGATGCCGCCGATCCCCTGCATGCCGCACGTGCAGCAGAAGTCACCTCGTTGTGGCGTCTGGCCATCCATTGAGAACACGATCGGCGACGTTGGCGGATTTTGAGATGCATGACAATTGTACAAATCTCGTCAATTGAATTAAAGAATCATTACTTCCGCGCCGATAATGGCAAGCGACGCGTCAAACCGTCTTTGACCCTCGACTGACACTGAGTGCGACGCAGGGTCAAAAAAACGTTATATCCGCAGAAGCTTGCGGCGCAATATCGAAGCCCGCGCCAAGATGGTTGCGGGCTTTTTTTTGCGTGAAATCTGACAAGCGGCACGGTTCGCCCGACCAGCGGGCGCCTCAATGTTAGTTTCCTTTAGGCAATTAATCTATACTCAGGTGACATAACGAGGAGCGGCAATGAACCAGATCACAAACAGTGTGAAGCTTCCCCGTCAAAGCGGTTTCACGTTGATTGAGTTGATGATCGCCGTGGCGATCATGGGCATCCTGGCCGCGATCGCATTGCCCGCCTACAACGACTCCATCCTGCGCGGCAAGCTTGCCGACGCCAGCACCAGCCTGTCGACCGTGCGCGCCAACATGGAGCAGTATTATCAGGACAACCGATCCTATCTCGACGGGGTCGCACCGATCACCTCGCCCTGCAGCGCCCTGCCGGCGCTGACGAATTTCACGCTGACCTGCCCGACCCTGACAGCATCCACCTACACCATCACCGCCACCGGCAAGAGTACCGTGCCCAGCCAGTTCGTGTACACCATCGACCAGACCGGCGCACAGACTTCAAAGGTCAGCACCGCCTGGGACAGCAGCGGCACGACGTATAGCTGCTGGATCATGAAAAAAGGTGGAACGTGCTAACTGATCGTACAGATCACGGCTTTTCCGTGATCGAGCTCATGGTCGTCGTGGCGGTCGCGGCGACCCTGGCCGTGCTCAGCATGCCGACGCTGTCCGGCACGATCAGCAATGCCAAGGTGCGCAGCGTGACCGAAGCGTTGCAGAACGGCTTGCGCAAGGCACAGTCCGAAGCCATCGTGCGCAGCCATCAAACGGCCTTCGTCCTTACCAACGCCAACCCCGTCCTGGCTGCCACACCAGCAGCCAACGGCAAGAACTGGTACGTCCAGGTGTTGCCGGTGGTGGCTAGCGAAACCGTCGACAGCACATTCTTCGTCCAGGGCGGGTCCTTCGGCAGTCAGACTTCCGGCGTGACCATCACCGGGCCGGCTGCGATCTGCTTCAACTCGATGGGCAGGGTGGTTGCCAATCCCACGCCCGGACTCGGCACCGGCGTCTCCTGCAGCGCACCTGCACCGACGACGACCTTCGACGTGACCAAGACCGGCGCAGACCGGACCCTCGAACTGCAGGTCAGCGCCGGCGGCAAGATCAGGATGTGCGACAAGTCACGCCTCATCGTAAGTCAACCGGACGGATGTTAGTCATGGCTACTCGAGCTCTCCACGGGCAGCCGCGCCGCGCGCAAGCCGGCATGACACTGATCGAAGTTCTGGTGTCGATGCTGATTTTTTCCTTCGGTTTTCTGGGCCTGATCGGCATGCAGGCGCGCGCCGTCCAGCTCTCGACCGACGCCCAGGATCGTAGCCGCGCCGCCTTGCTGGCCAACGAAATCGTCACCACCATGTGGACGCAGAAGACGCTGTCGTTGCCGCCGGCTACCGTGATCGGTTGGCAGGCAAGGGTCAGCGACCAGACCGTCTCCGGCCTGCCGGGATCGACTGGAACCGTGGGCGCGCCGGACGCGACCGGCATGGCCACCGTCACGATCACCTGGCACCCGGCATCGCGCAAGACCACGGATCGCGACAGTCAGTACGTCACCCAGGTGATGATGCCATGAACGGCCCACTGTACAGGCTTGCCGGCGGGCGCAACGACGCCGGCATGACACTGATAGAGCTGATGGTGGCCATCACGATCGCCCTGGTGATGTCACTGGCGATTTTCTCGACGCTGGCTACGAGTGAAGGGCGCAAACGCACGCTCACTGCGAGCAACGACGTCGGCCAGGTGGGCACCTTCGCCGCCTATCAGCTCGACAAATTGCTGCGCAGTGCAGGCTCCGGGTTTTCCCAAAGCGCCGCCTATACCTATGGTTGCCAGCTGCAGGCAAAGCGGACCTCGCCCGGGGTGATCCTGCCGTTCCAGGGCACCATGAGTGCGCCATTCGCCGCCATGAACCTTGCTCTGGCAGGCAGCTATCGCCTGGCGCCGCTGGTGATCTACAAGGATGCAACCACGCCGGCGGTCAGCGGCAAGAAATCGGATGCACTCATCGTCATGTCGGGCGCGGCCGGTTTCGGTGAAGTGCCGACATTATTCACCACGGCCGCAACGGCCACCCAGCTGAACCTGACCAATACGGTGGCGTTTCAGCCGAACGACCTGGTGCTTCTGGCCGACACGGCGGGCGCAACCGGTCCGGCGCCTTGCATGATCCAGCAGGTCGGCCCGACCTTCGGCGGTAGCGGCAACGCCACCACGCCCGTCACGGCGCTGCCGCTGGCGGGTACCTATACCGCCAACCCGATCGGCAGCGTCAACGTCACCGGGTATTCCAGCGTCGCCATGGCGATGAGCCTGGGCTCGAGCAGCACCGCTAATCCGCCCGCTTTTTCGCTGATCGGCGTCGGCGACGACAATAACCTGATGCTCTACGACCTGCTGCAACTCGGCACCTACAACGCGCCACAGCCGCTGGCTGAGGCAGTGTTCGAACTGCATGCCCTGTACGGCGTCGACGGCAACGGTGACGGCGCGGTCGATGTCTGGATCGATCCGGGTACGGCCGGTTATACCGCAGCGACATTGGAAAGCGGGGCGGCAGCCTCGGTAGCCACGTTGCAGAAAATAAAGGCTGTGCGCATTGGCCTGATCCTGCGCACCTCGCTACCCGAAAAATCGCCTGCCAGTGGCAAGCCTCCAGCCACGACCGGGCCGCTGACACTGTTTTCGGACCTCGGATCGACCCTGACTTACTCGCGGGCGCTCAGCACGACCGAGCAGAATTTTCGCTACCGTACGGTCGAGCTGACCGTACCGCTTCGAAACGCCTTGCTGTTGAACTGATGCGCGTACTCCAGCCGAACCAAGGAATGATCATGGATTCACCTGTCGCCGACCGGCCCTCGCACTGCCCGCGCCGCCCGCGCATTCCACGAAGGCAGGACGGCATCATCGTGTTGTTCACCTTGCTGGCCGTCGTGCTCCTGTTGATCGCCAGCGTTGCGCTGGTCCGGTCCTTCGACACCTCACTGACCCTGGCCGGCAACATGGCCTTCAAACGCGATCTGGTCAACCAGTCCGAGCGCGCGGTTGCAAAAGCGATCGCGGCGGTCTCGATCGGCGGCGCGCTGGCTTCCGACGCGACCCGCCAGGCTAATTCGCTGACAAACAATTATTTCGCGACCACGCTGACGTCCGAAGCCCATGGCATCCCCACGATCCTTGTCGACGACAGCGCCTGGACTACTGCCGGACTGACCGCCACCGGCGACATTACCGACGCCACCTCGAATGTCAGCATTCGCTACGTGATCGACCGCCTGTGCCTGACCGGCACGGTGGCGTCGAGCACGGTCAGCTGTGCGATTTCGGCTCTCGGCGCGGACAAAGGCGGGACGATCTGGATCAAGCGTGCAGGCGGCAGCAGTCTGCCCGTGTACCGGGTGAGCGTGCGGGTAACCGGCCCCCGCAACACCCAGACGTTCGTGCAAGCCACCATTTCGCTGTAACTGTTCCCCCCCCCTGCGGCCGGCGGCTGAATTCGAGGAGTGCATCATGATCGTCAGACCGATTCCCCCAAACACTACAAAGAAGTGGCTCAGCTCGTTGTGCTTCGCAAGCCTGTGCGTGGCCCTCCCATTCGGCAGCGCACAAGCGGTGATCAATCTGGCAGACCAGCCACTATCGACGTCGGCCACCGTTCCGGGCAACCTGTTGCTGGCGCTGTCGGTAGAATTCCCGACGGCGATCAGCTCATCGTACAAGGGGTCGACGACCTACACCGCGGCCAGCACCTACCTGGGCTACTTCGACCCCAACAAGTGCTATGTGTACCGGGCCAACACAACGACGCCGAGCGACAGCTATTTCGAACCGAGCGTACTGGCGCCGACGCACCTTTGCGCCAGCACGTCGAGCCTGCCGCTATGGAGCGGCAACTGGCTGAACTGGGCGTCGATGCAAACCATCGATACGTTTCGCTATGCACTGACCGGCGGTTACCGGGCCAAGAATTTCGATACGACTTCCATCACGGTTCTGGAAAAGGCCTATGGATCGTCGCAGGGTTCCGAATCGTCCAATGCGCCTGCCAAGTCGCTGACATCGGCGACGACCGTCACCGGCGCGACGCCGTATACATTTGCCTCACTGAACAGCCAGATCTGGGGACTCGGTAACGTGTTACGCGTGTCGGGCTCTGTCATATCGGCCTCGGGCGCGACCGCAAGCACCGCTGGCTCGACCGCCTACACGTCACAGAATTCCTATGTCAACTCAGGCTCGTCGAAAGCATCGAGCAATGCAGTCTACGATCTGGTCATCCGGGTCCAGGTCTGCAAGGCGTCACCTGGGCTGGAGAGCAACTGCAC
Source organism: Herminiimonas sp. (assembly GCA_014376645.1). GTDB lineage: Bacteria > Pseudomonadota > Gammaproteobacteria > Burkholderiales > Burkholderiaceae_D > JANXSS01. The sequence goes on along the minus strand of JACMRD010000059.1, from coordinate 3,172 downwards.
GCAGTACGGCAGCAATTACAAACCGGAGGGCTTGCTGCAGCAATACTCTCCAAAAATTCGCTTTGGCGCCTTTGGCTATCTGAACGACGGCAACATCAACCGTGACGGCGGCGTTCTACGCGCTGCCATGAAATTCGTTGGCCCCACCAAGCCGGTGCCGGGTCAGGCAAGTACCACCAACAGCGCCGCGGAATGGAGCGCGACCGATGGCATTTTCCTCAACAACCCGGACACAGCCGACGCCACCGCAAGCGGCGTGACCGATAGCGGTGTATTGAATTACCTGAATAAGTTCGGACAGTTCGCCAAGGGTTACAAGACCTATGATCCGATCAGCGAATTGTATTACGCCGGCATCCGCTACTACAAAAACCAGGGTAACGTCAGTGCTTACTCCGATCTTGGCACCAATACGGCCAACGCTACCACCTACAAGGATGGTTTTCCGGTCATCGCGACCTGGGTCGATCCGCTGCTCTATTCCTGCCAGAAGAATTTCATTCTTGGCATCGGCGACACCAATACCCATCAGGATGCCAATCTGCCGGGCAGCACGATCCGCAGTGACTATCCCGAGCCGACCATGCCGACCGAAGTCACCGCCGACGCCACCGTCAACGTCAAGACGGCAACGGACATGATCGGCCAGATCGAAGGCGTCTCCAACCTGGGCAGCACGCATCCTTCATGGTGCTGTAACAAGAATTCCTATTTCATGGCCGGCCTCGCCTATGACGCTCATACCGTCGACATGCGACCCAACGATTTCAAGAATCCGGACGGCTCCAAGACCACTATCCAGACAGTCTCCACGTTCTGGCTCGACGTACTGGAGTCTGGCTACCAGGTAAAAAATCAGTTTTATTACGCCACAAAATACGGCGGCTTCAAGGTGCCCACGGATTTCAAGCCGTACGCGGCGACCAACAACACCAACCTGCTGACGGTCGGCACCGGCACCACTGCATTGACCGACGCGATGTGGCACAACAATTCGGATGTCTACAGCACCGATAAACGGCCTGACAATTACTACGATGCCAGCGCTGCCGACAAGCTCGTCGCAGGCCTGCAAACGGCCTTCGCCAGCATCGCCAGCCAGTTGCAGGAAGCCACCACGGCATTCGCCGCCACCTCGGCACGGGTGAGCTCGAGCGGTAACGCGAGTTACCAGTCCAAGTACGATGCGGCGACCTGGTCAGGTGACGTGATCGGGACCTCGTCGGTGTTCGATACGCTGGGCAATCCGACCTACACCACCGTCTGGAATGCCAAGACTAAACTCGATGCACAAGGGTCGCGCCAGATCGTTACCTGCTGCACCAGCACCGGCGCCGGACTGCCGTTCCAGGTGGCGAATCTGACCGGCGGCAGTCTCTCCGCACGCACCAACTACACCACCTTTGCCACCGTGCCGGGCGTGGCTGCGGGATCGCAATCGGCAGCCAATTACCTGGCCTACCTGCGCGGCGACCGGAGCAAGGAGGTCGCGCAGTCCGGAGGCGTCTACCGCAATCGCAGTTATTTGCTGGGCGACATCGTCAATTCGAAAGTGGCGCCGGTGGGCCCGCCGGAGGCCATCCTCACCGAGAGCAGCAATATCGGCTTCACGTCTTACCGCAACACCTACGCGGCCCGGAAATCGGTCGTGTATGTCGGCGCCAACGACGGCATGATGCATGCGTTTGATGGCTCGATCACCAACACTAGCGGCGGCACCGAACTGTTCGCCTACGTTCCCAGCTTCGTGTATGGCGATGCGACGACCGGACCGTCGATTGGCCTGGCGTCGCTCGGCTCGCCCAATTTCGTGCACCATAATCTGGTCGACCAGACGCCGGCGGTCTACGACATCGATCTGGCGAAAACCTACAATTCGAGCGCCACCACGCCGAACTGGCGTTCGGTGCTCATCGGCGGTCTCGGCAAGGGTGGCAACGGCTACTACGCCATCGACGTGACCGATCCCACGACCTGGACCTCGGAGGCGAATGTGGCGACTAAGGTGTTGTGGGAGTTTACCGATGCGTCGATGGGGTCCTCGTACGGCGACGCCAGCGTCTTCAAGACCAAGAAATACGGCTGGGTAGTGGTGCTGACATCGGGCTTCAACAACATCGACGGCGTCGGCTACTTCTATATCGTCAATCCAGCCACGGGCGCCCTGATCGAGAAGGTCTCGACCGGATTCGGCAGCCTCGCGAACCAGGCTGGGCTGACCTACGCTTCCGGATACGCCCCGGATATTTCGGATGGCACCGCTGACGCGATCTATGCAGGCGATCTTTCCGGCAATGTGTGGCGGCTCGATCTGACGGGCACCCCTGCGAGCTACCCGGCGCCCACACTGATCGCGCAATTGCGTGATCCGGCTGGCGTGGCCCAGCCAGTAACCACCCGGCCACTGATCGAAGTGCAGCCGAACACGCAGAAACGCTACGTTCTGGTCGGTACCGGTCGCCTGCTCGACAACAGCGACATCGCCAACCCGCAAGTCGAATCGTTCTACGCGATCGGGGACGGCTCGATCGATCAGTTTTACACAGCCGCGACCTTGCCAGCCTCGAAATCGTTTCCGACTCGCCGTGCCGATCTGAATCCGAATACGAACCTGTTGACCGGAATCGGTTCGGCGCCGGCCAACCCGCTCGGCTGGTACTACGATTTCAGCCTGAGCTCGAACGGTGCTGCCGAACGGGTCAACGTCAATCCGACCGTCAATTACGGCGTGGTCGCCTTTGCGGCAAATCTGCCCAATGGCGATGCGTGCAACCCCTCTGGCACCAATCGGATTTTCGGGGTCAACCTGGGCACCGGGCAAAGCGTCCTGACCGATAGCATCGGAACGCAGATTTCCTTCTCTACCAAGTTGACCGGGGTCGTCACCGATATCGGCTTCGCCAATCTGAACGGCAAGATCAAGCTTCTCGCAGGTAACAGCCAGCTTTCGGTAAGCAACATCGAGGGCCCGGGCAGTACGTCGAGCACCGTAAAGAAGCTGAACTGGCGCGAAATCCCGACGGCAGACTGATCGTGCGTCGAATCTGGACAGCGGTACGCATGAGGTGAACCGAAGCATGTTGCAAAAGATATTGTGGGCTGCGGGAAGCGTCGGCGTGCACGCGGTGCTGGTGACGGCGGCGCTGTCGCCACCGGCCGTCCATCCTGCGGG
>JACMRD010000300.1 GCA_014376645.1 Herminiimonas sp. | reverse complement strand
GCCACGAAGATCAGCAGCATGGTCGAGACTTCGCCGCCGGCGAGCATCTTCATCGATTCATCGAGCCGCTGGCCGAGGCCGCCGGCGCCGACGAAGCCCATCACGACCGATCCGCGGATGGCGCATTCCCAGCGATAGACGGTGTACGACACCAGTTCCGACGCCGCTTCCGGCAGCGCGCCGTACAGCAGGGCGGTCAGACGGCCGCTGCCGTTCTTTAGCAGAGACTCGGTGGCATGAGCGTCGGACGATTCGAGGATTTCGGCATATACCTTGCCCAGCATGCCGGCATAGGTCAGTGCGATGGCCAGCACGCCGGCGGTCGGTCCCAGGCCCACCACCCGCACGAACAGCAGCGCCCATACCAGCTCCGGCACGCTGCGCAGCAGCACGAGCAGCCAGCGCGTGACCTGTCGGACCAGTTGCGGCAGTCGCCCCATGGTCGGCCGCCCGATGCGCGACACCGACAGCCGTTCGGTCACCAGAAGCGTCATCGGAATGGCCGCGACCAGCGCTAGCGTCATGCCGGCAGTGGCCATCGCGATCGTCTGCCAGGTTGCCTCGAGCGCGATCAGCAGGAACTCGGGCGAATGCGCCGGCGGCACGAACCCGGCGAGGAAGCGCCCGGTCGCGCGCAGGCTTTGCGCATCGAGCAGGGTCCAGGGATTGAATTCGCTGGCCACCAGCATCGGCCACAGGATCACCAGCGTCAGCACGACGGCGACGATCCGGCCGCGCCAGGCGGGGTCGGTCGGCGCGATCTGGCCGGAAGCAGCGTATAGGAGGCGCATGAACAGGCGCGCCTAGCAGCGCGGCACCAGGACCACGACCGGCGCGGGCGCCCCGCTTGGTGCGGCATGGCCCTCGACCCAAGGGCGTGGCGCGGTAGGCGCGGCGGTATTGCGATAGAGAGCCTCGATCATGGCATCGGTGACGTCCTCGCGGCGGGCATCGAAGACGATGCGGCCGTCGCGCAGGCCGATGATGCGTGGGAAATGGGCACGGGCCAATGCCACCTGGTGCAGGCTGCAGATCAGGATGGCGTTGCGTTGCCGGGCCTCGTCCTGCAGCACGTCGATGGTCTGTACCGCCAGGGTCGGGTCGAGCGCCGACAGGGGCTCGTCGACCAGGAGCAGGCGCGCATCCGACACCAGCAGGCGGGCCATGCCGCAACGCTGGCGCTCGCCGCCGGAAAGCCGGTCGACCCGCGCATAGAGCTTGTGCTGCAAATTGAAGCGCGCCAGGGCGTCGAAGGCCGCCTGCGGCTCGTTCGGACGCACCAGGGACGCGATCGCGCGCCAGACGCTCCAGCGCGGCAGGCGCCCGGCAAGCACCGCCGTTACCACGCGCTGACGCGGCGGCAGCGGCGGCGTCTGCGGCGCCAGGAACAGTTGAGCGCGCAAGGCATGCCGCTCGGTGCTGGAAATCGCCCACGGATCGCCGCCGAAGGCCGTCAACTGACCGCCGCTGGGTCGCTGCGCCAGCGCCAACGTGTGCAGCAGGGTCGTCTTGCCGGCGCCCGAGGGACCAATCAGGGCCACCTGTTCACCGGAACCGATGGTTACCGTCAGTTGTTGCAGGGCTGGCTGGTCAGCGCCTGGGTGACGCACCGACAACGAGGTAAGCGATAAGGTCATGAGGTCGAGTGTGCGTGCGGCAGGTAGAAGGCAGGTACAAGGCAGGTACAAGGCAGGCAGCACAACGCTGACGTCACCTCGCCGATGCGACGGCGCAGGCAAGTTGCAGGCAGTTGCCGCTCGTGGCGCGACCGCCCAGCGCGTGCTGCGCTCCGGTCGGCCATGTCGCCATTCTACTTATTTCAACAAGCCGGCGTTGTGGGCGGCCGCTTCGATGGCGGTGTAGTTCTCTGCCTTGGTCGGAATGAAGCGCGTGGCACGTTGCAGCTCCAGGATTTCCTTGCCCTGCGGATCATTGCGATTGAGCGACAGGAAGGCATCGGTCAGCTTCTGGCGCAGCACCGGGTTCATGTCCGAACGCACGCTCCAGTTGTAATCGTAGTAGCCCGGCGTGGTGTAGAACACCCGAACGGAGGGATCGACCTTCGATTGCGACTGCAGTTTTTCCCAGACCGAGATGTTCAGGGCGCCGGCATCGACCTTGCCGCCGGCAACGGCCGCCACGGTCGCATCATGCGCGCCGGAGAACGCGATGCGCTTCAAGTCGGTATCGGGATTGACGTTGGCTGCCAGCAGATACGAACGCGGCATCAGGTGGCCGGAGGTCGACGATTCCGAACCGAAGGTAAAGGTCTTGCCCTTCAGGTCCGCCAGCTTGGTGATCGACTTGTCGGTGGTGATGAAAACCGACTTGAATTTTTCGTCTTCCTCGCGCTGCACGATCGGGATTACCTTGCCGCCGCTGCGGACCTTGGCCTGCACGAAAGTGAAGCCGCCGAACCAGACCATGTCGAGCTTGTTGTTCAACAGACCTTCCACCGAGGCT
>JACMRD010000299.1 GCA_014376645.1 Herminiimonas sp. | reverse complement strand
GTTATTGGGAATGAACTGCAATATCCCCGCAGCGATCAGCTTTTCTTTCGAAGGCTTTTCGGCCCGCGGCGGCCGCACCGATGAACACAAGGACGGCTGGGGCATCGCGTTCTACCGCGACGCAGGGTGCCAGTTATTTACAGACCACCTGTCTTCGATCACTTCCCCGATTGCCGAGCAGATCAAGCGCAATCCGATCAAGTCCAAGAACATCATCGCCCACATCCGCAAGGCGACGCAGGGACCGATCGTGCTGGAAAACAGCCATCCGTTCATGCGCGAGCTATGGGGTCAGTACTGGACCTTCGCCCACAACGGCGACCTGAAGAACTTCCACCCGGAACTCGCGGGATGCTTCGTGCCAGTCGGTGAAACCGATAGCGAACGAGCCTTCTGCCATATGATGGACCGGTTGCAGCAGCGCTTTCCCGGCCACGCTTGCACGCCGTCTCTGGCCGATCTGTTCGACGCTGTCGCCGAGTTCGCCGCCGATATCGCGGGCTACGGCGCCTTTAATTTCATGCTGTCGAACGGCGAGGTGTTGTTTGCCCATTGTTCGACGAATTTGCACTACGTTGCAAGAGCTTACCCATTCTCGACCGCGCAACTGATCGATTGCGACCTGAGCATCGATTTCAGCCAGCACAATCATCGCGACGATTGCATGACGGTCATTGCCACGCAGCCGCTGACCTCGAACGAAACCTGGACCGCCTTCGTACCAGGGGAACTAAAGATGTTCTATGAAGGCAAAATCGCAGCCAACTGCTGTCGTCGGCCTGCCGCTTGCGCTCCGTCTGCGGATTCCTGCATCGCGCTCGCCGATCAAGGGCTGGTCGCTGCCTGAGCAGACCGGCGCGCACACGCTTTTACGGCCTGTATTCGCGCGTCGCGCGCGGCGGATGCCCCACAGCTGAGCTTTGTCCCGACGCGGTCGACTAAATAGTGCTCAGAAACATTCATTTATTCGTATAAACTACTGTAAAGGTTTGGCTTTTTGAGGAATCAACTTGCCTTCCCCGCCAGGTCATTCGCTTTAACCAATAACCCGTTTTCCTGATCAGGACTTGTGCTGTGCTGGTAATGCTGCTCATCGCAGCGCACCATCGGCGCGCAAAGAAATGTTGAAGATACCTTTCAAGTCACAGTCGAATGCGGTGCACGCCGATTTTCCAGCGAATGCCTCCGCTCGGATATGGTCCACGTCGGCCCGACTGGGCTCGGCGACTCTGCTGGCGGCGCTGTCGGTGACGACGGCGCAGGCGATCGGCCTGGGCCGGGTGAATCTACAGTCCGCACTCGGCCAGCCTTTGCGGGCCACGATTTCATTGCTGGGCGACGATGGCGCCCGCACGATGGGGACCTGCTTCAACGCCCGGCTGTCATCGGCCGACGGCGCCTTCATCGTGGTCCCGCGCATCGCCCTCACGCCCGGCGCTGGCTCGGCCACCCTGACACTGTCGACCTCGATACCGATCGCCGAGCCGGCGCTGAGCCTGGTGATCGAAATGGGTTGCGGCGACGGCATCCGGCGCGAGTTCTCGCTGCTGCTCGATCCACCGATAAACCCGGCGAATATCCCGGTGCCAGTACTGGATCAGTACGGCAACATCCGCACAGGACCGGCGCCGGCCCGCGAGCGCGCGGCGCCCATGATGGCAACCGCCGAACCTGCACCGCCAGTCGCGCGGCAGAAACCGAAGACAGCAACGCCTGCCGAACCGCCGGCAGCGCCAAAAGCGCGGCCGACCGTGGCAAAGAGTACCAATCCTGCGGGACGCAACGTGTTGCGCCTGGCTTCCAGCGACGGCAGAGATGTCGAACTGATGAATGGCATCGGACTGCGGCTGGCGCGCGCCGACAGCCTGGCCGAGCAGACTGCACCGGTCGACAAGACCGCCATGCCCGACCTGGCCGAAGCTGCAGCCACCCGCGCCGCGCAGACACGCTTTGCCGCGCTGCTGCGGGGCGACGGCAAGACCGACGCCAGTGCGGCAGTCACCGAGCAGAGGTTGCAAGAGCTGCAGAAGAAAATGCTCACGCTGGAAACCGAGACGCTGCGGCTCAAGCAAGCCAGTCAACGCGATGTCGCAGCCCTGTCGGCGGCGCGCCTCGCCGCGCAGAACGAGTCTTTGGGCAGCAACTGGATCATGATCCTGGGTGCGTTGCTGGCCTTATGCGCTGGCGCCGCCGTCTGGCTGCTGATCCGTGTCAAGCATCTCAAGCAGCACAACATGACCTGGAACTGGGAAGAAAACGTCGCTGCTGCTGGTCACGACGATTCGGCGCATGGCGCAGGCGAACTGGAGCAGCCGCTGTTTGCCCAACAGGTCACCCGACGTGATGAGCCGGTCGCTGCGCCGCATGCGCCTGCCGCTGCGGAACGGGCCCATTCGACGCCAGCGTCGGCCCCACTGGAATTCATGCCGACCGACGCCGTGCTGCCTGTGCAAAAAAGCCGGTCCGCTGTCGACCAAGGCACCTTTGCAGCCACGACTGCACGCAGCGCTCCCGCCG
>JACMRD010000058.1 GCA_014376645.1 Herminiimonas sp. | reverse complement strand
GAACATTATTCAAAATGGCCTGGCTAACTTCATTCAAGGCATTGCCGGCGCAAACAATCCGATTGCTGCAACCGTCATTCAGAACACGATGGACAATCAGACAATTCGCAGTGTGACGGTGGTCAATGCAACTGTGAACAGTCTCCAAATTTTAAAATCCCTAAACCTCAACGGCGCTTTACGCGATGCCATCAGCGCTAGCATCGGCCATCGCTGAAATTGCCGGTAAGCGACGTAGCGTCGTGGAATGGATAAGCGCGGCACGCTCGCGTTTCACAAGCTGGGATTAGCCGCTGTCGACGATACTGTGACTCCGAGCGCTTCCCTTTCCGCGCTGTCAATGCGCGCCCATCAAGTTATTCTGACACGCCGATAAAACGGTGGTGTAGCGTCATTTTTACTATAAAAACCGTTATCAATACTTGCTGCATGTTGCACGTTACATGTGATCGAGGTTTTTACGAAATTTATGTTTTTACTTCCGACGGTTGCCGAAACTTCGTTTTGGACACGGCTTCCCTCTCGGGGTGGCTGCAGCGGCCCTTGGTACTTGAAACCCCCCTCCCTGTTAAACTCCGCACTCGTCATAACGGATCGTCATCATGCCACTGCAGCGTCCCACGGATTCCAACGTTGCCGCGTCCTCCGCCATGTCGACATGATCAGCAGCTTCAGGAAGCCTCGCGTCGCCGACAAGGTAATCCAGCCAGATTCCGCCACCGACGATTTCGTACCCGAGTTCACGCGCACCTCCGACACAAAAAAGAAGTTCGTCCAGAAAAAATCCTCCCAGAGTTCGTTCGGCCGGAAAAAGCCGGTGCCTGCGGAAGAAGGCGTGATCACCCGCACTTCCGACAGGAAGCCCTTGTACAAAAAGACGCCTGACGGTCCGCGCGAAAAGCCGGGCCACTCCAGCAAATCCTATGCCGTCTGGCTGCTGTCACGACGCGATTACAGTGCCGGTATCTTGCGCAACAAGTTGGTATTGCGGGGATACAGCGCGGAGGAAGCGGACGAGGCGATGGCCTTCGTCATCGCCAACGGTTACCAGGACGATCAACGTTATGCGGAGAGCCTCGCGCGCACTTTGTCGCGCCGGGCGGGTAACAGTCGCCTTATGATGACGATGAACCAGAAGAAGATCGATCCCGCGATATCGGTCCGGCAGCTCGATACGCTGGCTCCGGAATCGGCGCGGGTGATCGAGGTTGCGTCGAAGTTCAGGAAAGACGTCGCCGTCGAAGGCATGACGCAGAAGCTGCAGCAGAAGATCTACCGCTTCCTGGCCTATCGCGGTTTCTCGGGTGATTCGATCAAGGTCGCGATGAAGTCGCTGGCGGCAGGACCGCAAGATGACTCCATAGGGCCGTTTTAGCCGCAGCCAGTTCGCGCTGCCCCAGCTAAACGAGATTGAGCATGTTGGCCATCGCCGGCATCATGTTGGTGCGGAGCCTGGCCACGATGGCCTGCCGGTCGGTATCGCCCTTGTCCAGCTCGGCCACCATCCTGGCGAAACTGTCGAGCCGCGAGTGGCGCATCCATTGACGCAACGCCTTGTCCTGGGACCACTGAAATTGATTCATCAGTCCGGCATGTGTGGCGCGCGCGAAACCGGCCAGATCGTTCGGGAACGGCACCGGAGCGCACAGCCGGTTTTTCTGGGCCTCGTCCGCACCATGTACTTCGACATAGGCTGTCAGTGCCGCGCTCAGGGTGACCAGCGGTGCCCTGAGCAACTGGATCAGAATGCGGTCGTCCTGAAACACCGGTTCGATCGCGCGCAGATTGATGGCCGACGCCGTGCAATCCACATACAGCGTACCGGCCTTCATCGCGACGCTACCCTGATCCATGATCATGGCATCGGGTTCGATGGATCGCACGTGGCCCTTGCGGATCACGCGCGTGATCGTGCGCAGCATCTCCACCTCGCCAGTGGAGATGGTGGCGTAGTGATACATCGTCGGCGTCTGGCTGGGGTCGATGCGCAGCATCTGTCCGAGTGACTCCAGTTTCAGGAACAGTTCGTCGATGGACTTCGCCTCGGCAAACGCCACCATCCTGTCGGCTTCACCGCCGATGCTGTCGTTAAAAAACTCCAGTCCCGGCTGGGTCTGCAGGCGATTCTGCAGCCAGGAGTCGCGCGGCACCACCCACTGGATGGCGTCAGGCGCGGCCCCGTTGCGCAGCAACCAGACGGCAGCATCCATGGCGGTCTTGCCGGCGCCGACGATACAGAAGTGCAGCGGCGCGGGCTGCCCGGTGCGCTGCAACCAGAGCTGCGGCAAGGCGTTCGGGGCAATCACGCGAACGCCAGGTGTGACCGTGAATTTCGGTGTGTGCGTGGCCGGTACGGTCGGCGAAAAATAGGTTGCATCGACGGTCTTCTTGCGGATCGTGAGCGTCGTCTGCTGGCCGGATAGCAGCGAGACGATACGACCCTCGCCCTGGTAGTCGCTCATCGGGTAGTAGCTGACACGACCGCCGGGCAAGAATTTCTGCTGCATCGCCTGGTCGAAATAGGTATTGATCTCGGCGCCGCCGGCCAGCTCGTACATGCCGCGATTCGGACCGGTCTCATCCTTGCGATGGTTACCGAGTTGGAGAGAATTGAGCCCGTAGAATGCCGACGGCTGATGCAGTGTGACGAACGAGTAGGCGTCGTTCCAGTGCCCTCCCGGCTTGTCGTGGCGATCGACGATGGTGACGTGCGCATCGCTCTCGTCGAGCAGCGTGTCGGCGAATGCCATGCCGACCGCGCCGCTGCCGATGATCAGGTAATCCGTTTCCATGGATGGTTTTCCTTTAGGGAATCAGGGACCTCGATCATATTCCAAAGTCTTGATCATTTCGTCGATTGCAGATCGATGATCGATCGATCGCACATGGCGCTACGACGCTAGGCGCTACGACTTGACCATCATCGCCACCCCCGACAACCCCGCTACATCGACGCGCGCCTTCAACCTGGCGGCCAGCAGATACAGCCCCGCTATCTTTCGATGCAACAGCAGCACGTCGGCCTCCGGCGTATGCCAGAAATCACGCTCCATCCCCAGCGCCATGCCCGCGTCGCGCAAACGCGCCGCCAGATCGGAGGTGCCGAAGTCGTACGCGCCCTCGCACCGTAGCGGCTCGCAGGCCTCGACGAACATGCCGAGCACGGCATCGCGATGCTGGTCCGGCGTGGTCTCGTCGAAATAAGCCAAGGCCATTGCGGCCGGCGCCATGATCGCGCGGTCACGGGCCAGTGCGCCGTCCAGGATCTGCTGGTAGTGCGTGATCATCCCGACCGAGTAGTCCCGCGTCGCGCCGAAATCGAGCAGGATCAATTTGCCGGTTTCCCGGTCGTACCGATAGTTCGCAAAATTCGGATCGGTTTGGATCAGACGAAACTCGAACATCTCGCGAAAGAACAGCGCGAACAGCAGCGTCACGATCCGGTCCCGTTCCGCCTGCGGCGCCTGCACCAGGCTCTCGACCGGCACGCCATCCATCCTCGTCATGGTCAGCACGCTGCCGGTGGTCAGCGCATCGTGGACTTCCGGCAACGCGTACGCGGGGTTGTCCGCCAGCAGAGCGCGATAACGGCGCAGTGACGCTGCCTCGCGCAGATAATCCGCTTCCTCATGCAACTGCTGCTTGGCCTGCTGCAGCAACGGACCGAAATCGACCGACTTCGGAATCAGGCCCGACATCCGGCACAAAGCCGCCACATTGTCGATATCGCTGTCGATGCTTTGCCGCACGCCCGGATACTGGATCTTGACGGCGACGCGCTGTCCCGCGCTGGTCACGCCGAAATGCACCTGTCCGATCGAGGCCGCCGCGACCGGCGTGAACGAGAACTGCTGAAACCGATGGCGCCAGCCGGCACCCCAGTTCGCATCGAGCATGCTTACCACCTGACTCATCGGCATCGGTGTTGCATCGGCGCGCAAGCGTGCCAGGATGGCGCCGATCTCCGGCGGCAGCAGGTCGCCCGCGTCCATCGACAGCAGTTGTCCGACCTTCATTGCTGCGCCACGCATGTGCGCCAGCTTGTCGGCGACGCGATGCGCATTGGCCGGCGTGAGCATCAGATCGCCGAGTCGCGGCAGCTTGCCCTGCGCCAGGTTGCGCGCGCCGCCGGCCAGCATGTTCCCTGCGATGCCGGTAGCCAGCGAGCCGAGGCCGAACAGGCGGGTCATGCGTCCGCTCGGTACCGCGCGGTTGCGGCCGCCGTTGTGGTCTGCGTCGTCGGGCATGGAATCGCTTTCAGGGCGGTGAATGACGGTGATGGAAGGCGTCCGGGACGAACGCCGCTGTTCTGCTTCAATGCGCTGCTTCTGGCATCATGCAGGGATGGAAAAACTCCCCGCATCACCAAGCGCAGCAGTGACCGTATTGTATGACGGTGCCTGCCCACTCTGCCGGCGCGAAATCGGCGTCTACCGTGGCCTGGATGCGCTACAGCCCGTCGCGTGGTGCGACGTCAGCGCGCCGGACACCGTGCTGCCTGGAAGCGGCAACCGCGATGCGTACATGGCGCGGTTCCATGTGCAACTGGCGGATGGACGCATCCTGAGCGGCGCCGCGGCGTTCGTGGCACTGTGGTCGGTGCTGCCCGGCTGGCGCTGGCTCGGGCGGCTCGGACGACTGCCGGGAATGATGCCGCTCCTCGAAGTGACTTACCGGCTGTTCCTGAAAGTGCGTCCGAAGATGCAGCGCCTCGCTCGCTGGCTCGAGGCACGCAGCCAAGCGGTGAAGACGCCCTCTGACCGGAGCGGGTCGAGCTAGACGGATTCAGGCAGGCTAATCCTTGCCTTGCCTTGCGTTGCCTTGCCTTGCCTGAACCTGATCGATTTGTCCTGCACGCCATGCTGATGGCGGGGTACGGCCACTCAGGGCAACTGTGCGATCCAATGCGTTATGCTGTGCGGCACCCATTCGATCAACAATAACAGAGGCCGCACCTTGAAAATCATCACGCACTGGTCCTTGACTACGCTTGTTCTGCAGCCGTTCCGCCTCCTGGGTTGCCTGATCCTGTGTGCCGTCTCGCACGCGATGCCGGCGACCGCACAGGACCTGCCGAAAGGGCAGATCCCGGCACGCACCGAGCTGCATGCATTCCAGAGTCTGACGATCTCGGATGCTGCCTTTCTCAAAGGTCAGGACGCCGGAACGCCGGTGACGCTGGCAGGTGAATTGCGGGTCGCGCAGGGTGTCGGCCGGATGCCGGTGGTGGTGCTGGTGCATGGATCGAGCGGGATCGGTTCCAACACCGATGTGTGGGCCAGGCAGTTCAACCAGATGGGCGTCTCGGCGTTCATTCTCGACAGCTTCACCGGACGCGGGCTGACGGTCGTCGGTCCGGATCAGTCACAACTCGGCCGACTGAATCTGTCGCTCGATGCTTATCGCGCCCTTGATGTGCTGGCCAGGCATCCACGGGTCGATCCGAAGCGCATCGTGCTGATGGGTTTTTCCCGCGGTGGTCAGGCAACGCTGTATGCAAGCGAAAACCGCTTCCTTAAAACGTGGAACCGCTCCGGTCTGGAGTTCGCCGCTTATCTGCCGTTCTATCCCGATTGCCATACGACCTATCAGAACGATACCGATGTCGCAGACCGACCGATCCGTATTTTTCATGGGACAGGCGATGATTACAATCCTGCGCCGCCCTGCAAAGCGTTTGCTGACCGTCTGCGGGCCAGCGGCCACAATGCCGAACTGATCGAGTATGCCGGCGCCCCGCACAGTTTCGATTCGCCGTTGGGACCGACCACGCCGACCGTTTCGGTCAATGCGCAGACGGTGCGCAACTGCCGCATCCGCGAGGAGCCGGTCGGACAATTGATCAATGCAGTCTCGGGTGCACCCTTTACCTACGCCGATCCCTGCGTCGAGCGTAATCCGCATGTCGGCTACGATCCGGACGCTGCGCAGGCGGCACATCGGTATGTCGGCGAGTTCCTCTCCACCTTGTTCCGGTTGAAGTAACACCTGCCAACACCCATGCGTTCGTGCGTGCCGCGACGGGTGCGCGGCATGGCCGGGTCCTGGTCTCGATCGATTGTCGCAGGCCCCGGTTTTTTCGATAAG
>JACMRD010000057.1 GCA_014376645.1 Herminiimonas sp. | reverse complement strand
GCGCCGGAGAGCGTCATGATGCCGTTGATCATGCCGCCCCATGATGGCGCCAGCAGGATCAGGGAGAAGACCATGCCGATCGACTGGGTCCAGTCCGGCAGGGCCGTGTAGTGCAGATGATGCGGGCCGGCCCACATGTAAGTGAAGATCAACGCCCAGAAATGCACGATCGAGAGGCGATACGAATACACCGGACGCTCGGCCTGCTTCGGAATGAAGTAATAGACCATGCCGAGATAACCGGCGGTGAGGATGAAGCCGACCGCGTTATGGCCGTACCACCACTGGATCATTGCATCCTGCACGCCAGAGTAGGCGGAGTAGGACTTGAAGGGCGAGGCCGGCATGCTGGCGCCATTAACGACATGCAGCAGTGTGACGGCCAGGATGTAGGCACCGAAAAACCAGTTGGCGACGTAGATATGCGCCACCTTGCGCTTGACCAGCGTGCCGAAGAACACGACGGCGTAGGCGATCCAGACGATGGCGATCAGGATCGTGATCGGCCATTCGAGTTCGGCGTATTCCTTGCCGCGGGTCAGACCCATCGGCAGCGTGATGACCGCCGAGATGATCACTGTCTGCCAGCCCCAGAACGTGAAAGCGGCAAGCTTGTCGGAGAACAGCCGGACCTGGCAGGTGCGCTGGACCACGTAATAGGACGTGGCGAACAGGCCGCAAATGCCGAATGCAAAAATCACCGCATTGGTGTGCAGGGGTCGCAGCCGGCCATAGGTCAGCCAGGGGATATCGAAATTCAGTGCCGGCCAAGCGAGCTGGGCGGCGATGACGACGCCGACCAGCATGCCGATCACACCCCAGACGACGGTGGCGATCGTGAACTGCTTGACGACCTTGTAGTTGTAATTATTGGTACTGTTGACCTGCATGTCCACGCTTCTCTCCCTGAATGCAATCATCCGTGCACGCAGGTTAAGTGGGGGACCCCTAAAAAATTTTGATGTGAATCAAAATACACCAGGTTCAAATTTTCAGGTCCGATCCTGCTCACCAATATGCTTGCCAGCGTCGGTAGCAGGGCCGGTTGGCGGCGTCGGTACAGCCTCGTCGTGATCTTCCAAAACGCGCAGTCCGGGCCCCACCATGTCATCGAACTGACCGCTGTCGGACATCCAGAAAAACACGCGGATGGCGACGAAGACGATGCCGATGCTGAGCGGTACGAGCAGGTAGAGAGCTTCCATGTTCAGCTCTGACGGCAGGATTTGGCCGCGCTGCGCAGGCGCCAGGCATTGAGCACCACGACTGCGGAACTGAGCGACATGCCGGCCGCGGTCATCCACGGATCGAGCCAGCCGATGGCGGCCGCCGGAATAGCGAGCGCATTGTAGAGCGTGGCCCAGATCAGGTTCTGCCGTATCACCGCCATGGTCTGGTCCGCCGCCAGCGCCGCCTGCGTCACGGCGGACAGCTCCGGTGCCAGCAGTACCGCATCGGCCTGCGCCAGCGCGAGTGCCGCGCCGGCACCCATCGCAAACGAGACGTCGGCGGCACGCAGCACGGCGGCATCGTTGATGCCGTCGCCGACCATGGCCACGATTGCGCCGGCGCGCTGCAGCGCCTGCACGAAATGCAGCTTTTGCTCCGGCAGGTATTCGCCGCCAGCGTCACGAATGCCAAGTTCGGTGGCGACATGGTCGGTGACGCTCCAGGTGTCGCCACTGAGCAGCATCACCGTCTTTCCCCGATTTTTGAAAAATTCGACCACCGCAGCGGCGTCGTCGCGCACCATGTCGGCCAGCTCGAAGCGCGCCAGCCAGCTGCCTGCCTGGCCCAGATAGACCGGCGTGGCACTGGGGTCGCCGTCGTCTTGCGCGAGCGTGTCGGCAGCACTGCCGGCCAAATCGGCCACATAATCGGCACGGCCGAGGCGCATCCGCATGCCACCGATGACGCCCTCCATGCCGCGTCCGGTGACGTAAAGGATTGCGTCTGCCACGAGTACGTTCGCCGTAGCGCCGGTGTCGCGCCGTGCGGCCGTCACCAGCGCCAGTGCGAGCGGATGCGCACTCGACGCCTCCAGCGCGGCAGCCGCCTGCAGGCACCAGTCCGGCGTTGCGTCCGCCAGCGGCACCGTACGCCGAAGCACGGGCTTGCCCATCGTGAGGGTGCCGGTCTTGTCGAAGATGACGTGGGTGACGCGATGCAGGGTTTCCAGGACATGCGGCTGCACCACCAGAATCCCCTGCCGCAGCAAGCGTTCCGTCACCGCAGCCAGCGCCGCCGGTGTCGCCAGGGACAACGCGCATGGGCACGACACCACCAGCACCGCGATCGCAACCGGCCAGGCCCGCGACGGATCGATGACCTGCCAGACGCAGAACACGACCACTGCCAGCAAGCCGAGCGCGCCGACGAACCAGACCGCAACCTTGTCGGCCCACAGCGCCAGCTGCGGCTTGGCCTGGCCGGCACGCTCGATCAACTTCATCAGGACCGACAGCGTGCTGTCGACCGCAGCGCGGGTCACGCGCAGCACGATCGCCTGGCCGGCATTGACGGCGCCACCGGGCACGCCGTCGCCTGCGATGCAGTGCGCAGGGCGGCTCTCGCCACTGAGCAGCGACAGGTCCAGCGTGCCGTCGCCGTCGATCAGGATACTGTCGGCCGGTACCGCCTCGCCCGGTTTGACCAGGATGACGTCACCGGCATGGATGGCCGCTGCGGCAACGGTTTCGGTATCGCGACTTGCCGGATAGCCCGGCATGCGCACGGCGGCGGCCGGGCGCGCATGCTGCAGGCTCTCCAGCCGTGCTGCAGCCCGGCGCCGGGCGGCCAGCTCCAGCGCACGACTGCACAACAACAGGAAGATGAACATCGTCACCGAGTCGAAATACACCTCGCCCGTGCCGCGTACCGTCGCGACCGTACTGCCGATGAATGCCGCGGCGATGCCGATGGCGACCGGCAGATCCATTCCCGGCGCACCACGCCGCACGCCGGCCCAGGCGCCGGCGAAGAACGGTTGTGCGGAATACAGTACCGCCGGCAGCGTCAGCAGCAGGCCGGCCCAGCGCATCAGGTCGGCCATGCCGGCTTCCATGGTGCCGTCGGCGGCAATGTAGAGTGGCAGGGCATACATCATCACCTGCATCATCGACAGGGCAGCAATGAACAGCTGGCGGAACATGTGCCGTCCTGCCAGACGCAGCTGCTCGCCCTGGCGCAGCGCATCGAAGGGGAAGGCGGCATAGCCGATCTGCTGCATGGCCAGCAGGATCGCGCTCGGTTCGCAACTGTCGCGCCGCCAGCGCACCCGCAACCGCTCCGTGGCCACATTCATGTCGGCCGCCAGCAAGCCGGGCAGGGTGCGCAGGCGTTTTTCGATCAACCAGACGCAGGCCGCGCAGCGAATGCCTTCGACGGCGAACGTGGTCTCGCAGGTGTCCGCATCGAGGGCGAAACCGTCGATCATCGACGGCGTATCGTAGAGTGCCAGGGTCGCTGCCAGCGCGTCGGGCAAAGCCGCGGGGGCGCCATCGACCGCGCTATCGACCGCACCAGCGGTGGCCGCCAGGGCCGTGCGATCGCGGTAGTAATCATCGACGTGGAAATCGACGATCGCCTGCGCCACGGCCTGGCAGCCGGGACAGCACATCGGCTGGGCGACGGTATCGATCACGACCCGCCAGTCGCTGGCCGGCGGCACCGGCAGGCCGCAATGAAAACAGGCCAGCGCCGGTGTCGGCGCCGATCGATGGTCAGGCCGCGCCAGCTGCGCGATGTCGGCGGGGGCGTTCAATGCAGCACCGCAGAGGCTGAAAGCGGCGCCGGCACGCCGATACACAGCGTATCGAGCCAAGGTGCGGGCAGGCCGCCGGCGGCACGTGCAAGCCCGATCAGCCCGAACGTCAGGATCACCAGTCCGCCGGCAAGGCGCACGCCGCGACCCCGCGACCAGGCGCGCAACTGCTGGCCGAACAGTCCCAATGTCAGCAGCATCGGCAGGGTGCCCAGGCCAAAAGCGAGCATCACGGCAGCGCCAGACGCGGCGGAACCGCTGAACATGGCCGTCACCAGCACGCCATACACCATGCCGCACGGCAGCCAGCCCCACAAGCCGCCCAGCGCGAGGACTTTCCACCAGCGGTCGAGGGGTAACAGGTGCTTCATCAATGGCTGGATGCGGCGCCAGACAGCCTGACCGGCCGATTCCAGACGCGCCAGGCCGAGCCAGGTACCGCTCAAGTAAAGACCCAGCGCCACCAGCATCAGATTGGCCAGCCAATAGCCACCGGCCTGCAAGGTTGACAGCCCGGTGAGCGTGCTCGCCCCGCCCACTGCGCCACCGGCAATCGCACCTGCAATGGCATAGCTGCCGAGACGCCCGGCGTTGTAGGCCAGCGCCCGAATGCCGCCGTCGAACAAGTCCGCCAGCCGCGCAGCGGACGTGACGCTGACCACGGCGACCGGGAAGCGCCTGCGCGGTGCGGCCGACGGCGCGCTCGAAAAAGCGCCGACGATACCGCCGCACATGCCGACGCAATGGACACTGCCGAGCAGACCGATCAGGAACACCGGGATCAGCGCGATGGGGTTCATGCCTGAGGTAACGCCCTGTTCATATGGTCCCCGAGAATCGTGGCCCGGCACTCCCGCTGCCCAGATAGCGATCGAACACCATGCAGATGGTGCGGATCAGCAGCCGGCCTTTCGCGGTCACGTTCAACCACTGCTCGTCGATGGCGAGCAGGTCGTCCGCTTCCAGTCTCGCCAGTTGCGCCAGCTCGGTGGCGAAATAGGTAGCGAAGGTGATCGAATACGCTTGTTCGATCGCTGCCAGCGACAGCTCGAAATTACACATCAGCATCTGGATGATGAAGCGCCGCAGCAGGTCATCGGTCGTCAGGCGGATGCCGCGTGCGGTCGGCAGGGCATTGTTGTCGAGACAGTCGTAGTACGCGTCGAGCGTCTTGTGATTCTGGCTGTAGGTATTCGCCACTGCGCTGATGGCCGAGACGCCACAGGCCACCAGGTCAGCGTCGGCATGGGTCGAGTAGCCCTGGAAATTGCGATGCAAGCGGCCCTGCTGCTGCGCCAGTGCCAGCGCATCGTCGGGCAGCGCGAAATGATCCATGCCGATGTAGACATAGCCGGCCGCGCCGAGCCGCTCGATGCACAGCGCCAGCATGTCGAGGCGGCTGGCCGGGCTCGGCAAGTCCTGCGCGTTGATGCGCCGTTGCGGCTTGAACCGCTGCGGCAGGTGCGCGTAATTGTAGAAAGCGATGCGGTCGGGATTGGCTGCCGTGACCAGGTCGAGCGTGCGGCCCATGCTCTCGCGTGTTTGCAGCGGCAAGCCGTAGATCAGGTCGATGCTGACCGAACGGTAATCGGCGCTGCGCGCGGCGTCGATGATGTCGATCGTCTGGCGATACGGCTGGATCCGATTGACCGCGTGCTGGACATCGGCGTCGAAATCCTGCACGCCGAGGCTGATGCGATTGAAGCCTTGCTGGCGCAGCGTTCGGATGCGTTCGGGGGAGACCGTGCGGGGGTCGACCTCGATCGAATATTCACCGTCGGCATCCGGCGCGAACTGGAACCAGCGCCGCAGGTGGCTCATCAGATCGCCCATTTGCGCATCCGACAGGTAGGTGGGCGTGCCGCCGCCGAAGTGCAGTTGTTCCAGCCGGTTCATGCCGGAGAACAGTTGCCCCTGCATTTCGATTTCACGCTTCAGATAACTCAGGTAGGTGACGGCCTTGCTGCGGTCACGGGTGACGATCTTGTTGCAGGCGCAGTAATAGCAGATCGTGTCGCAAAACGGGATGTGCACATAGACCGACAGCGGATGACGGCTGCCGTGTGTGCGCAGGCCGGCCACCGCCTGCAGGTAATCGCGGTAGCCGAAATCGTCGCTGAAGCGATCGGCGGTGGGGTAGGAAGTGTAGCGCGGGCCTGGTCGGTCGAGCCGCGTGATCAGATCCGCATCGAACGCTACCGCCGGAACTGCGGTCAGCTGCTGGGTAAAAGCCGACATGCATGATTCTCCTGGGCCGGCCGCCGCAGGGGTGCTGGCGCTGAATCCGACGGGAATGGAGTCTACGGATGAGTCGTCGAATCTATTTGATGTGAATCAAAAACGCCAGCCTTGACAGGTGCGGCACGCCGCGGATCCGTTTTTCTGCCGTTCTGGTTGCAGACGGTCTCGAACGGTTGCCGACGGTCGAAATGGTGATATGGTTGATATGGTCGGATGTGTAATAAATTTTGATCCATGTCAAATTTGCCAATCTGAACAGCGGACGGACCCAAGTCGTCGCTAAACGCGATGCACAGACGCGCCTAGGCTGAAAGCTCGTTCTTACCGGAGCACCGCCATGTCTTACAAAACCATCCTGGTCCATGTCGATCAATCGCGCCACGCCGCCGCGCGTATCGCCATCGCCGCCGCAATTGCGCGTACCGAAGGTGCTCACCTGATCGGGGTGGCGGCCACCGGCATCTCGCGCTTCATTTATTCGAGTGGCGCCTACACGCCGGCCGACCCGATGTTGACCGTTCACCTTGACGCATTGCGCGAGCGCGCCAGATCGACCCTCGGCAAATTCGAGGAGCAGGCTCGCACGGCCGGCGTGCCATCGTTCGAGTCACGGATGATCGAAGACGAAGCCGCCGGCGGCATCACGGAAATGGGGCGCTACTGCGACCTGCTCATCATCGGCCAGACCGACCGGGACGAGCCGGCCACCGGCACGATGCCGGATTTTCCGGAATACGTGCTGCTCAACTGCGCCCGACCGGTCCTGCTGGTGCCCTTCACTGCAGTGCCTGGAAGCGCAACGCATCGCGTGCTGGTGGCATGGGACGCCAGCCCGGAAGCGACCCGGGCTGTCACGGCAGCCATTCCGCTGTTGAAGCGTGCCGAGGTGGTGGAAGTGGTCGTTTTCAATGGCGACCCGGGCTCGGGTTCGATTCCGCTCGGCTCGGAACCCGGCGCCGACCTCGCGCTGTATCTGGCGCGCCACGATATCCGCGTCAATGTGCGCCAGGAAACCACCTCCCTCGACACCGGCAACGCCTTGCTGTCGCTGGCGGCGGACCTGTCATCGGACCTGATTGTCATGGGCGGCTACGGCCATTCCCGCTTCCGCGAAGTCTTGTTGGGCGGCGCTACCCGAACCCTGCTGGCATCGATGACGGTACCGGTCTTGATGGCGCATTGACGGTGGGGCGCGGTCGAGTTCAGTCAACTTTACATAACACATATTATGCGTAATGTTGGTGTTACAGCCAAATAGTAATGTCTGATTCTAGCCAAATAGAAATGTCGTATTTGGCCAATAGGCACATGCTGGGAAACTCCTCTTCCAAGGAGTTGCATCATGGCCAGAATCGAGATGATTACGATGAACATGCGCGAGATCGACCGGCTTAAAACGATTCAGGCGGTCGTTGACGGCAACCTCAAGCCGATGGTGGCAGCCATCCGTTTGGACCTCACCACGCGCCAGATTCAACGACTGGTGAACCGGTACCGAACCGAAGGCGTCACAGGCGTGAATGGCGTTGGCGGCACGCGTCACGCGTCCCGTGGCGCGGGCGCGGCAACTAGTTTATCAGCTGGAAAGCCAACGAAAAATTCAGGCGCATCGTCTACTTCGGCGTGCAGCCACGCGGCATATTGGTCCGGACGCAGAAAGACGACCGAGCGTTTTTCATCCCCGGGCTTGTGAAAGCGGCGCATCAACGGATGCTCGTCTGCATTAACCGTCAGCATCGAAAAGCTCAGCAGATCCGGCTTGCCGCCTTCGCCCGGCTTGCTCTCCCAGATACCTGCCACGCCCAGCGGCGCGCCGTCGCGATGCCGGATCGCCCAGCGTACCGGTCGGCCGGTTTCGTAACAGGGTTCGAAGATCGTCTCGGCCGGTATCACGCAGAACTGGCGCCGCTTCCATGCATGGCGAAAACTCGGCTTGGTGGCGGCAGTCTCGGTGCGGCTGATATAGGTCTGGCGCGCCAGTTTCGTGTCGGCCCAGTGTGGCACCATGCCGAACATGGCCGAGACCAGTTCGATGCGGCCGTCGTCGAGATGTTCCTGGACGGGCCGGATGATCGGCGCCATGTAGCCCGGAAAAGCCTCCGGCTTGAAAACATAGTCACGGGGGTCTACACCGAAATGAGAGGCCAGTTCGTCGCGCCGGGCCGGCGTGTAGTTTGCGCACATGCGTCCAGTGTAGCAGCGACCCGCAGCGCAGCAAGATGCAGATCGCCGATTGCGATCACCCGGCTGGCCGCATTGCCCGTGCCGCGCACAAGAACATTTCGCCGACATGCATCATTTTTCATAGTTTCGTGTGAGATACTCGGCAGGGACCCAGTGCCGCTGGTTTCAACGTGGTCGGGGCATTTCACTCGCACTGCATTTTTCAAGATACGAATGAGCCAGTTAAACGTTGAACGTGAGCGGTACCGCAGCAAGACCGCCGAACAGTTGCGCCTCGTCCTCCCGTTGCTGAGCAAGCATGCTACCGATTTCGGACCCGAGAGCTATGCATTGTGGTTCGATTTCGTCAACGGCTCGAGGCTGGAACTGACGGCCGAGCTGCAGACATTCGTCAACCTCGGAACCCGGCTTTCGAAGGAACAGACCGATGCTTTATACAACACGCACCTGCGCGATGCCGAATCGCACAGCATCGAGAACGTGCGCGAAGCGTTCGTGGAACTACTGACGAAAATGGCCGCCTCGACTGCGGAGGTCAAGCAAACCACTATCCATAGCCAGCAGTTCCTGGAAACGATTCCCGCCGAGATCGAACGAGTCGGTGCCCAGCATGCCGCACGCCAGCTGGCCGAGCAATCGCAACTGGTCGCCGCTACCCTGCTCGCCTTCGGGCAGCAGCTGGACAAGGCCCAGACCCAGGTCGACGGCTTGCGCGAAGAGCTGCAGAGCGTGCGCAACGAAGCGCGCATCGATGTACTCACCAACCTGAAGAATCGCCGCGCCTTCGACGAAGCGCTGGCACAGGGCGCCGAGCGCGCGCTCGCCGAACAATCTCCGCTAACGCTGGTGATGATCGATGTCGATCGTTTCAAGCTGTTCAACGACGAGCTCGGTCACGTGATGGGCGACAAGGCGCTGCTGGCCGTCGCCACGGTGATCCAGCAGAATACCAAAGGCAAGGATTTTGCCGCCCGCTACGGGGGCGAGGAATTTGCCGTGCTGCTGACCGATACGCCGCTGGAGAGCGCACAACTTGTCGCGGAAAATCTGCGGCTCGCAGTCGAGCGCATCCGTATCCGCAAGGTCACCGACGGTTCGCCGGTGCGCACCCTGACAGTGTCGTGCGGTGTCGCCGCCTTCCACCCCGGGGAGGAGCTGACCGATTTCGTCGATCGTGCCGACAGCGCCCTGTATGCCGCGAAACGCGGCGGGCGCAACAAGGTCGTCATCGCCACCGACTGAATCGGGCCCGCGCTTTAGCGCCGGAAAGCCAGTACGACATTCGAACCACCGAACGCGAACGTGTTGCTGATGGCTGCCTGCAGCTGCGGCGCCTCCGTTCGCGACGACTGCACGAGGCGGACGCGACAGTCGGCATCCTGGGTCGTGCAATGCATGCTGGGCGGCAGCAACTGGTTCTGCAGGGCCATCACCGTGATCGCTGCTTCCAGCGCGCCGCCGGCGCCGAGCAGATGGCCGTGCACGGCCTTGGTAGAACTGACCTGCAGGCCGTCGATGGCCTCGCCCCAGACCCGGCCGAGGGCTTCGCACTCGACCACGTCGCCGACCAGTGTCGCGGTGCCATGAGCGTTGCAATATCCGATCCCGGCAGGCGTTAGTCCGCTGTCACGCAAGGCGGCCTCGAGTGCCCTCACCTGTCCGGCAGCATCCGGTTTCGTCAAATGCGTGGCGTCGCACGAGAAGCCGCTGCCGGCCAGCTCAGCGTAGATTCGCGCGCCGCGTGCGACGGCAGTCTCCATCGATTCGAGCATCAGGAACGCCGCCCCTTCACCCAGCACCAGACCGCTGCGATCGGTACTGAAAGGGCGGCAGGCACCGGCCGCATCCGCTCCCGGCGCGGCCAGGGTCTGCAGCGACTGCCAGGCGCCGAGCACCCCCGGCACCAGCAGCGCCTCGCCGCCGCCGGCCAGCGCGCTGTCGATGTCGCCGCGCGCGATCGCCTTTGCAGCTTCGGCGATGGCCACCGCTGCCGACGCACATGCCATCGAGTAGGTATAGACCGGGCCATGCACTTTCTCGCGCATGGCAAGGTGGGCCGCGGGTGCATTCGGCATGAAGGCAGGAATCGACAGCGGCGGGATGCGTTTGCCGCCATGCAGGTTGACGTAGGCCTGCTCGAGCGCGGTGGCGCCACCCATGCCCGTGCCGACATAAATGCCGGCCGCATCGGCGAGGTGGCTCAGGCCGGCATCCTCGCGCGCCAGTGCGCCGGCGGCCACCGCCATCTGGCTGACGCGGTCCACGCCAGCCAATTGCAGCCGCGTGAACCAGCGGCTGAAATCGAATGGGGAACGCGCCACTGCTGCCGGGGCCGCCTGACCTTCGGTCCACAGCGTGATCGCCGAACGTCCCGCAAGGGCCGCATCGAACACTGCCGACGGCGTATCACCGAGCGGCGAAATCAGGCCGAGGCCAGTGATGGCGACCCGGCGTTTCA
Source organism: Herminiimonas sp. (assembly GCA_014376645.1). GTDB lineage: Bacteria > Pseudomonadota > Gammaproteobacteria > Burkholderiales > Burkholderiaceae_D > JANXSS01. The sequence continues at coordinate 19,816 of JACMRD010000057.1, read as the reverse complement.
CGCAGCCTGCGACAAACGCTGACTGTCGATCAACCGTGCCAGCGCGCCAAGCGTGCCGACGTCTTTCGGCACCTCGGCAAAGTCGAGGTGGAAATGATCTTCGATCACGAACAGTAGTTCTGCCAGAGAGAGCGAGTCGAGCCCGTAATCCGACAGCGGCGCATCGACCGACAAGGTAGCAGGATCAATGTCGAAATTCTTGTGAATCAGTTCTTTCAGTTCGCTCAGGGTAGTCATGGCACTCTCAGGTTGGAATAAGGGTCGGCCCGCCAGGCAGGAAACCTGCGCCGCGTAATGGACGCGGGGCGAGGCGGCCAGGCACGGCCTCGGCGACCGGCCGGATGCTGACGCGTTGCACGAAATCGGCGACAAGCGACGCGACTTGTTGCCGGTCGTTGTCGATCGAAATCATGTGGTAACTGTTTTCCAGAACAGCGAGTTGCTTGTCACGCTGCGGCAAGCGATCGAACACCCGCTGCACGCTCCCCAGCGTGGTGATTTCATCGTCGCGGGCATGGATGACCAGCAGCGGACAGTCCAGCGCTTCGAGATAGCTGCGGGCGAGCTTCATCATGCGGTCGGCCTCACGCAGCGCGCGCAGCGAGATGCGCGACGGACCGGCAGCAGACACCTCGCGCTGCTGCAGTTCGCGCACGATCCACTTGCGGATCTTTTCATTTTTCACGCCGAACGGCTCGCGTTCTTTGACCGAAAAAAAGCGGTCCAAGCCGGTCCAGTAACCCAAGTGACGCAAGTGCCGGACTGGCGACATGCCCCAGCCGTCGTAGGCAAACGTGGGCGACATCAGCACCAGGCCGGCCACGCGCTGCGGCGACGCTTGCATCTGCTGCGCGACCGCCGCCGCCAGCATGCCGCCCATGCACAACCCGCCCAGCACGACGGCAGGTGCCTGCGCGGCGACCGAACCGACGGCTTGCAGGCCGGCCTGACGCCAATCGCGCCAGTCGACGCTGGAATGCCCGGTGGCCAACGTGTAGCCAGGCACCTGCAGAGCATGATGCGCGATGCCGCGACTGCGCAGCGCGTGCGCCATCAAACCGAATTCTTGCGGCGATGAGGACAGGCCGTGAAACAGGAGCAGAGGGTGTAAGGCGGGGTGATTTTCTGGAATCATGGGTCTTCTCGGGCAGACGCAAGCTGATAGAATTTGAGTGATGATAAACAGTCAAGCTGTATACAGGCTGAATACAGGCTGAATACAGGCTGAATACAGGCTGAACTCGACTGAACACAGGCCGAACATCCGTATGCCAACGCCTGGAGGCTCCCCGCTTCCAGATCGCCCCGTGATGTCAACCCGCCCTGAAAGGCTTTCCCATTGCGTATCCTGCTTGCAGAAGACGATCCGACGCTGCAGCGCGGACTGGCGCAGGCCCTGCATGAAACCGGCCACGTCACGATCGCCGCGTGCGATGGCGCGGCGGCCGACCTGCTGCTGTCGACCGAATCGTTCGATCTGCTGGTGCTTGATCTCGGTCTGCCAAAAATGGATGGGCTGGTGGTACTGGAACGGCTGCGCCGCCGCCGCCAGTCGCTACCAGTGCTGATCCTGAGCGCGCGCGACCAGACCCACGACCGCGTGCTCGGGCTGGACCGGGGCGCCGACGACTATCTGACGAAGCCTTTCGAGCTCTCCGAATTCGAAGCACGGGTACGTGCCCTGCTGCGACGCGGCCAGGCCGGTACGGTACGCATCGGCACCCTGGCGTGGTCGTGGGAGTCACGTGAAGCGACAGTTGACGACGTCACGCTCGGGCTGACCCGGCATGAGGCCAATCTGCTGGAGGCCTTGATCCAGACCGCCGGCCGCACCGCCACCAAGGCCACCCTGGCACAGCTGCTCGGCGAAAGCGGCATCGCCGCCGAAGACAACCTGGTCGAGGTGTATGTCAGCCGCCTGCGGCGTAAGCTCACCGGCACCGGGGTCGAGATCCGCACCGTGCGCGGGCTCGGCTACCGGCTGCAGGAAATGGCCTCGGGATCAGCCGGCAATGGGTGAATCGCCCTCCCTGCGGGCCAGCCTGATCGTGCGCCTGGCGCTGGCGCTGCTGGCGGTGGCCGTCGTCGGCACCATCGTGGCGTATCAGCTTGGTTCGTTCTACGGCAATCAGGCCTACGACCGCTCGCAGGCCGAAGACGCCACCACGCTGGCCGACCAGGTCACCGTCGACAACGATACCGTTCGGGTCAACCTGCCGACCGCCGCCCTGCGCTGGCTGCTGGCCGACGCAGGCGACCTCGTAATCTACCGGATTACCGATCTGCGCAGCGGCACGGTCATCGATTCGAATGGTGACCTCGGCGCGGGCCCGAGCCTGGCCGCCAACGGAGTCGCGTACGGCTTCTGGAACACGACTGTCAACAAGCGACGGATGCGAGTAGCCTACCTGCAGCGAATGGTCACGCGCGAGCACGTTCCCATCTTGGTGGAGGTCGCCGAAACCATGGGCAAACGCGACAGGATGACCGACACCATTCTCGCCGCGACGATGGTCTTCATGGCCGTCATCAGCCTGGTCGCGTTGGGGCTGGTCTGGCACGGCGTCGGTCGTGCCCTGTCACCCTTGAAGCTGCTGGAGGCGGAAGCCGAGGCCCGCTCCGGCGCCGACCTGGCGGCACTCGACCCGATGCACGCGCCCGAAGAAGTGCGCGGCCTGATCGTCGCCATCAACCGGATGATGGGGCGCGTATCGTCGGCCATGCAATCGCAGAACAATTTCATCGCCAACGCTGCGCATCAGTTGCGCACACCGCTCTCCGGCCTGCGGTTGCAGGCGCAGCTGGGTTTGAAATCGCAGAACCTGGCAGGCATGCGCGATCGCCTGGCGGAGGTCGAGGCCAGCGCCGTGCGCGCCTCCGACCTGGTCGAAAAACTCCTGGTGCTGGCCAAGGCTGAAAGCGCCACCGGCGCGGCCGACAATCATCCGGTCGATTTCGAGCTGGTGGCGCAGCAGGTGATCGAACGATTCTTGCCGCTGGCCGATCTGCACGGGGTCGATCTCGGGTTGGCCAGCAGCGATGGTCCGCAATGGGTGCAGGGGAGCGAATTCCTGTTCGGCGAACTGCTCGGCAATCTGGTCGACAATGCGATCCTGCATGGCCGCAAGCAAGGCCGGGTGACGATCGAACTCGCTGCAAGCAACGAACAGGTCGTTGTCGCCGTCCACGACGACGGACCCGGCTTTGCCGACACCCGGACCGACATGCTGTTTACCCGTTTTTACCGGGGCGATTCATCGAGCCGTACAGGCAGCGGCCTCGGCCTGGCGATCGTCCATGAGATCGCGGAGCGCTATGGCGGAAAGGTCACCCTGGTGTCGGAGATCGGCGCAGGCAGCCGCTTCGAGGCGCGCTTTCCGCAGTGGCGCATGCCGCCGCCTCAGGCTTGATCCGGCGCAGAACGGACCCTCTCGGCGGCGAATCCCCCCGTCCGTCGGGCAGCAAAAACAAGCGTGAAAACCGTGCTTTTTTTGAGAATATCCGCTCAATTTTTATATTTCTTAAGCGCAATAAGGATATGATCTGGGGCTATCCCGAACGCTCAGGGACCTGCATCACGCTGTTTGTCGAGGGCTCGCTGTGACTGGTTTTACACCAAAATCGCCGGTTCGTTACCGCCATGCGCTGCTCGCGGTGCTTGCCATGGCAATGAGCGATGGCAGTGTCGGGGCCGATCTGAGCCTGGAGGAACAGTTGGTCGAGACGGCCGAGATTGCCCAGTTCGTCCCCGAAAAAGCGCTCAAGCAGTTGCTCCGGCTGGACCGGATCGCACGCGCTGCCGGGCCGGAGACGAAGGCCGAGTATCTGACCCAACTCAGTGTGGCGCGACGCGGGACGGGCCATCAGGATCAGGCCATTGCCCTGGCCGATGAAGCCATTGCGCTGGGCAAGGCGCAATCGAGTCCGGTGGCGCTGGCCAAGGGATTGATGGCGAAGGGCGAACTCATGCTCATCATGAACGAGCTCGACAAGTCACACCAACTGTTGTGGGAAAGCGAACGCATTGCCACTACGACCAAGGACATGGCGCTGCGGATACAGACCGCCATCCTGGCGGGCCAGGCCTACGCGGAAGACGGCAATTTCCCGCAAGCGCTGGTCCATCTTCAGGCAGCGGTTGCCCTGGCGCGGCAATATGAGAAACCGATCAGCACGATCATGGCGCTCAACAGCATGGCGCGCCTGTACAGGCAGATGAAGGACTTCGACAAGGGGTTCGATTCCCTGAATGAAGCGATTGCGCTGGCCACCGAAATCAATTCTCCGGCCCGCATGGCGTCGCTGCTGAACACCGAATATCTGTTTGCGATGGATACGGGTCAACCGGCGCGGGGCTCGCGCGCCTTGCTATCGGCACTTGCGCTGCAACATCAACTCGGTGACACCGCCACCATCGACATCACCCTGGTCAATCTGTCCGACAGTTATCTGAAGCAGAAGGATTACCGCAACACGTTGAGCTATGCTACCCAGGCGATCGAGGCCGCCCGGCGCTTCAACCACGAAGCCGTCGAAGCGACGGCGCACGTCAACATTGGCGAGGCGCAGCTCGGCATGGGGCGTCTGGCCGACAGCAAGCGCAGTTTCGAGACCGGACTTGCGTTATATGAAAAGTCGGGTGACAAGCCGGCCTTGCAGTCAGTCCTGCTGGAATACGGCGCCGCACTCGAGCAGGCCGGCGACATGGCCGGTGCGGTGCGCGCCTATCACCGCGAGCGCACGATCTCGAATGCGCTCTTCGAAGCGCAGCGGCAGAAAGCGATCTGGGAGCTGCAGGGAAAATACGAGGCTGACAAGAAGGAGCGACGCATCGAGCTGCTCAGTCGCGAAAACCAGGTCAAGTCCGCCGAAATCGACAACCGCCGCCTGCAACAACGGGTCTGGTGGCTGCTGGCCGCAGTGTTCGCACTGGCGTCACTGGTCGTTGGCATCCTTTACCGAAAAATTCGGCATGCCAACAGCCAGTTGCAGGTCAAGAACCTCGAACTCAAGCAGCAGAGCTCGCGCGACCCGCTGACCGCGCTCTACAACCGCCGGCACTACCAGGAATTCATGCGTTCCCATGTGCCGTTCGAGAAACGCGGCGTGGGCACCTCGGGTGACGAAGTCGTGGGCGCTTTGTTCCTTCTCGACGTGGATCATTTCAAGGCCATCAACGATACCCACGGTCATGCTGCAGGCGACGCAGTACTGAAGATGATCGCCGAAAACCTCGGCATCATCCTGCGAGAAACCGACATGATCGTGCGCTGGGGCGGAGAAGAGTTCCTGGCCTTTCTGCCAGCCGTTTCGCGCAGCGGCATCGACGACATCGCGCACCGCCTGTTGACCGGCATTTCGGCGCAAGGCATCGAGTATCAGGGTACCCGGCTTTCGGTCAATGTCTCGATCGGCTATGCGCCGTTTCCGTTGGCGCCAGACGGCGTGCCGCTGCCCTGGGAACGGGTGGTCAATCTGGTCGACATGGCGCTCTACCTGGCCAAGAGTCATGGCCGTAACCGGGCCTACGGCATCCATGGTTTCGCCGATCTGGGGCGCACCAGCATGGATGCCATCGAGCAGAATCTGGAAGGCGCCTGGCGCGCCGGTTTCGTGAACATGTCCACGGTGCTCGGCGGCGCAGCCGACGAGGTCGCCGACGCACGCTTCGACATGGCGAAGGAAGCGGCCGGCATGGTTTGAACCGGCATGGCAGGTGCTGTCTGCAAGACGGCGGCCCCGACTTGCTCTGTTACAGTACGGGCTCTGGCCGCCGGGCCGGACTCCCCCACCCGACCCTACCGATTCGATGACCGACCTGACTTCCGCCGAGCATCCGCTGCCGGCATCGCTACGCGACCTGTTCGTTTCCTTTACCCTTCTCGCACTCCAGGGCTTCGGCGGCGTCCTGGCGATCGTGCAACGCGAAATGGTCGAGAAAAAACGCTGGATGACGCAGGAAGAGTTCGTCGAAGACTGGGCCGTCGCGCAGATCATGCCCGGACCGAACGTGGTCAACCTGGCGCTGATGATCGGTGGACGCTATTTCGGCCTCGCCGGCGCGATGGCCGCGCTGGCCGGCATGCTGGCACTGCCCCTGGTGATCGTGCTGCTGCTGGGCCTGGGCTATGCCCATTTCGCCGATCATCCGGGCTTGGCCGGCGCGCTACGCGGCATGGCCGCGGTGGCCGCCGGTCTGATCGCCGCAACCGGAATCAAGATGGTTCCGGTGCTCAAGCGCCATCCGCTACCGTTGCCGTTCTGCGTCGCAGTCTGCGGGATGGTGTTCCTGATGGTGGCGGTGCTGCGCTGGCCGCTGGCGTACGTGCTGCTGGGCACGGGGATTCCGACCTGCATCCTGACCTGGCGCAGGCTCAAGCCTTGACTCCGCCTCTCCATATTGTTCTGAGCATGGCGGACTGGCTCGACCTGTTCGCCCATTATCTCCTGCTGTCGCTGATGTCGATCGGCGGCGCCATTTCCACCACGTCTGAAATGCACCGCTATCTGGTCGACACCCATCATTGGCTGACACCGGAGCAATTCAACGCATCGATCGCCATCGCCCAGGCGGCACCGGGGCCAAACGTACTGTTTGTTGCACTGATGGGATGGAACGTCGGCCTCAATGCCGGCAGCATGTTCGCCGCGTTTGCTGGCGTGCTGGTGACCATGACCGGCATCATGTTACCGAGCACGACCATCACCTACCTCGCCGCGCAATGGGGTTACCGCAACCGCGATCTGCGCGCTGTCCGGGCGTTCAAGCAGGGCATGGCGCCCATCGTCATCGGATTGCTGGTGGCGACCGGCTGGATTCTCGGTGCCGCCAGCCAGAGCGCCGACAGCAACTGGCGGCTTTGGCTGTTGGGCGTGATCAGTGGCCTGATCGTCTGGCGCACCCGCATCCATCTGTTGTGGCTGCTGGGAATCGGCGCCTTGCTGGGTTGGCTGCAATTGATATGACGCAGCCAGTTTGCAGTCTGATAATCCAGGCTAACGACGCCATGCGTGCGGCGGTATGATAATCCTCCGGGCAGCGAACTCCTGCTCGCGATAGCATGGTCTGTTCTGGCGGGGCGTGCAGGCCAACTGCCAACCTGCTTTCGTGTCACTTCACTTTCAGATTCCTTCTCATACCCATGTCCATCGGCACCGACAAGCCCGTCATCCCCTCGGCTTACACCTCCCAGGAAAAGCGCTCCCGGATCTTCTCGATCGTTGCCGCATCGTCGGGCAACCTGGTCGAGTGGTTCGATTTCTATGTCTACGCGTTCTGCGCGGTCTATTTCGCGCCGGCCTTTTTCCCGAAAGCCGACCCGACCGTGCAATTGCTGAACACGGCTGGCATATTTGCCGCCGGCTTCCTGATGCGCCCGATCGGCGGCTGGCTGTTCGGTCGGATCGCCGACAAACAGGGGCGCAAGGCCTCGATGGTCATTTCGGTGATGATGATGTGCGCGGGTTCGCTCCTCATCGCCTGCCTGCCGACCTTCGCCAGCATCGGCTACTGGGCGCCAGCATTGCTGGTCGTGGCACGCCTGTTCCAGGGCCTGTCGGTGGGCGGCGAATACGGTACCACCGCCACCTACATGAGCGAGGTCGCGCTGCGCGGCCAGCGCGGTTTCTTTTCGTCGTTCCAGTATGTCACCCTGATCGGCGGACAATTGCTAGCCGTACTGACGGTCGTCCTATTGCAGCAACTGCTGGACGACGCACAGCTCAAGGCCTGGGGCTGGCGCATTCCGTTCGTCATCGGTGCGGCCACTGCGGTCGTTGCCCTGTTCCTGCGCCGCACGCTGCATGAAACCTCGACTGCCGCCATGCGTTCGGACAAGGATGCCGGTACGTTGACTGCGCTGTTTCGCGATCACAAGGCGGCGTTCTTTACGGTACTCGGCTTCACCGCCGGCGGCTCGCTGATCTTCTATACCTTCACCACCTACATGCAGAAATACCTGGTCAACTCGGCCGGCATGTCGATCAAGACGGCCAGCAACATCATGACCGCCTGCCTGTTTCTGTACATGTGCATGCAGCCACTGTTCGGCATGCTGTCCGACCGCATCGGGCGGCGCAACAACATGCTGATCTTCGGTGCACTGGGCACGCTGGCGACGGTGCCGATCCTGACGACGCTGCAGCATGTGACCAATCCGCTGGTTGCTTTTGCCCTCATTACGGCGGCACTGGCCATCGTCAGTTTTTACACCTCCATCAGCGGCATCGTGAAGGCGGAAATGTTCCCGCCGCAAATACGCGCGCTTGGCGTCGGTCTGGCCTATGCGGTGGGCAATGCGATGTTCGGCGGATCGGCCGAATACGTGGCGCTACTGCTCAAGTCGCTCGGTCACGAGACCACGTTCTACTGGTATGTCACGGCGCTGATGGCGGTGGCCTTCGTCGTCAGCCTGCTCCTGCCGCGCCATGCCACCTATCTGCGGGACGATCACTGAGCCGGGCTCGCCGCAGCCGGCTCGTCGCGGATCGCTTCGACACTGACGTAGAGCGTCACCAGATCGCTGACGAACGGTACGTAGCGACCCAGTTCGAACTCGCTGCGGGAGAGTTTGGCATAGCCGTTGGCGCCGCAGGCGCGCTTGCCGTAAAGGACCATGAAGCGGCAGTCGAAGCGGGTCATCTGCAGCGTGACCGTACGGGAGATTCCCTTGATGGTGAGGATACCGTCGACCTGCGTCAGCCGTTCGCCTTCGAAACGCAATACCGACGACTTGAAGTCGATGCCGGGATACTTCGCGACGTCGAAAAACTCCGTCGACCGCAACACGCGGTCGAACAGGCTGCTGCCGGTGCTGATCGAGGCGGCGTCGATCTGGATATCGATGGCGCCAGTTTTTGCCTGCACATCGAAGTCGATCACTCCGGTATTGCCATCGAAGCGACCACGCTGCAGCGACAGGCCCCAATGTTCGTATTCAAAGCTGGAAAACGTGTGCTGCGGGTCGATCCGATACCGCTCGCCGGCCCATCCAGCGCCCGGCAGCAGGAGTGCCGCTGCCAGCGGAATCCACAGAACAGCAAACAAGTGCTGCTGTGCACATCTGAACCATCCTTGCTGCTGCATCGCGTTCTCCGGTTCGGGTCAATTGACAGTTGCTGTCGCGACAAGCCTAACAGAATCGCCGACCGGACGATCCGGCATCCATGCGCCTGACGGCAACAGCGGCGACGACGGCGTGCCCAGCGTCACGTCGGTGCGTACACAAGCGGTCCGGGTCACACGCAGATACGATTTGGCCAGGACACGCATCAGCGGCTAGCATGAATGTTTGTTCCGGCAGCGGAATCCATTCCGTTTCTTCCGTCATCGACGCAGAACGCCGGGCCTGCCCGCCGGCCTTCGCCGCCTCGATCAGGGCCCTGCTGCTGGAGACGAAATTCCACCGGAGGCAGCGCTCGCCGTCGATCGGCGCGTCGCTCAGCAGCATCACGCGGGCAGCAGTGCGCGCTTCGATCGTCACCCCGGCGCCTTCCCAGAGCACGGCAATGTGCATCGAGTGCACGGCTTCGCCGTCGAGGGTGATCGCACTCGATGTGATTGAACATTCTTATATGCAAATTAAATCAATATCCGGCGTCAATCGAAAGGCTATGTAAAACTGCTCTGGGTCGTCGACACACAAGGTTCGCCATGGCTGATCTCACTTTCGGAACACTGCTTTACCGTTATTTCTTCTTCGGCTGGCTCTTCAGGGATGTCGGCAAGGGGGATCGCTTCGAGCGGTCCAGCGCCTGGCGCCACAATTTACAGCAGGCGCGCTGGCTGGCGACCTACCTGCGACGCTGGCTGGTGGTCGGCGGGCTGATGTATGGATTAGGTGCGCTGTGTGAAACGCTGCTGCAGGCGCCGATCCTGTCGGCATTTTTTTTCGTACCGATGGCAGTGAGCATCACGGTCAATACCGTGATCGGTACGCTGATGCTTGGTTTCAAGATCCTGTCCGGGCCACTGTAACGTCATGCGCTGACATTATGTGACCGAGGTGGTCGATTCAGGACAGCACCGCAGACGCGCGCTTTCGCCGCACGGTCGCTGTGGCGTCCGCCATTTCAAGACGAATCCCAGCCGTGATCTCGTACGATCGCAAGCGGGCTGCATGATCGAAGATCTGCGACGTGATCATCAGTTCATCCGCGCCGGTACGATCGATGAAGGCTTCCAGCTGGATGCGAACGGTGGCCGCAGACCCAATGGCTGACGAGGACAGCACGGCGTCGAGCATCGCGCGCTCCTGCGGTCCGAGCCGCTCCATGTACCCGGATAACGGTGGCGGCAATGACGATGGCCGGCCGCTACGCAGATTGACGAACGCCTGTTGCATCGAGGTCGCGCGCAGGTGTGCCTCATCGTCAGTATCGGCGGCGAACACATTGAAACCTAGCATCACATGCGATTTCTTCAATTGCGCGGACGGCTTGAAGTTGTCCCGGTACAGCGCCACCGCCTGCATCATCTGCCCCGGTGCGAAGTGCGACGCGAAGGCGAACGGCAACCCCAGATGCGCCGCCAACTGCGCCCCGAAAAGGCTGGAGCCCAGAATCCAGATCGGCACCTGCAAGCCCGCACCTGGCACGGCCCGCACCGGCTGGCGCGACGATGGCGACAGGTAATCCATCAGCTCCATGACGTCCTGTGGAAACTCGTTCGCGTCGGAGGACAGGTTGCGCCGCAGCGCCCTTGCCGTGAGCTGGTCGGAACCCGGCGCCCGGCCCAGACCGAGATCGATGCGCCCGGGATGCAGTGATTCGAGCGTGCCGAATTGCTCGGCGATGAGCAGCGGCGAATGGTTCGGCAACATGATGCCGCCGGCGCCGACGCGGATCGTCGAGGTGCCAGCGGCAACATGCGCCATCAGCACCGCTGTAGCGGCGCTGGCGACACCCGGCATGCCGTGATGTTCCGCCAGCCAGTAACGATTGAATCCCCACTGCTCGCCATGCTGCGCCAGATCAAGCGAGTTGCGAAAGGATTGGGCAGCATCACTACCTTGAATTATTGGCGCGAGATCGAGAATCGAAAATGGAATCATGCAGTCCAAATGAGGGTGAAGGCCTTAAACACAATGCCGAAACGGCGAGGTCGATTTTGCGCACTGCCGATGGGTCCTTACGAACTCTTACAAATCCATAACACTTGTTACCAGTTGCCACGTGCAAACTGGCCGCACGCCCAGCGACGATGTCCTTCCACTCATTCGTCTGCTCATCATGCAATAAAGGAGGACAGCAATGGATTTTAATATCAACAACTTCGATCTGTTCATGGTGGCCGCCGGCGTCATGAGCTATGCGATCGGCGCCGCAATCTGGACCTGCCTTGAAATGCCGACCCGGCTATTGCGGGCACCGGCGCTTGACCGGGGCACGGCCATCACCTACAACCTGGAGAACCGCAATGAGTTCCTATGATTCCCGCGACAGCGACGACGAGTCGCCAGCCACGGCTGCTGATGTGCGCGGCAACGGCACCGAAGCGAGCCGCTATGACCCCAGCCATCTGCTCGACACCCTGCAGGTCACACTCAAACTGAAGAACGACGCAGCGCTATCACGGACCCTCGGACTGAGCCCGCCGGTGATCAGCAAGATCCGGCACAAACAGATTCCTGTGGGCGCCTCCGTGCTGATCCGGATTCATGAGGTCACCGAATTGAGCATAGCGGTCCTGCGCGGATTGATGGGTGACCGCCGCAAGCAATACAGGATCGGCAGCCAGCCGACGCGCCGGCAGTTACACGCAAAACGGCAAGGCTGAGTCGTCAGGGCTCCACTTCTGAACCACCCGCTCCACCTCTGCAAGATTGACCGTGGCTGCGATTTCCCCGACTCGGAAATCATGGCCACGTTTCAGCACCTCAGTCTCGGCACCTTATTTTCGCCGAACTATCCAGACACCCAAGCTGTGAACTATATGCCAACGGGCAGTCCAACAGGTTTGTTCAGTTCAAGGAATCCAAATGAAAAACCTCTTCATGAGCATGTTCCTGAGCGGCGCGAACCGGATCGCCGGTACGGCACGCGGTCATGCGACAGCGGCATTCAAACGCGAGGCCGCCAAGAACACGCGGCAGGCCACCAGTGCATGGACGCAAGCGCTATTTCCGACTCACACCACCGCCCGCAAGAAGGGCCGCTCCGGAAAATAATCCGTACCACCGAGGCCCTGCGCCGTGAGCGCTACCACGCGGCGGGATCGACGATGCCGAGCGCGCGGAATTGCGGCCTGCTGAAGTAAAAACCCTGCATGTAGGCGATGCCAAGATCGGCCAGGCAGCGGTACTCTTCGTGGGTTTCGATCCCTTCGGCGATGATTTCAATATCCAGCAAGGTGCACATGTCGAGTACCGAGTTGACGATGATCTGGCGCGCCCGGTTGCTGTCGATGCCGCGCACCAGTTCCATATCGATCTTGATGATGTCCGGCTGAAAGTCGGCCAGCAGATCGAGTCCAGCGTACCCGGCACCGAAATCGTCGATTGCGGTCCGAAAACCGAAACGCTTGTACTCGCTCAGAATTTCGATCAAGAATTTCTTGTCGATCACTTTCTCGTTTTCGGTCGTCTCGAAAATGATGTTCTCGATCGGAAAGCCGAATTCGCGCGCAGCCGTCAGAGTGGTCTGGATGCAGGCTTCCGGCCGGTACACTGCATTGGGCATGAAGTTAATCGACAGCATGCCTGGCATCGCCAGTTGCGCCGCGCCGCGGATCGCACTGACGCGGCAGGCCTGATCAAATGCGTAGCGATTGCCGTCGTCTACCTGGGATAGCACGGAGCGGGCGTCCTCGCCGGATGGCCCGCGCACCAACGCCTCGTGGCCGAAAATGTTGCGCATGCTGACGTCGACAATGGGTTGGAAAGCGTGATCGAACTCGAACATCGTACCGGCGGAATTCTTGCACTGCACGCATTTTCCCTGCAACGGAAGCGGAGACGATTGAATGGGAATGCTCATTGAAGGTCAAGCCGATTCACTAAAAAAATGGACAACAGATTGTAAACGTTACGGATGGTGAGTATTTCGATATGACGGATGGTTAAGATTCGGACATCACGACGCAGCACCATACGCGGGTCGTATGCGACTGGCGCGGCCCACCGACAGTCTGCCGCCTGCATTTTCAGCAGTGCACGACACGCCCTGAAAATTATTGGCATAATGCAGCGCGACGCCGCTGGCACGGTCTCACCATGTGCCAGCGCCGATTGCCTGACCGATTTTGCCGAGGATTTTTCCATGACATCTTTTACTGTTTCCCGCATTGCCGGCGCGGTCGCGCTGCTGGCTTCCACTACCGTCTTGATGGCACCTGCAGCGATCGCCGCAGCGCCGATGGTCAAGACCCAGGCGCCCGGTTACTACCGCATGATGCTCGGCGATTTCGAGATCACCGCCCTGTCGGACGGCACCGTTGCACTGCCGGTCAACAAGCTGCTGACCAACACGACCTCCGTCAAAGTCGATCAGGCACTGGCGAAAGTGGCGCTGAGCAGCCCGCTCGATACCTCGGTCAATGCCTACCTGATCAACACCGGCGACAAACTGGTGCTGGTCGATACCGGCGCGGCCGGATTGTTCGGGCCGACGCTGGGCAAGCTGGCCGCCAACCTGAAGGCCGCCGGGTACCAACCGGAGCAGGTCGATGAAATATACATCACCCACATGCATCCCGACCATGTCGGCGGGCTGATGGCCGGTGACAAACCTGCCTTTCCGAACGCCGTGGTGCGTGCCGAGAAGCACGATGCCGATTTCTGGCTGAGCCAGGCGAATCTCGACAAGGCGCCTACCGACGGCAAGGGCTTTTTCCAGGGTGCGATGGCTTCCCTGAATCCTTACGTCAAGGCCGGCAAGTTCAAGAGCTTCGACGGCAGCATCGAACTGGTTCCGGGCGTGCGTTCAGTGTTTGCGCCGGGCCATACCGCCGGCCACAGCACGTATGTGGTCGAGAGCAAGGGCCAGAAGCTGGTCCTGTGGGGCGACCTGATACATGTCGCAGCCGTCCAGTTCGATCATCCGGAAGTCACGATCCAGTTCGACTCGGATGCCAGGAACGCCGCCCGCCAGCGTCAGCAAGCCTATGCCGATGCCGCCAAGGCGGGCTATCTGGTCGCGGCATCGCACCTGCCGTTTCCTGGCGTCGGTCACATCCGGCGCGACGGCAAGGCCTATGCCTGGGCGCCGGTCAATTACGCCGGCCAGCCCTGATACCATGCAGCACATCCGGTTCGCTCCGGATGTGCACGCAGTATTCAATTGATCGAGGTATCGGGCGTCGTGTTGTTGACGGCGCTCCTACATCCGGAGACAAGCAATGATGACCGTTCCTGAACTGCTCGACACACTGGCCGCACTGCGCAGCGCGGTCGCCGCCGACATCCGTGACAAGAAAGGCATCGGCGGCACCGCCGTGCTGGGCGCCGACAATCCGTTCGTCCAGCGCGCTGCCGCGCTGGGCTGGCAGACCGGCGATACCTCGACCATCTACACCCTGCTCAAGGCGCTCGAATACGCGCATGCGCAGATCAACATCGAACTGTTCCGCGATGGCGCATCGGAGACGGCGCAGCAGATGCTGGCGGCGCAAGCTGAAAACGCCCCTCGCTGATCGGCATCGTTTCCTTCCACTGCATGGCCTGAAAGCCTGAGACGTCAGGAGCTGCTCTATAGTGCGCTGGTCGACTTGATCTTGTGCAGCGGAAGAGAGGACGGCAACTCCAGCCTGCGCCGCCCTTCCTCGACCGCCGTCAATGGCGCGACCCGCTGCATGGTGGCCAGCGAGCGCAGGGTCAGGTCCTGGTATTCGGCCGTGCCGGCGTTTTTCCAGTTGATTTCCTGTTCCGTCAATTCCCGCAGGACCTTGGCCGGCGTGCCGACCACCAGACTGCGCGGTGGCACGATCATGCGTGCCTTGACGAACGACATGGCGGCGACGAAACTCGATTCGCCGATCACCGCCTCGTCCATGATCACCGCATTCATGCCGACCAGCGCATTGCGGCCGATGTGACAGCCATGCAGGACCGCACCATGACCGATATGACCATCGACCTCGATCACCGTGTCGCTACCCGGAAAACCGTGCATCACGCACGTGTCCTGCAGGTTCGCGCCTTCTTCCATGATCAGGCGGCCGAAGTCGCCGCGCAGGCTGGCGCACGGCCCGATGTAGCAGCGCGGGCCGATGATGACGTCGCCGATCAGGACCGCACTCGGATGCACATAGGCGCTCGGATCGACCACCGGCGTGATGCCATTGATTGAATAGACTTGCAGCATGCGGGCTCCGTTCAGGAATTGACGAGGTGGGCGCGCTTGTCGACGACCCGGCGCGCCTTGCCGGTCAGGGTACGCTCGATGCTCGCTGCCGGCAGCACCGAAATCCTGGCCGAGATACCGACATGCGTCTTGATGTGGTGCTGCAGTTCGGCGCCGATGCGCTCTGCCATATGCGTCGTGTACGCATCGGCTGCATCGAGGCGCCACTCGGCCAGTACTTCGATCGCATCCAGATGGCCGTCGCGCGTGACCACCAATTGATAATGCGGCGCCAGCTGCGCGACCTTCAGGATCAGTTCCTCGATCTGGCTCGGGAAGACATTCACGCCCCGTATGATCAGCATGTCGTCGGAACGCCCGGTGACCTTGCCGATCCGGCGCATCGAACGCGAGGTCGGCGGCAGCAATCGCGTCAGGTCGCGCGTGCGGTAGCGCACGATCGGCATGGCTTCCTTGGACAACGAAGTGAACACCAGTTCGCCCAATTCGCCGTCGGGCAGCACTGCGCCGGTATCGGGGTCGATGATCTCGGGATAGAAATGGTCTTCCCAGATTACCGGGCCGTCCTTGCTCTCGATGCATTCGCTAGCCACGCCCGGGCCCATGACTTCCGACAGACCGTAGATGTCGACCGCATCGATGCCGGCGCGGGCCTCGATCTCACGCCGCATCGCATCGGTCCAGGGTTCGGCGCCGAAGATACCGATCTTCAGGGATGTCGCGGCCGGGTCGATCCCCTGGCGCAGGCATTCCTCGACGATGTTGAGCATGTAGGACGGCGTGACCATGATGACGTCGGGCTGGAAGTCGCGGATCAGCTGCACCTGCTTTTCGGTCTGGCCGCCCGACATCGGGATGACGGTACAACCGAGTTTTTCGGCGCCGTAGTGCGCGCCCAGGCCACCGGTAAACAATCCGTAACCATACGACACCTGCACGATGTCGCCGGCGCGCACGCCGGCTGCCCGCATCGAACGCGCCACCACGGTGGCCCAGGTGTCGATGTCGTTGCGCGTGTAGCCGACCACGGTCGGCTTGCCGGTGGTGCCGCTGGAGGCATGGATGCGCGAGACCTGCTCGCGCGGCACGGCGAACATGCCGAAAGGATAATTGGCGCGCAGTTCGGCCTTGGCGGTGAAGGGAAATTTCGCCAGGTCGGCCAGCGCCTTCAGGTCGGACGGATGCACGCCCGCCGCGTCGAACGCGGCACGGTAATGCGGCACGTTGGCATAGGCATGCGCCAGCGACCATTGCATGCGCTGCAGCTGCAGGGCCTGCAGTTCATCGCGGCTGGCGAACTCGATCGGCTCGAGAAGGTCGGGGCTGGGTCGCTGTGGCGGCAGTTGCGGCATCGCGCTCTCCTAGGAGGTGGAATTCGAAAGGGCAGGATCGAGGGATTCGTTGATGACTTCGCCCTTGATGCGATACGACTTGCCGCGAAACAGCGCCAGTCGCGATCCCTCCGCATTGCTGACCGTGACATCGTAGAGGCCGAGCCGGCCGCCCAGCGATTGCTCGACCGCCTCGGCCGTCAGCACGTCGCCCTCGAATCCGGGCGCCAGGTAATCGATGCTGCAACCGGCGGCGACGGTGTTCTCGTTGCGGCTGTTGCAGGCGAAGGCGAAGGTACTGTCGGCGAACGCGAAGAGGAACCCGCCGTGGCAGGTACGATGCCCGTTGAGCATGTCGGCCCGCACCGTCATCGTCATGCGTGCATGGCCGGGCGCAATCGACACCAGCGTCATGCCCAGCGATTGCGATGCGCCGTCACGCGCATGCATCGCCGCGCCGACCGCCATGGCCAGGCTCTGTTCGGAATGGTTCAATGGGCCCTGTGGTGTATCGGCAGCCATTGTCATTTCCCCGTGAAGACCGGTGGACGCTTGCCGAGAAACGCGGCCACGCCTTCACGGCAATCGGCGCTGTTACCCAGTTCGCGGATACCGTCGCGCTCCAGGTCGAGCTGCTGCGCCAGCGTGTTGTCGGGGCTTGCGTACAGCGCCTGCTTGGTGCGGGCAAGACCCAGGGTCGGTGCCTGCGCGAAATGGGCGGCCATGACATCGGTCTCGGCCTGCAGTTGCGCATCGTCGATGCATTTCCAGATCAGGCCCCAGCTTTCGGCGCGTTCGGCGCTGAGCTTTTCACCGAGCAGGGACAGTCCCATGGCGCGGGCCGAACCGATCAGGCGCGGCAGGAAATAAGTTCCGCCCGTGTCGGGCAAGAGACCGAGCCGGCAAAATGGTTCGATGAAATTCGCCGACCGTGCTGCCAGCACGATGTCGCAGGCTAGCGCAAGGTTGGCGCCGGCGCCGGCGGCGACGCCGTTGACGGCGCAGATCACGGGGAACGGCAAGGCGCGCAGGCGCTGCACCAGCGGACCGTAATACTGCTCCACCAGACTGCCAAGATCGAGGGCGCGGTCGCCCGGAGCCAGGGCTTCGTCCGCCAGATCCTGGCCAGCGCAGAAACCACGCCCTGCGCCGCTAAGCACCAGCACGCGCACGGAGGGATCGGCGTCCATCTGGTTCAGCGCGGTACGGATTTCCTCGTGCATGGCGACCGTGAAACTGTTGAGCTTGTCGGGACGGTTCAGGGTCAGGCGTGCGATGCCGCCGGCGATGTCGAAGAGGATGCTTTGATATGTCATGGCTGGCCTTGTCTCGGGGGGCGGATTATTTTTTATGCGAACCGATGCGACGAACGTCTCAGCTGTCCTGATCGAAATCCAGCGTCACTGCATCGGTGAGCGGAAAGCTCTGGCAACTGAGCACGAAGCCACGAGCGATTTCATAGTCTTCCAGCGCGTGGTTGGCATCCATCTCGACCTTTCCGTCGACGACCTTGCAACGGCAGGTAGCGCAGACGCCGGCCTTGCAGGAATAGCGCAGGTCGATGCCATGACGCAGGCCAGCGTCGAGAATCGATTCGCGGTCCTTGTCCATCGAAAACTGGGCGTGATTGCCATCGACCACCACTGTGACCTGGCACTGGGCACCCGCGCCGGCAGGCAGCGCCCGCGCGACGTGACGGTGCGCGGGCACGCTGGCGGCGAACAGTTCGGCCTTGATCGACGACTTCGGCATGCCGTGGGCCAGGAGCGCCACCGAGACCCCTTCCATCATCGATTCGGGGCCGCAAATGAAGGCGGTATCGATCGTCTCGATGTCGATCCAGGTGCACAACAGCGCCTCGACCTTGTCCTGCGTGATGCGGCCGTTGAAGAGTTCGATGTCCTGCTGTTCGCGGCTCATCACATAGACCGGGTTGAAGCGCTCCAGGTAGACGTCCTTCAGGTCGGCCAGGACCTCGCGAAACATGACGGAAGACGATGCCCGGTTACCGTACACCAGCGTGAAGCGGCTGTGCGGTTCGGCCAGCAAGGTCGTCTTGATGATCGAGATCATCGGCGTGATGCCGCTGCCGGCGGCGAAGGCCAGGTAATGCTTGCGATTGTCGGCCGCCAGCGCGACGTTGAAGTGGCCTAGCGGCGGCATGACGTCGAGCCAGGCGCCGGGCTGCAGATGATCGTTGGCCCAGTTGGAAAAGATACCGCCCGGCGCCCGCTTGATCGCGATGCGCAGCGCATCGTCCTGTACCGCCGAGCAGATCGAGTACGAGCGGCGAGTATCCTCGCCGTCGATCATGGCGCGCACGCTCAGGTGCTGGCCCTGAGTAAAGCGAAAGGCTTCGCGCAGCGCGTCCGGTACCGCGAAGGTGATGCAGATGGCATCGCGGGTCTGGTGCTGGACGTCGGCAACGGTCAGGGTATGGAAGGCGCTCATGGGTTTCAGTGGCACTTGAAGTAGTCGAACGGTTCGCGGCAATCCTCGCAGCGGTACAGCGCCTTGCAGGGGGTCGAGCCGAACTGGCTGGTCAGCGCGGTATGGGTCGAGCCGCACAGCGGGCAGGCGACGACCAGGCGTGGCTTCGGAAGCCCGGATGTCTTGCGGCTGATTCCGCTGATGTCGATCACCTGCTCGGCAGGTGGCGCAATGCCGTAGCCAGTCAGCTTCTGCTTGCCGTTCGCGCTCATCCAGTCGGTGGTCCAGGCCGGAGCCAGTTGGGTCGCGATCGTCACGCGTGCGATGCCGCGTGCCTGCAACGCCAGGCTGATCGATTCGGCGATCACGGCCATGGCTGGGCAACCGGAATAGGTGGGCGTGATCGTGACCACACAGGTCACATCGGGGTGCGCAAGGCCGCCGTCGCCCTCCTCGTTCGCGACCCACGCCACGGTTCGCACGATCCCGAGGTCGACCACGGAGATGACCGGGATCTCCGGATCGGCCACGGCGTCCAGCCAGCGCCAGACCTGCTCGATCGACGGCCTGCCATCCGGGACGTCCAGCGTCGGCGGCAGCGCTGCCCTCGTCGACATTACCAGCTCGCGCCCGGATAGGCACGCTGCAGGAACTGCATCTCCGCCAGCAGGTAGCCCAAGTGCTCGGTGTGCCGACCCTGCTTGCCGCCCTTTTGCATCCAGGCGTCGGGCGACGGCATGGTCAGGGTCGCTTCG
>JACMRD010000298.1 GCA_014376645.1 Herminiimonas sp. | reverse complement strand
CCGCTGGCGGGTGGCAGGATACCGGGAACAGAAATGGGGACTGAGCTCATGAAGCATGATTTCACCACAAAACACTCATTGCAGTCCAGCAAAAAGTGTGTGGTGATATGTCTTATATAAGATAGAGGATTGTAATTGACACGAGTGTATCGCAGGCCTACACTCGCGGGCAATCGCGATACGAGGTCGCACCGGCCTGCGTATTCGCCGCTAGCAGGAAGATGCTATCGGCGCATGACGCAAGCGAAGTTCGACGGTATCATTGCGCACTTGCTCGAGCGAACTTGCATCACATTCCTGCCTGAGACATCCTGCCGGCCCCTTTTTCAATACCTCTGTGGAGAAACAACATGGCAAAAGCCCCAATGCGCGTTGCAGTCACCGGCGCTGCCGGTCAGATCGGTTACTCCTTGCTGTTTCGCATCGCCACCGGCGACATGCTCGGCAAAGACCAGCCAGTGATCCTGCAACTGCTTGAAATTCCGGACGAAAAAGCACAGAAGGCGCTCAAGGGCGTAATGATGGAAATAGACGACTGCGCGTTTCCACTGCTCGCAGGTATGACTGCTCACAGCGATCCGATGACGGCGTTCAAAGACATCGACGTCGCCTTGCTGGTCGGCGCCCGTCCGCGCGGTCCCGGCATGGAACGCAAGGATCTGCTGGAAGCCAACGCACAGATCTTCACGGTGCAGGGCAAGGCGCTCGACGCCGTCGCCTCGCGCAGCGTCAAGGTCCTGGTGGTCGGCAATCCGGCCAACACCAACGCCTTCATTGCCATGAAATCCGCACCGAGCCTGCCGCCGAAGAACTTCACGGCCATGTTGCGCCTCGATCACAACCGTGCCTTGTCGCAGATCGCTGCCAAGACCGGCAAGCCAGTCACGTCGATCGAAAAACTGTTCGTCTGGGGCAATCACTCGCCGACCATGTACGCCGACTATCGTTTTGCCACGGTCGATGGCAAATCGGTCAAGGACATGATCAATGACGACGCGTGGAATCGCGACGTGTTCCTGCCAACCGTCGGCAAACGTGGTGGCGCGATCATTGAAGCCCGCGGCCTGTCCTCGGCAGCTTCGGCGGCCAACGCGGCAATCGACCATGTGCATGACTGGGTGCTCGGCACCGGCGGCAAGATCACCACGATGGGCATTCCATCAGACGGCTCATACGGCATTCCGAAGGACACCATGTTCGGCTTCCCGGTCACCACTGAAAACGGCGAATACAAGATCGTCCAGGGCTTCGAGATCGACGCGTTTTCACAGGAACGCATCGACCTGACGCTCAAGGAGCTGACCGAAGAACGCGACGGCGTCAAGCACCTGCTCGGCTAGGACGACCGCCAGCCCATAGAAACGGTCCATGCATCCTTCCGAAGCCCTCTTTCAAGGTCAGCGTCCGCCTATCACCCTCCCCGCCTGCGATCATTACGCCGGCGGTGAAAAGCTGATGCGCAAGTCGCTGGCGATGCAACAGGAACAGGGGCCGGTGTTCGACATCACCTTCGATTGCGAAGATGGTGCCGCCGCCGTCAACGAAGAGGCGCATGCCCGGCTGGTGGGCCGGATGATCGCCAGCGGTGACAATCATTTCAATCGCATCGGCGTGCGCGTGCACGACGTGCGTCATGCGGCGTTCGAACAGGACGTGCGGATCGTATGTGAAATGGCTGCACCGCGTCTGGCGTATCTGGTCATCCCGAAGGTCGACAGCGTGGTCGAGCTCAAGCGCGCGCT
Organism: Herminiimonas sp.; assembly: GCA_014376645.1. GTDB lineage: Bacteria > Pseudomonadota > Gammaproteobacteria > Burkholderiales > Burkholderiaceae_D > JANXSS01. The sequence goes on along the minus strand of JACMRD010000298.1, from coordinate 9,876 downwards.
AACGGGCGTGAACCGGCATGCGCAACGTGCTGGCCGCACCGGCCTGCCGATCCATGTCCTGATCGAAACCCAGGGTGCACTCATCGATGTCTTCGCCATTGCTGCATTGCCGCAGGTCGAGTGCCTGTCGTTCGGCATCATGGACTTCGTTTCCTCGCATTACGGTGCGATACCGGCAGCCGCCATGCGCTCCCCCGCGCAGTTCACCCATTCGCTGGTCGTGCGCGCCAAGCTCGAGGTTTCCGCTGCCTGTCACGCCTATGGCAAGGTCGCCTCGCACAACGTCACCACCGAGATCAAGGATACGTCAGTTGTCGCCAGCGATGCAACGCGCGCCGGCGGCGAGTTCGGCTTTACTCGGATGTGGAGCATTCATCCGGACCAAATCAAGCCGATCCTGAAATCATTTGCACCCCGCATGTCGGAGATACACGAAGCCTCCATCATCCTGGCCGACGCCCAGGCGCAGCATTGGGGTCCGATCCAGCACAACGGCAAGCTGCACGACCGTGCCAGCTACCGTTATTACTGGACCGTCCTGCAGCGCGCGCGAGCCAACGGCATGCCGTTGCCGGATTTCGCGGCCGGACTGTTGTGATGGCCACGCGATCCCCGCACCCCGACCGCGCCATCACCGATGCACCTCATCTGGAGAACCCATGAACAAGCTGATCGCCTTCCTGGCACTTGCCTGCTGTATCGGCACCACCGCACACGCAGAAACCGCTGCCAGCACAACGGAAAAGAAGACCGTCAAGAAATCGGTTACACATAAAAAAGCCACCAAGCCAGCTGAAAAGACCGGCCCGGTACTTGATGACGACGACAAGGAGTTCGATGGCAAGGGCGCGGCCGTCACCGATCTGAATTGCGAGCTCGGAAACAAGCTGACCCTCTACCGCAACGCCGACGACAACGACCATATGGCGCTGCGCTGGAACCAACGCGTGCACCGCATGACGCGCGTATCGACCACGACCGGCGCCCATCGCTTCGAAAATTCGAAATTCGGCCTGATCTGGATCGGCATTCCCGCCAAGGGCATGCTGCTCGATTCCAAGCGCGGCCAGCAGCTGGCCAATGAATGCAAGGACGCCGAACAGCTGGCGCCGAAGACGGCGTCGCCGATCGAGCCAACCAAGCCTGCCAATACGCCGCAGCCGATCGAGGCGCCCAGAGTGGTGCCGGCGGCCCGGGGCTGAATCGCATTACGCGCGGCCATGGCAAAGACCATGGCTGACACCGCACCAATGAACAATAATTCAAGCAACAAGCGTCATCCTGTTTTCATCACGTGATTCGCACCCAAGGAGAGGTCATGGCTCGTAATACTCTGAACACACTCAAAGAATTCAAAATTTCAGACGCCAAAAAGGGCAAGTTCTATTCGTTGCCCGCACTGGAGAAAAAACTCGGCGTGAAGATTTCGCGCCTGCCGATCTCGATTCGGATCGTGCTCGAATCCGTGCTGCGTAACTGCGACGGCAAGAAAGTCACTGAAGAGCACGTTCACCAACTGGCGAACTGGACGCCGACGGCGGTCCGCACCGACGAAATCCCCTTCGTCGTCTCGCGCGTGGTGCTGCAGGACTTCACGGGTGTGCCGCTGCTGGCTGACCTGGCCGCGATGCGCAACGTCGCCGCGAAAATGGGCGTCAAGGTCAAGAACATCGAGCCTCTGGTGCCGGTCGACCTGGTGGTCGACCATTCGGTGCAGATCGATCATTTCCGTGAAAAAAAAGCGCTCGACCTGAATATGAAACTGGAATTCCAGCGCAACAATGAGCGCTATCAGTTCATGAAATGGGGCATGCAGGCATTCGACACGTTCGGCGTCGTGCCGCCGGGCTTCGGCATCGTCCATCAGGTCAACCTCGAGTACCTCGCACGCGGCGTGCACAAGAAAAAAGATGCTGCCGGTGACGTGTATTACCCGGACACGCTGGTCGGGACCGATTCGCACACCACCATGATCAACGGGATCGGCGTGGTCGGCTGGGGCGTCGGCGGCATCGAGGCAGAAGCCGGCATGCTCGGTCAGCCGGTTTATTTCCTGACCCCTGACGTGGTAGGCGTGAACCTGACCGGCCAACTGCGCGAAGGCGTCACCGCGACCGATCTGGTCCTAACGATCACCGAACTGCTGCGTCGCGAAAAAGTGGTTGGCAAGTTTGTCGAATTCTTCGGCGTTGGTACTTCCTCGCTGTCGCTGACGGACCGTGCGACGATCGCCAACATGGCGCCGGAATACGGCGCCACCATGGGGTTTTTCCCGGTCGACGATGCGACCATCGATTATTTTCGCGGTACCGGCCGCACCAAGGCGGAGATCGATGCCTTTGAAGGCTATTTCCGCGCCCAGAAGCTCTACGGCATTCCGAAGGAAGGCGACATCGATTACACCAACGTGGTCTCGCTCGACCTCGGCACCGTCAGCCCGTCGCTGGCAGGACCGAAGCGCCCGCAGGATCGCATCGAAATCGGTAACGTCAAGGCCAACTTTGCCGAGCTGTTCTCGAAATCGATCGCCGACAATGGCTTCAACAAGAAGGCCGAAGAACTCGACACCGTCTACACCAACGCCGATGGCGTCAAGGTCAAGAACGGCGACATCCTGATCGCGGCAATCACGTCCTGCACCAACACCTCGAACCCGAGCGTGTTGCTGGCCGCAGGCCTGTTGGCCAAGAAGGCGGTCGAAGCCGGCCTGAAGGTATCGCCGCACATCAAGACCTCGCTGGCCCCCGGCTCGCGCGTGGTGACCAAGTACCTGGAGGCGGCCGGCCTGTTGCCCTATCTGGAAAAACTCGGTTTCGGTGTGACGGCCTACGGCTGCACCACCTGCATCGGCAATGCCGGCGACCTGACGCCGGCTATGAACGAGACGATCGCCGAACATGACCTGATCGCTTCGGCCATCCTGTCGGGCAACCGCAACTTCGAAGCGCGGATTCATCCGAACATCAAATCGAACTTCCTGGCCTCGCCGCCGCTGGTGGTGGCCTATGCGATCGCCGGCAACATGAATGTCGACCTCATGACGCAACCGGTTGGCCGCGGCAAGGGCGCCGACGGTAAGATGCGCGACGTCTACCTGGGCGATATCTGGCCGACCAGCCATGAAATCGGCAAGCTGATGAAGTTCGCCATGAATGCCAAGACATTCAAGGCCAACTACGCCGACGTCAAGGGCGCCCCCGGCAAGCTGTGGGAAGGCATCAAGGGCGTCGCCGCTGGGGAAGTCTACGACTGGCCGAAATCGACCTACATCGCCGAGCCGCCGTTCTTCGCGGACTTCACGATGGAGCCGAAAGCAGCCGCCACCGGCATCACCGGTGCCCGCGCGCTGGGTGTGTTCGGTGACTCGATCACCACCGACCATATTTCACCAGCCGGCTCGATCAAGGAATCGAGCCCGGCCGGAAAATGGCTGACCGCCAACGGCGTGTTGAAAGCTGACTTCAATTCCTACGGTTCACGCCGTGGCAACCACGAGATCATGATGCGCGGCACGTTTGCCAATGACCGCATCAAGAACCTGATGATTCCACTGACACCGGACGGTACCCGTATCGAAGGCGGCATCACCCGCTTCCAGCCGACCGGCGAAGAAATGCCAATCTATGACGCCGCGATGCGCTATGTCGCCGACGGCGTGCCAACCATGGTCTTCGGTGGTGAAGAGTACGGTACGGGTTCGTCGCGTGACTGGGCAGCGAAGGGTACCCAGCTGTTGGGCGTCAAGGCCGTGATCGCCCGTTCATTCGAGCGTATCCATCGTTCCAACCTGGTCGGCATGGGCGTCCTGCCATTGCAATTCCTGGGCGAGCAAAGCGTGCAGACGCTGGGCATCACCGGTGACGAGAGCTTCGATCTGAAAGGCATCGAAGGCGAGATCCGGCCACAGCAGGAAGTCACGCTGGTGATTCATCGCGCCAACGGACAGACTGAGGAAGTCACTGTCCTGCTGCGCATCGATACACCGATCGAAGTCGATTACTACAAGCACGGCGGTATCCTGCCATTCGTGCTGCGGCAATTGCTGGCGGCTTAAGTAAAATCAACAGTCCCGGTCGATCCGGGACTGCATGCAGCACAGAGGCGCCTTCGGGCGCCGTTATTATTTGCGCGCCCGTGATTTCGCAAAGTCTGGTGCCGCAGTAATTCAGGCAAGGGCTGTCATATCCACTACAATACAAGCCGTCCGCTCCACTATGGTTTTCCTCTCATGCGTCGTTCTGCAAAAAATCTGTCCCAAAAACTCTCCGCCGAAACCCAGCGCCTGATCATGCTTGCGCAGGCAGTCGTGTTGTCCGGGAGCCGGGTCGAATCCCGTTACTGGGAGAGCGCACTCGACGCCCAGACACACAAGCTGTTGAAGAGCCATCACCAGGCCAACCTCGACCACGCACTCGATCAACTGTTCACCACAGAACCTGATGGTTACGATGCGCTGATGGAAGCGATCGAAGCCGGCAGCGAAGCGCTCATCGTCGAGCACGATGGACAACGATTCGATGCATTGCTGATCGCCGCACCGATCCTGGCCTGGACCCGCTTCTCGATCGCCTCCGGTCAGATTGCCGCCGAGGCGCTGTCCACGCTGTCGGCACACCTGCATGCGCACGTGCTGGCCGGTGATGCCCGACTGGCGCTGGCGCCGATGCTGTATTCGATCGATCAGTTGCCGCGCACGCCGGCCGACACCTACGCGTTGACGCAACGGATGGCGCAGGCTGCTCTGAAAAACGACCCGATCAAGGTGGTCGCCAACGTCCCCGAGACAGCGCCATTTCTGGCTGATACCCGCTACCTGCTGGGCGTAGTGGCGGTACCGGCAGGCACACCACTGTTTCGCTGGCAGGCAACGATGGACCTGCGCGACCGCAGCCAGGCGCTCGAGCAATGGCAGGCGCAAGCCATGCCGACCATCGTGCGTCTGTTGCCCGGTTGCGGTCTCGATCTGCTGATGCCGCAAGCCTACTACATGGCTTGCCGTGACGCCGACCGCAGCATCCGGCCAGCATCGATTCGCGCGGCGGTGCATTATTTGACCCACACATTGAACGTCCAGCCCGACGACCTGCAAGTCGTCGTCGGCGCGTTCGGTGAAGACAGCGGCGATCAGCGCATCGATGAATACCGGATTGGTTTCCTGCTGGCGCAAGACACTGAAGTCCTCTATGGCATCGTCTGGCCCCTGTACGGCGCCGAAGATGCGGAGCAGGCGCTGCAGGATAGCGTGGATGGCATCGTCGAGGCCGTACCGGCGGCGGCCTCGCTCGCGGCCGGCCAACCACCCTCACCGCTCGATGAAATCCTGTCGCTGCTCAAGGAAAGCGGGATCGCCAAGGTTCACCAACACGCCGAACGCTTCCCGATGGAATTCTGTGATGACTGCGGGGCACCGTTGTACGCCGATCTTGATGCCGACCTCGTGCATGCCGAAATGCCCGACGACACGCCGCAGGCTAGCACGCATTTTCACTAAACTGCGTCTGCCGCTCCTGGGGTAATTTTTTGCGGCCGGCTTGCATCGAACTACCCGCGTTTTGTCAGCCCGACTCGGGATCGGGCTAAACGCTGCATCAATCGCGCCGCGCTTGCACCGATGCCAGGATCGGTTGCAGCATCGCCCGGCCCAACGCCGCGCTGCGTGCGCCATTCCAGCCCACGACCGGGTCAGGCAGGATCGCATTGTCCTTGAACGGCATTTCCAGCGTCAAGGACACACACTTGAAATGGTAGGCCACGTATTTGGACGCCAGTTTCAATACTTCTTCCCGATACTTGCTGGCCGCATAGCCGTAGTCGGTCTGGAAATCGGGGCTGGCTGCTTTCAGACCGTCGATGAAGGCCTGCTGCTCCCGCGCTTGTTGCTCGCTGAACCCTTCCAGCATCTCGCTGCCGGCCACGAACACATAGGGCAAACCCTCGTCGCCATGGATATCCAGAAAGACATCGCAACCGGTTGCATGCATCATGGACCTGACGGCGAGCACTTCGGGACTGCGCTCGGCAGTCGGGGTCATCCACTCGCGGTTCAGGTTGGCGCCAGTGGCACTGGTGCGCAGGTTACCGCGTGCAGCGCCGTCTGGATTCATGTTTGGTACGATATAGAAGACCGCTTGCTGGCGCAGCCGCGCCGCGACAGGATCAGCCGGATCGAGCAATGCATCGAGCATGCCCTCGACAAACCACTCGGCCATGGTTTCGCCCGGATGCTGACGCGCGATAACCCAGATCTTCCTGCCTGCAGCAGGATCACCCACGACCACGGCGTTCAGGTCCCTGCCGTCGCTTGTCGTGGCGAGGTCCAATACTCGCGCTGACGGCGCCCGTTCGATACGACCCAGGAGCGCCAGGTGCCGCTCGGTGGAATATGGCTCGAAATACGCGTAGAAGACACTGTCGCGCTCCGGGGTATGGGAGATCGTCAGGACCTGGCCGTCGAAGGAAGTCGGCACGCGGAACCATGTCTCGCGATCGTAACTGGCCACGGCCTGGTAGTTTCTCCAACCGTCGGGGTAGCTGGTCTTACCCGCGTTAAGCATACGCAACGTGCAATGCGTATCCCGCGCGCCTTGCAGCCGGAAGTAAAACCATTGCAGGAATTCGGCATGCGAGTCCTGGCGAATGCGCAGGTCGATCTGATCGGCATTGGCGCAATCGACCAGCTCGACTGAGCCGCCATCGAAGAGAGAACTGATTTTCAGTGTCATGGGAAGCGTTTCCGGGAAGGGTCAGCGTTGCAGCACGCCATGGGAGCCCATCATAAAGGATTTCACGCGGGCCGTTCGATGCGCTCGTGAAGCTGGCGACACCTGTGGCAGAACGTCAATCTGCTCTGCTATACTACGCGTTCAGTCGGGGCGTAGCGCAGCCTGGTAGCGTACGTGCATGGGGTGCACGGGGTCGGAGGTTCGAATCCTCTCGCCCCGACCAATGAAAACAGAAAGGTTGTAGCTCACGAGGCTGCGACCTTTTTTGTTTGGCCTGCCGGATTGTCATATAAGATCCAGCCGACCCGAATCCTTCAATCTCAACCGCTGCGGAGCAGTCAACCATGCGTAACATCCTCAACATCGTCGGCGGCATTTTCATCTTCTTCGGACTCGTCTGGATTCTCCAGGGTATCGACATTTTGCCTGGCAGTTTCATGACAGGACAGTTGCGGTGGGCCGTCTACGGCAGCGCTACCGCAATAGTTGGCATCCTGATGCTGGTCACCGCCCGCCGGCTGAAAAAATAACGACCGCGCATAGCGTGATACATCCACCCCACATTTGCACCAACCTTGTCGCCCGACGGATCTCCGCCCGGCAGACCACGTGCTCCCCACTGCTTGAAAGTGAATAAAGCAACGAAAGCACAATTAACGTCATCTATTGTGACTAAAAGAAACTTCATGCTTTATCCTTAGGCAATGTATCTTTGCAGCATGTTGCATGTCGGTATTTTTTACACTATTCAAAATTTTTTTTAGCTCAGAGTCGTAAGTGTCTGATTTAAATCAGCTACCCCATATTGGCGCGTATCTTGCTATAGATCCGACAAGCAAAATTATTAAGTGTGGCGCATCGCGTTTGTCATGCCAGAAAGCGACTTAAGGTGGCAAATCGGACTTCAAGCAGGAAGCGCCAAACAATAAAGCAATTGGAGAGAGAATGGGTAGCACGACACACCGGGACAACATCGATCCGCAGGCCGGATTGACGTTTGGATTCATGCGGCGCGATCTGGTGACGGCGGCATTGGTCGAGCAAAGTATTGCACTCCAGGAACAGGCTGGAACGAGCTATGCAGCCGTGTTCCTCGATTACAAAGGGGTACCGGTCGACATTGCCTTGCGTGTGCTGTTACGCCCCAACGAGCGTCGTAAAATGGACCTGTCGGCGGGTGCTGGAGCCTGAAATTCGGCACGGCCTCTGCGACAAGGCTTGGCCGAACGTACCACCGGCCATTGTTGAGTTGCCGGTGCCAACCAACCACTGGCACATGGAAACGCGTTACTATCCGCGTTCACGCGCGCTGCACTTCGCAGCCGCCGCTCCTCCGGGATCCTGCCACATGACTTCTCCATCGCCAATTTCCATTGATCCGATCAAGCTGCTTCAACCTCTGTCCACCTATATCGTCGAAGACCTGTCGAACGCCGATATCTCTGCGACCGCTACGCTGGCAGCGTCTGCCCTGAGTGAACTGGCGGAACCGATCTTGAAAATGCTGACCAGCGTCGGTACCGACACTGATGACATCGCGTTGCACTTTTTCCCGGATCCAGACGATCCCAGCACGCCAGGTAACCTTTTTTTCTGGCCGACCACGCGCACCAGCCGTGACAGCACCTTCGCCGATGCGTCGTCTGCCGAGTACTCGCTGCGGGCTGCGGTGTTCCTGTCAGAGCGGGACGATTACGGCGCGGTATATCCGGCCGGCTTCAACCTCTTGCTGAAAATGGAAGCCAGCGCCTGCGAGCTGGTACGCGACTTACCCGCATCGGTATTTGAAAAGCTTGAATTCGCACTGAAAGGCTCGAGTCTGCCGAGCGGATTCGAGTTTCTCGACGACATACAGCACTTGCCGTTGATGCCCGGCATGCGCCGCCAGTTTCTGAAAGCGATCACCCGTGCGCACGAAGTCACGGCGAAATCGAAGCGGCGGGAATTTGAAGCCGTCATGCTCAACTACATCTGGGACGAAACCGAGCCGCACAAGGATTTCAGCGCTGTCCTGTCCACCATGGTGTCGCTATTCGTCGCGATTCATCAGCAGGCCAAACGATAACGCTGGATCCCAATAACTACCCATCCCACAGGAGACGAGAACATGATGATCCGACGCTTTGCGGCAGCACTTGCAGTTACCTTGTTGACGGGCCAGACAGGCGCCGCAACGGCCGCTGAGGCGGGCAAGGTCGAAGTGCAATGGCTCGGACAGGCGACTGCCAAAATCACCACCCTTGGCGGCAAGGTGATCATCATTGACCCCTGGCTGACCACCAATCCAAAAACGCCGGACGCGTACAAGAAGCTCGATGCCCTCGGCAAGGTCGACCTGATCTTGGTCACACATGGCCACAACGATCACTTCGGCGATGTCGCTGCGCTGGCCAAGCTGACCGGCGCGCCGGTCTACGGTCCGGCCGGGCTGATCCAGAGCGCCACTAGTCTTGCCATCCTGACGCCGGAGCAAGGCACGCGCTTCGGCAAGAGCGGTACCGTTACCCCGATCGGCGCCAACATCAGGGTGACGGCGACGCACGCCGAGCACAGTTCGGAACTGGCCTGGCGCAATCCGGCCACCGGCAAGGACGAAACGCACGTCGGCGGCGAGCCGCAGGGCTACATCATCGAACTGGAAAACGGATTCCGCATCTACCACATGGGTGACACGGGTCTGTTTGGCGACATGAAGCTGATCGGTGAGTACTACCACCCTGACCTGGTGCTCATTCCAATCGGTGGGCACTTCGTGATGGATCCGAAAGACGCGGCCTACGCCGTGCGCAATTTCATCAAACCGAAATTCGCCATCCCGATCCACTATGGAACAACACCTCAGCTCAAAGGCACGCCGGAAGAATTCATCAAGGCGATGGGCGACGCGCCTACCAAGGTGTTGACGATGAAGCCGGGTGACAAACTGGATTTCTGAAAGAGCGCGAGGCTGGAGCAGCCCGGCTCATGCATCAAACAGGGAACCGCGACGGTTCCCTTTTTGATGGGCAAGTGGAAAGCGTAGCGGCTTCGTGCAGTCGCTTCTGATACAGCGCTCAAAACGCACTGCGTTATGTGAATCAGGGTTGCAGCATTTGCAGTATCTGTGCCAGTTCGGCACGCAATAGCGTGATGTCAACATCCGGGGCAACCGGTT
>JACMRD010000297.1 GCA_014376645.1 Herminiimonas sp. | reverse complement strand
TCGCAGACGTTCACAATTTACCGTACATGTTTGCGGGTGCACAATGTGCCGTCCAAGCTGCCCCTTACATTTGCATCTGTGCTGCTTTTCGCAATGTCCGCGCCAAATCGTAAAGGAATCCTCGTGCTAAGTTGCCTGTTCAAATCATGCATTAATAGTGATGCCAACCGAATCGATCAATCTTCCTGGAACGCTCCAGGTGGTTCGGTTCCGCCGTCAACCGCAGCCGCTGCAACGGACAGCACCGTGAATACGAACCGCAGTGTGCGGACGGGCATTCGGATGCCGGAGGGCGATGTCCGGCAGATCGTCGATAACGGGCATCGACACGCCCTCCAGGTTGCATCGAGTGAAAGTTCTAGACGCCAACCGACGGCGCAAGCGGCACGCAGCCGGGCCGCGCTGGACAAGATCATGGCGTTCTACGAACTGCAGAAAGCACCGCGGACAAATGGCGAATTGCCCGGAGCGCCAAACCTCAGTGCAGCAGGCGCCGACAGCGGCGCGGCGTTACGCCGTCAAGTCAGTTTCCTGTCTCTCGCCCCGCAGCTTGCCGAGCTTCCTGCCCTGCTTGCCACTGACTACAAGAAACCTGGACCACGACTCGACCCCGGCAGGCGTGCAGTGATCGCGGAAGTCGTCAAGACCGCCCAGGTCGAACTTGCCGTCGTCAAATCGAAGGCGGCAGCCGACGCCATCGAGGGCTTGCGTACCTTGCCGATGACGCTTGATACCAAGCGGTTCGGTGCATTTCTTGAAAAACAAGAAAACGCCATTGCCGGCGTGATCGATGCATGCGAAAACACTGGCGGCCGCGCCTCCACACTCGAAGCTCTTATCGAAAAGATGGTCACCGATTATTTGAAGCAGCAAGATCGGTATCCATCCGGGCTGACGGCAGGGCGCCGCATGCTTGTTGACGAGCACGTCATCGACTGGGCGCCGGTGACGGTATTAGTAGGAAAAACGGTCGAAAATATCGCGCAGCATTTTACCGATGACACCAACAATACCGAGAAGTTCGTGCTCTCGCTGGGTGACCGGGTCGTGTACGGGGCGCCGGAATATTTTCCGGCACTGCTGCAAGGCGTAGAAGATCGTCGCGAGGCCGAACAACGCGCCTTCGCCATGCTGCAGACTGTATTTCATCAGATCACGAACATGGAAGAAATGAGTGCAGCAAAAGGTTTCCGTGCAAAAACCCCTGACGAACGAAAGGAAGCGACCGGCACGGCGGCAGAATTGACTTATGAAGGGTCCAGCGCTCTAGGCGATGCCTGTACCGCCGAACCCGGCGTGCCGATACAACGAAACCTTGCAATCCAGCCTTTGACGCACCTGCCCACGGTCGCCCGCCAATACGAGCAAAAGCATGGCGAGCCGCTGTTCGACGACAAGGCTTTGAGTGACTGGGTCAGCAGCCCAGGCTTCCAAAGGGACGTGTCGAGCATCCTCATCCCACGCGGGCGCTTGCCGAATGCGCAATTTCAATCCACTGCGGAATTACTTTTGCAAACCAAGGCCTTTGGCGGGTCCGGCATCGCGAGGACGGTCTGATCGCTCGGGCACTGACCACGTCGCGACTTTTGAGACAAGTCTTAACTTGGCAGTACCCGGGCGACCACCGCTGGCCTTGCGAAGCTAGGCCCGGTCAGCTGGCCTTTGCCGTACCGGCACCAAGCGTTCGACACGCATCCAGAAATCGTCTGTTACTTTCCATGATTTCGGCTTGCTCATGATCACCCCCGACTTTACGCTGGGCGAACATCGGATTGATCATCTGTTTACGGATAAGTTCTCAGTCCTTGGTTTCTCGAAACTCGGCGTCGATGATCGTCGGATCGATGCGCCGCCGATCCGCTTGCGGACCAGGCTGTCTGAAGAGCATTGACGTGACGCGATTGACAACCGTCAGCCTGATCCACCGAAAGGTCAGCACGATGGCGGCGGCCAGGCCCAGAACCGCCACCGGCACCATCTCGCCCCGGGAAAGATAGCTCCCCATGCACAACGCCAGCAGCGTCACCATGACAGGAAGCCTGGCGGCCTTCGGCAACAGCCCGATGGTGCGCAATTTTCCCTGGCGCACATGCGGAAACCTGGCAAAGACAACGGCAAGAATCAGGGCTGCCACGAAGCGGCCGGTGTCCAGATACGCCGCAATCACTCCGATCACAAGATAGCCGGCGTAAGCGCTGGTCGCGGCCATGGCGATCAGCGCCAGGAGCAGCGCTGCGATGGCCAGTCTTGGGTTGCGCACGGCAGCGGCGATCAGTAAGCGTAGGATGGTCGGTACTCCTGCAAGACAAGGCGCCGGGTAAGCACGGCACGCCAAAGTAGCGATGATACCGGATCGGATCAGTTGGCCGTAACCGGTCGACGGCTGGTCGACAATGCGTTGACTACCGCCGTTACCGACCCCATTCGCTCAGAACGTTACGCCCGCATCCAGCGGATGAATTGGCCGGCGGATCTTCTTGAACGGGAACAGGTCGTAATTGGAGCTGGTCGGGCCGCCGGTATCGGAATCGCATTCGACCAGGCCGCGGCTGATAGGCTCGAACACCGGGCGGCAGTACATGCGCGATTTCAGCAGCAGGTAATCCATGGCGGCGGGATCGATACCGATGCAGGTGTAGACACCGAAGTCATAGGGCTCGACCCGCTCTTCGGTCACCACGATCAGGGCCGCGCCGATATCGAACAGGACCGTGCGTCCCATCCTGACCGTCGAGCCGGTATAGATCGGGCCACTGACGACAAAGCTGCCGTCGCTGACCGCCCGCACAACGCCTGACAACAGCACCGGTTGCTTGACCAGTCCCTGCGCATCGAGCCGGGTCTTGTTGCCGAGCTCGAGCGTGACCGTGGCGCCAACGCCGGCGTCCAGCAATCGCGCCACCGCTGCCGGGTCGGTCAGCGGTCCCATGGCGATACCGGTCAGGCCGGCCTGCAAGGCGGCTTCCAGTACGTCCATGATGTCGCAGCTGCCGCCCGACATCACGTTGTCGCTATGGTCGAGCAGCAGCACCGGACCGCTGCCGCTGCTGGCACTGCACGCCAGCGCCTGCGCGCGCTGCATGGAGGCGGCCAGCGGCTCGCTGACATACAGGAAATCGTCGCGCTGGTCCCAGATCTGGCGACCGATGCGCTCTGCTACGGCATCGGCCAGCGCGGTATCGCCATCGGCGACCACTACCACCGACATGCCCGCGTCGTGGAAGTCGGCCAGCGCAAAGCCGGCCATGACCGATACCGCGAGAATGCCGGGCTGCGCTTCCGCGACACGGGCGGCTTCGACGGCGCGCTGCATGGCGCTGGCGGAGGTATTGCTGAGCAGCGTATGCGAGAGCAGCGGTAATTGGCGCCAGGCGATCGCCGGCGTGCTGCGTCCTGCGAGCAGGTCGGCAAGCAAGCGTCCGGCATGGGCGCCGGTCTCGTACATGTCAATGTGCGGATAGGTCTTGAAGCCGACGATGATGTCGGCATTGTCGATCATCTTCTGCGTCACGTTCCCATGCAGGTCGAGCGCGACGCACAGCGGCACCGTCGGTGCGATGGCGCGGATGCGCTCCAGCAGCCCACCTTCGCCGTCGTCGGCATCGGCGCTCACCATGGCGCCGTGCAGGTCGAGCATGATGGCGTCGCAGCCATCGGCGACCGCGGCCAGGATCGCCGTACAAGCGGCCTCGTAGGCGTCGGCGGCAACGGTGCCGCTCGGGTTGGCCATGGCGGCGACCGGCGTGACGATGCGCATTCCCGGCAGCGTCGCGGCGATGTCGAGAAAGGCGCCCATGGCGGTGCGGGCGCCTTTCTGGTCACGGTAGGCATCGTCACCCCATTGCGGCCCAAAGGCGGCTAGCGGCGTCGCTACCGGCGAAAAGGTATTGGTCTCGTGATTCAGACGGGCGATGACGATGTTGCGTGTGGCGTTGCGGGTGCTGGGTACGGACATGGGACAAGCTCCTTTAAAACCGGATGAAGTGCAATCAGCTAATCGGACAATCAGAAATTCGGACCTGCAGCCTTCAGCATTGCCTGCAGTAGCACGTTGGCGCCGGCCTCCAGGTGGCCCGGATCGGCATCCTCGATCTCGTTGTGGCTGACGCCGTCCTTGCAGGGCACGAAGATCATGCCGGCTGGTGCGACGCGGGCGACATAGATCGCATCATGGCCGGCGCCGGACACCACATCCATTGCCGAATAACCGAGCGCTGCCACCGCATCCCGCACGGCGTCGACGCAGACCGGATGGAACGGGCAGGGCGCATAGTGGGATACCTGCTCCAGCATGATGCCCAGACCGGTACGCACGCGGGTCGCTTCCAGATATGCCTCGAGGTCGGTATTCATTTGCGTGAGCAGCGCATCGCTGACGTTGCGCAGGTCGATCGAAAATTTTACCTGTCCGGGAATCACGTTGCGACTATTCGGCATCACCTGCACCATGCCGACGGTACCGCGTCCGTAAGGCGGGTAACGCTCGGCGATGGCGACGACTTCCTGCATGATGCCGGTGGCCACCTGCAGCGCATCCTTGCGGATCGCCATCGGCGTCGGGCCGGCATGCGACTCGAAGCCGGTCACGGTGCAGTCGTACCAGGTCAGTCCGAGCACGGCCGGCACCACGCCGATGACGCAGTCGGCGTTCTCCAGCACCGGGCCCTGTTCGATATGGGTTTCGAAATAGGCGCCGATCGGATGGTCGCCGGGTGTCTGGGGGCCGACATAACCGATCCGCTTCAATTCGTCGCCGGCGCTCTTGCCTGCGGTGTCGGTGGCGGCATAGGCATGCGCGAGCGTGAAGGCGCCGCAGAACACGCCCGAGCCCATCATCACCGGCACGAAGCGGGAACCCTCTTCATTGGTCCAGACCACGACTTCGAGCGGCGCGGCGGTCGTGATGCCGTGTGCGTTCAGGGTACGGATGACTTCCAAGCCGGCCAGCACGCCGTAGTTGCCGTCGAACTTGCCGCCGGTCGGCTGGGTATCGATGTGGGAGCCGGTTACCACCGGCGGCAGTGTCGGATCGCTGCCCTCGCGGCGCATGAAGATGTTGCCGATCTGATCGATGGTGATGCTCATGCCTTCGGCCCTGGCCCAGCCGCAGACCAGATCGCGCGCCGTACGGTCGAGGTCGGACAGCGCCAGCCGGCAGACGCCGCCCTTCGGCGTGGCGCCGAGTGCGGCCAGATCCATCAATGCCTGCCAGAGGCGCGGGCCATCGATGCGCAGGTCGGAGGTGCTAACAGCGGTGTGCATGGTCGTGTGTCCTTGGTAAATGTCAGGCGGCGCTATTGACGCCGAGGTAACGGTCCTTGATCCGGTCATCGGCCAGGAATGCGGCATTGCTGGCCTCGTGCACGATGCGGCCCTGTTCGACGATGTAATGCCGGTCGGCCAGTTGCGTGCAGACCGCCAGGTTTTGTTCGACCAGGATGATCGGCATGCCGGTGGCCTTGATCTGGATGATCTGAGCCACGATTTCTTCCACGATCACTGGCGCCAGGCCTTCGACCGGTTCGTCGAGCATCAGCAGTTTCGGGTCGGTCATCAGGGCGCGGCCGATGGCGAGCATCTGCTGCTCGCCGCCGGAGAGTTGGGAACCGCCATTCTTGCGCCGCTCCTTCAAGCGCGGAAAAATGCGGTAGACATCGGGCAGTTGCCAGGGCGAGGTCTTGCGGGCGGCCATGGTCAGGTTCTCTTCGACGCTGAGCAGCTTGAAGATGCCGCGGTTTTCCGGCACCAGGCAAACGCCCATGGCTGCAATCCGGTGGGCGGCCATGCCCGCCACGTTCTGGCCCTTGAAGGTGACGCTGCCCTTCATCGGCGGCACCACGCCGACGATGGCCTTCAAGGTGGTGGTCTTGCCGGCGCCGTTGCGGCCCAGCAGGGTGACCACTTCACCGGCATCGACACCCAATGAAATGCCTTGTAAAACATGGCTTTTGCCGTAGTAACCGTGCACGTCTTGTGTTTCGAGAATCATGCCGCCCCTCCGGTGATCATGCTGCCCAGGTAGGCGCGGCGCACCCGTTCGTCCTTGCGGATCGCGTCGGGTTTGCCTTCGACCAGCACCTGGCCGAGCTGCATGACGGTAATCGTGTCGGAAATATCCATGACGATCTCCATGTTGTGCTCGATCAGGACTACCGCGCATTCGCTGCGCAGGCCATGGATCAGGCGTTTCATTTCACCGATGTCGTCGATGCCCATGCCGGAGGTCGGCTCATCGAGAAAGATGATCTTCGGCTGGCCGGCCATGGCCATGCCGACCTCGAGTCGGCGCTGCTGGCCGTGCGACAGTTCGCCGGCGACGCGCTGCGCTACTGCCGTCAGGTTCAGGCGTCCGAGAAGGGTGTCGGCGCGCTCACAGGCAGCCGTCAGCGACTCCGCCGAACGCCACAGCTTGAAGGCCTGGGCCGGATTGCGCCCCTGCGCCGCCAGGCGCAGATTCTCGTGCACCGACAGGTTCAGGAACAGGCTGGTGACCTGGAAGGAGCGCGCCACGCCCTTGAGTACCCGCTTGTAATCCGGCAGGTGCGACACTTCCTCGCCTTCCAGAAGGATGCTGCCTTCGGTGATCGGCACGGTGCCCGTGAGCGTATGGAACAGTGTGGTCTTGCCGGCGCCGTTGGGGCCGATCACGGAATGCACGGTGCCGGGCAGGACGTCGAGCGTGATGCCGTTGACCGCCGTGAACTTGCCATACCGCTTGATGACATTGACTGCCTGCAGGATCGGCTCGCTCATGGCTTGCCTCCTTCTTCAGCCACGGCGGGTGGCGTCGCGGCAGTCGGATTCCGTGAGCGCAGCAACCGGTTGACGATCCGTTCGCCCAGGCCCCACAGGCCCTTCTGCATCGCCAGGCTGACCGCGATCAGCAGAATGCCGAGCAGCATCAGCCAGCGCGGCCAGAGCGACGACAGCCAGTCGCCTACCAGCAGATAGAATGCGGCTCCCAGCACCGAGGCAAACAAATTGCCCGTGCCGCCGATGATCGTCATGATCAGGATCGATTCGCTGGCATGGTATTCGATGCTCGACAGCGGCGCGATGCCGGTCATCATGGCGTACAGCGCGCCTGCCAGACCGGTGACCGCGCCCGAGATCAGGAAGGCGATCAGCTTGAAGGACTTGATGTCGTAACCGATCGCAGCAGCGCGGGTTTCGTTGTCGCGGATTGCCAGCAGCGTGCGGCCGAGGACCGAATCGACCACCGCCTGCATCAAGGCAAACACGATGACAAAGATCAGCGCCACCAAGCCGTAGAACTGCCACGGCGTCGCGGTCGGAATCAGCGTGGTGCCAAATAACGCCAGCGGCGGCCGCGCAATGTTGAGCAGGCCATTGTCGCCGCCGGTCAGGCGCTGCATCGTGTAGGCGAGGAAGTAGAACATCTGGGCAAAGGCCAGCGTCAGCATCACGAAATACACGCCGCGCTGCCGGATCGCCAGCCAGCCCACCAGCAGTGCCGCCAGCGCGCCGACGAGCATCGCCAGCAGCAGCGCCACTGGCAGCGGTACATGCAGGTGCAGCAACGCGAGGCCGGCAGTATAGCTACCCAGTCCAAGGAAAATTCCCTGGCCAAAGGACATCAGTCCGGTATAGCCCAGCAGCAGATTGCAGCCAAGTGCAGCCAAGGCAAAGATCAGGACTTCGGTCGCCAGCGAGGCGGAACTGATTGTCGCCGGCAGCACCAGCACTGTTGCGATCGCCAGCAGAACGAAGCGGTTGCGTTTCAACAGGGTCATCATCATTCTCAGCTCCTGCCGAACAGGCCGTTAGGGCGCAGCAGCATGACTGCAGCCATTGCGACATAGATCATCAGGCGGGCGCCTTCGGGCCAGATGGTGCTCATCAGGCTTTGCACGATGCCCACCAGCAGACCGCCGGCCAGCGCACCCCAGAAGGACCCCATGCCGCCGATCACCACGGCGACAAAGGCAATGCCGAGCGCTTCCACCCCCATGAATGGCTCGACGCCACGGATCGGCGCTGCCAGCGCGCCGGCCAGACCCGCCGTGACTGCGCCAAGTGCAAACACGAGGCTGAAGATGCGGTTGATGTTCAGGCCCAGCAGCGAGACCATCTCGGTCGACTCGCTGCCGGCGCGCACGATCGCACCGAGCCGGGTGCCTGCCAGCACCCACCACAGCAGCAGCGCCATCGCCACGGTGAAGCCAATCACGAACAGCCGGTAAGTCGGATAGATGAAGTCGCCCAGGATGAAGACCCCCTCCAGCACTTTCGGCGTGTCGACGTTCTGGCCGATGACGCCCCATTGCAGGATCACGGCTTCCTGGATCACCAGGGCCAGGCCGACGGTAAAGACGATATGGAATTCATGCGGCAGCCGGTAGATGTGGCGCAGGAGGAGTTTTTCAGCGACCCATGCCAGTGCGCCGACCACCAGTGGCGCGGTCAGAAGGGTCCACCAGAAACTGAAGCCCATGGCAATGAGCTGGAAGCAGAAATAGGCGCCCAGCAGGAAAAATGCGCCATGCGCGAAGTTGACGAAGCCGAGCAGGCCGAACACGATGCTCAGGCCGACCGCCATCAGGAAATACAGCATCCCGATACCGATGCCATTGATGATTTGAAGCAGATAGATACTCATGCGGCGCCAATCAGAAAAAAGAAACGCAACCATGCGCGGCATGGTTGCAGAAGGCGCTGGAAAGGAGGGGAATCAGACCATCTTGCACATCGTCTTGTCCACCGGCAGGAAGGATTTTCCGGACGAGATGATGTCGGCGTAATCGTTCTTGTTGGCCATCTTCGACTTTGCCTTGCCCTTGAGCAGATAGTAATTCTTGATGACCTGATGGTCGCCCTTGCGGATTTCCTCGGTGCCGGTCAGGCCCTCGTACTTCATGCCCTCGAGCGCGGCGATGACGGCCTTCGGATCGGTGCTGTTGGCCTTGGCGATGGCGTCGAGGACGATCTTGGTGCAGATGTAGGAACCGGCAAAGCTGTAGTTCGGGTCTTCCTTCAATGCCGTGTTGGTCAGCTTGACGAATTCCTTGTTGAACGGCGCATCGATGCCATGCCAGTACTGGGCGCCGAAGTACACGTCCTCGCACAGGTCGGCGCCGAGCGACTCGAACTGTTCCAGGCCCGAGGCCCAGGCCATGACGATGGTCATGTTCTTCTTCATGCCGAAGCTGATGGCCTGGCGCAGCGTGTCCGAACTCTGGGTGCTGAAGTTCAGCAGCAACAGCACGTCCGGCTTGGCGGCCATCGCGTTGGTCAGATAACCGCTGAATTCCTTTTCCTGCAACGAGTGATAGCTGTTACCGACATGCTCGATGCCTTTTTCCTTGAACACTGCCTTGGCGGCGCTGAGCAAGCCTTCGCCGAAGACGTACTGCGGCGTAATGGTGTACCAGCGCTTGGCTTTGGGCATGCGCTCGATGAGGGGACGGACGGTCTGCTCGATGGCGCCGAAGGTCGGCACCGACCAGCGGAAGGTCGAGCGGTTGCATTCGCTGCCGGTGATTTCATCGGCGCCGGCGGTGGTGATGCAGACGCCGCCGGCCTTGTCGACTTCCTTGCCGATCGCCAGGGCTTCCGAGGACAGGAAGCCGCCCAGGAAAAAGTGGGTGTTCTTTTGCTGGATCGCTTCCTGCACGCGGCGGATGGCGGTTGCAGGTTTGCCTTCGGTGTCGATGGCGCTGTAAGCCACGCTGCGGCCGAGCACCTTGCCGTACTTTTCAATCGCCAGCTTCATGCCCATGTCGGCAAACTTGCCGTTGGCGGCAAAGGGGCCCGACAACGGCACGGCACAGCCGAACTGGATGGTATCGGCTTGCGCCATGGCCGACCCCATGGTGCCGATCAGCGGCAGGGCGGACGAGTACTTCAGAAATTCACGGCGGCTGGTCATGCTTATTTCTCCTGTGGGGTAGAGCGCTTTAAAACCAAAATCAGTTGAACCATTATTCGAACCATCATGCGAATCATCACGCTAGCCCGTCGGGCCGGCGGCGATGCCAGTCGGTTGCCTGTTGAAACGCCTGTCCGGCCTGCAGCAGCAGGCTTTCATGCCAGGCGCGTGCGATCAGTTGTACGCCAATCGGCAAGCCGTCATCACTGAAGCCGGCCGGCAGCGTGATCGCACAGGCATCCACAAAATTGACGGCGCGGTTGAAGGCGCCAAGCGGCGTGACTTCTTCATTGACCTCTGTCAGCGGACAGGCAACGAAGGGCAGGGTCGGCGTCAGCAGCAGATCGTACGACTGCATCCACTCATCGAACTGCACGATCGCCTGCTGCCGCTGCGCCAGCAATGCCTGGTAGGCATGGGCATCGAAGGTGCCACCGCTGATCGTGCGTTGCCGGACCCAGGGGCCGATCGGCAGGCTGTCATCCCCGATATGGTGCGCATGTTGATGGAATGCTTCGATCGCAATAAGCGTGCCGACCTTGCGCATGTAATCGGCCCAGTCGAAGGGCAGCGTCACGTCGGTGACGGTTGCGCCAAGAGTGCGCAGCACGCGCACTGCGTCATCGGTGGCTGCTTGAACCGCCGGCGTGACCGGCCATGGATACTGGTCCGGGCGCATCACCGCGATCCGCAAGCCCTGCACCGACGGCGCCGGCTGTTGCGCCAGCCGGAACAGCGGATGGTGCAGGGTGCTCGTATCGCGCAGGTCGGGACCGGCGATGGCCGCCAGCAGCAAGCCGGCATCCTCGGCGGTGCGGGTCATCGGCCCGATCGTGTCCATCGAGGGTGACAGCGCGATGGTGCCGTGCAGGCTGATCCGACCGGAAGTGGTCTTCAATCCCGTCAAGCCGTTGAACGCGGCCGGGACCCGCACCGAGCCGCCGGTGTCGGAGCCGATCGCCGCCGGCGCCAGGCCGCCGGCGACTGCCACGCCGGAACCGCTGCTCGAACCACCCGGCACGCGGTGGTGCCGTGTCAAGTCCCATGGATTGCGCGGCGTGCCCATCACAGGATTGGTGCCCCAGGCGCCAAAGGCAAACTCCACCATGTGGGTCTTGCCAAGGATGATCATGCCGGCGGCCAGCAACCGTTCGGCCACGGTGCTGGTGCTGGTGCTGGTGCGGTCGATCCAGGCTTGCGAGCCGCCGGTCGTGACCTGGCCATCGATGTCGCACAAATCCTTGAGCGCGATCGGCAGGCCATGCAGCGGCGGCAGCGGCAAGCCGGACTGGCGCTGCAGATCCGCGGCCCGGGCTTGCAGCAACGCGGCCTCCGCATGCACGCTGACATAGGCGTGCAGACGGCCATCGAGCCGGGCGATGCGGTCGAGATACAGCCCGGTCAGCTCGACCGAGGTGAACTTCTTGCAGTGCAGGTCGCGGGCCAGGTCGGCCAGGCTGGAAAATGCTGTCTGCTGGTCTGTCGCCATGTAAGTATTCCGTCAAAAAGTGGTTGGCGATCCTGCGGTACCGGCCTGGTACCGCAGCGGCAGGATCAGTCGAGTCCGCGCAGCACCGTCGCGAGCTTGCCGAACAATTCGTCGATATGCGCTTTTTCCAGCACCAGCGGTGGTGACAGAGCGATGATGTCGCCGGTGACGCGGATGAGCAAGCCGGCGGCGAAGGCGCGCTTGAAGGCTTCGAACGCGCGCACCCCGGGTTTGCCCGGCATCGGTTGGAGCTCGATGGCAGCGATCAGGCCGATGTTGCGCAAGTCGATCACATGCGGGATGCCCCTGAGCGAGTGCAGCGCATCGGCCCAATAGTCGGCCAGCCCCTGCGCATGGGGCAGCACGCCGTTCTGCTCGAAGATGTCGAGCGTGGCCAGCGCCGCGGCGCATGCCAGCGGATGACCGGAGTAGGTGTAGCCGTGATACAGCTCGATGCCGTCTGGCCCGTTCATCAGCGCGTCATGCACATGGCTTTTTGCGAAGACCGCGCCCATCGGTACGACGCCATTGGTCAGGCCCTTTGCCACCGTCACCAGGTCCGGTTCGACATCGAAATAATCGAAGCCGAACGGTGTCGTCAAGCGACCGAAACCGGTGATGACTTCATCGAAGATCAGCAGGATGCCGTGTTTGGTGCAGATCTCACGCAGGCGCTTGAGATAGCCTTTCGGCGGCACCAGTACACCGGTCGAGCCGGCGACCGGCTCGACGATCACGGCAGCGATGGTCGAGGCATC
>JACMRD010000056.1 GCA_014376645.1 Herminiimonas sp. | reverse complement strand
CCGCGCTGTGGGAACAGTTCCAGCTGCAGGCGCGCGCCGGCGTCGTCAACTGGAACCGTCCGACCACCGGCGCGGCCAGCAGTGCGCCTTTCGGTGGCATCGGACAATCTGGTAACCACCGGCCCAGCGCCTACTACGCAGCCGACTATTGCGCCTACCCAGTGGCCTCGATCGAAAGCCCTTCTCTTGTCATGCCGGCCCAGCTGTCACCGGGACTGACGTTTTGAATCAGCATCCAGGAGCGGCCATGCCGTCGCAGGAATGTAATTTCGATGGATTGGTCGGGCCGTCGCACAATTACGCCGGTCTGTCCTTCGGCAACGTCGCCTCGTCATCGAACGTCAACAGCGTCGCCAATCCGCGCCAGGCCGCATTGCAGGGATTGGCCAAGATGCGGACGCTGGCCGAGCGCGGCTTTGCGCAGGCACTGCTGCCGCCCCAGCGCCGACCGAATTTCGCGTTGCTGCGCGCGATCGGGTTTGCCGGCAGCGATGCCGACGTGATCGGCCGGGCCACGCGCGAGGCGCCGCTGTTGCTGGCATCCGCCTATTCGGCCTCGTCGATGTGGACCGCCAATGCCGCCACCGTCAGTCCGGCGGCCGACACCGCCGACGGCCGCACCCATTTCACGGTTGCCAACCTCAACAGCAAGCTGCATCGCTCGCACGAGCATCCGCAGACGCTGCGCACGTTGCAGGCGATTTTCCACGATCCGCGTTACTTCGCCGTCCATGCCGCGCTGCCGGCCACGCCGGCCTTCGGCGACGAGGGCGCCGCCAACCATGGCCGCCTGTGTGCGGCGCACGGTGCGCCGGGTGTCGAGATGTTCGTCTACGGTCGTGCCGAGTTCGACCCGACCGTGCTGGCGCCGCAGCGCTATCCGGCACGCCAGACGCGCGAGGCCGGCCAGGCGGTGGCGCGGCTGCATGGGCTGGCGCCGCAGCGCACCGTGGCGCTGCAGCAGAATCCGGATGTGATCGACCAGGGCGTCTTTCACAACGACGTCATCTCGGTCGCAAACGGCAACGTGCTCTTCTATCACGAGCATGCCTTCGCAGAGGAAGCCGCAAGCCTGGCCGCGCTGCACGCGGCGCTGACACCGCTGGACGTGCAGTTGCAGGCGCTGCGGGTGCCGGCCTCCGCTGTATCGGTCGCCGATGCGGTCGGCAGTTATCTATTCAACAGCCAGCTGCTGAGCCGTGTGGATGGCCGCATGACGCTGGTGGTGCCGCAGGAGTCGCGCGAGAACGCGGCCGTGTCGCGGTACCTCGAGTCGCTGATCGCCGGTAGCGGGCCGATCGACGAATTGCTCAGCTTCGACCTGCGCCAGAGCATGCGCAACGGCGGCGGACCGGCGTGCCTGCGCCTGCGCGTGGTCCTGACCGAGGCCGAATCGCGGGCCATGCACCAGGGCGTGGTGATGACCGCGTCGCTGCACGACACGCTGGCTGATTGGGTCGGGCGGCATTATCGCGACCGCCTGGCGCCGGCCGATCTGGCTGATCCGGCGCTGGCCATCGAGATCGATGCGGCGCTCGAGGAGCTGGGCCGTATCGTCGGCCTGCCGCGCCTGTATGATCTCTAAAATTACACTTTAACGAAGTCGGAGTATCCATGCCATTTGCAAGACCATTGACTGCCTTGTGCCTCGCCGCGCTGATCGCGCTGGCGCCAGGCGTAAGCGCCGCACGCACGCTGGAGGCCATCAAGGCCAGCGGCAAGCTGGTGGTCGCCACCGAAGGCGCTTACCCGCCCTTCAATTTTTACCAGGGTTCGAAACTGACCGGCTTCGAGGTCGAGCTGGCCGAAGCCGTCGCCCGCAAGATGGGCCTGGCCATCGAATGGAAGGCGCTGTCGTTCGATGCCCTGCTGGCTGGCCTGAAGCAGGATCGCTGGGACATGGTCGTGGCGTCTTTCGGCATCACCGAGGAGCGCGCCCGCGCCGTTACTTTCACGCAGCCGTACTACTGCAGCGGCGGCATCATCGTCGCCAAGGATCCCACGATCCGCTCGGCGGCGACACTGGCCGGCAAGACGGTTGCTGTGCAGACCGGCTCGACTTACATGAAGAGCGTGTCGCAGGTCGCTGGCGTGAAAGAGGTCAAGAATTTTCCGCAGGATACCGATGCTCGTTCGGCCTTGGTCAATGGCCGCGTCGACGCCTGGGTCAGCGATCGCTTTGCCGTCAAGGCAGCCATCGACGGCAGTCCGAAATCGGGTCTGAAGACGGGTGATTTCCTGTTCATCGAAAAAATCGCACCGGCGATCCAGAAAGGCAATGCACCCCTGGCGGTTGCGGTCGACAAGGCGCTGGCCGAATTGATGGCCGACGGCAGCTACAAAGCCATCTCGGAAAAATATCTGAAGGAAGACGTGCGTTGCAAGTAGTCCTGGCGATCCCTCCGCACGCGAGGCAAGCGTGAAGTCGGGCATGGATTTCCTCCCGGCGAACTGGTCGCGCGAGCGTCGCAGCGCGGTCACTATCGCCGTGGCCGTGGTGGCCCTGATCGGCTTTCTGTGGATGATGGCGATTCCCTTGCGCTGGATGCCGGAGCCGATCGGCTCGAGTGCGACCCAGTTTGCCGAAGGCGCGCGGGTGACGGTGGCGCTGACGCTGGTGTCGGGTCTGATCGGCATCGTGCTGGGTGTGCTTGCAGCGATGGGCAAGCTGTCGCGCTTTGCGGTGCTGCGCTGGATTGCGGAATGTTATGTCTGG
>JACMRD010000296.1 GCA_014376645.1 Herminiimonas sp. | reverse complement strand
GGCGTTGCGTCGCCGTTGACCAGATAGCAAAAACTTTGAGGTGGGTTAAGGACTGCGTTGCTTCCGCGCGCCCGGTGTCACCACCCGAATAACCGCCGACTTGTGCTTGAGCAGAAACTGCACGATCGACAGGACTAATCTGCTGAACTCGACAGAAAACCCCCAGGGCTGCTTGCAATCATGTCGACGACCGGTTCACTGACCATCGCAGCGCTGATCGCACTGACCGCCGTGTTGCTCGAAGGCTGCAGCGCAATGCCTGCAGCCTCGGATCGCGCGCCGTCTTCGAATCCGGCGCCGGCGAGTACATCACCGGGTTTTTCAGTCAACCCCGGAACCGACCGAAGCCTGTGTGCGTATGCAATGAGTTGTGGCATCATTCGCGCTCTGCGCGCCGGGTCGTCTTGCGCGCCATGTGCAGATTCCGGAAGCCGCAATGACCAAGACACCCATCAAGATTTCACCGGAATCGCTTTACCGGTCCGAGCATGTGGCGGGACTGATACTTGCGGCATTGGTGTCAATGTGCTGCACGACGGTTGTGCGAGCAGCCGATTCAGTGCCCACCGTCGAACAACCGCCAGTGGCCGCCAGCGCCGCCGCCGTGCCTGAAACCTGGGCGCTCCACGGTCAGATCACCAATGTGACGCAGGGTCACCGGCGCTTTACCTCGCCTTACAGTGGCGCCAACAGCCTGGTCGCCAACGGCCGCACCGAAGAGACCACCGACATCACGCTGTATGCCGGTGTGCGCTTGTGGCGCGGCGCCCAGTTGTGGATCAACCCGGAAATCGACCAGGGTTTTGGACTCAGCAACACGGTTGGACTGGCCGGTTTTTCCAGCGGTGAAGCTTACAAGGTCGGCGCCAATACCCCGTACCTGCGGATGCCGCGCCTGTTCCTGCGCCAGGTGGTGGCCCTGGGTGACGCTGTAATCCAGGCCGGCGCCGATGCCAACCAGTTGGCAGGGCCGGTCCCGGCGGACAACCTGACACTGACTGTCGGTAAATTTTCCGTCACCGATATTTTCGACACCAACAGCTACGCCCACGATCCCCGCGCCGATTTCCTGAACTGGTCGGTCATCGACGCCGGCGCCTTCGACTATGCCGCCGATGCCTGGGGTTTTACGTATGGCGCCGCTGCCGAATGGACGCGCGATGCCTGGACCGTGCGGGGTGGCGTGTTCCAGTTGTCGAGGCGGCCCAATGGCAAGATCACCGGTATCGATTTCGGGCAGTTCATGCTGGTGTCCGAACTGGAGCAGCGCCATGACTGGCGTGGTCACCCCGGCAAGCTCAAGCTGCTGGCCTTCGTGAATCGCGCGCCGATGGGCGCGTACAGCGACGCAGTGGCGCTCGCCGCGAAGACCGGCCAGGCGCCGGACACCGCGCTGGTACGGCGGCGTGCGTCGCGTCCGGGTGCGACCGTCAATCTGGAGCAAGAGCTGCGGTCCGATCTGGGGGTATTCCTGCGCGCCAGCGTCAATCGTGGCGATCAGGAAGCCTATGAATTCACTGAAATCAACCGGTCCGTTTCCGGTGGCGTCTCGCTCAAGGGCGAGCGCTGGGGGCGCAGCGACGACCGCATCGGCGTGGCTGTTGCAGTCAATGCGCTCTCGGCCGATGCGCGCCGCTATTTCGCTGTCGGCGGCACCGGCATCCTGATCGGCGACGGCCAGCTCCGGGCTGGCAACGAGAAGATTGTCGAAGCCTATTACGCCTTTCAACTCGATCCGCACGCGACGCTGGCATTGAATTACCAGCATGTACACAACCCGGCCCACAATCGCGATCGCGGACCGGTATCCATCTTTAGCGCGCGAGTGCATGCGCAATTCTGATGGCGCCGCATCACATCGTCCTACAGGTTGTTGACGGCAATTTCAGGCGCTTGCGGTGGTACGCTGTTGGCCCCTGTTCGTGCTGGGTTTCCTGTACCGGCGTTTCAATGTGCGGTACTGAGATCGGCAATCAATGATGACAAACATGAAAATCGCGATCCTGGGCGCCGGCTCGGTCGGCACCTATGTCGGTGGTGCGTTGCTGGCGCGCGGCGCCGACCTGATCCTGATCGGTCGCGCCCGGATGCAATCGCGCTTGAACGAGTTCGGTCTGACGCTCACCGATCTTGCTGGCGTCAATATCGTCCATCCACCCGGCAGCGTCCCGTATGCGCAAGATCCGGTGGCGATGGCCGATGCCGGCCTGATCCTGGTGACGGTCAAGAGTGCCGACACCGACAGCGCCGCTGCCCTGATCGCCGCGCATGCCGCGCCCGGCGCGCTGGTGGTGAGCTTGCAGAACGGCGTGGGCAATGCGCAGCGACTGCGCGCCGCCTTGCCGAACCACACAGTGCTGGCGGGGATGGTGCCGTTCAACGTGGTGCAGCTCGACGCCAACCGGCTGCATCGCGGCACGGCTGGAGAAATCATGATCGAGATCTCCAGCGCGATCGCGCCCTGGCTGCCGGCCTTCGCGGCGGCCGGGTTGCCGCTGCTGCAGCAGGCCGATTTCGATTCGATCCAGTGGGGCAAGCTGCTGATCAATCTGAACAATGCCGTCAATGCACTTTCGGGAATTCCGCTGCAACGGGAGTTTTCTCAGCGCGGATTCCGACGTTGTCTGGCCGCGCTCATCGACGAAGGCCGCACGGTCCTGGAAGCCGCGGGCATCCATCCGGCGAAGGTGGTCAAGCTGGGTCCGCGCATGCTGCCGCTGGTGCTGCGCCTGCCGGATGGTCTGTTCCGGCGCATTGCGGCGCCCATGCTGCGCATCGATCCGGAAGCACGCTCCTCGATGTGGGAAGACCTGGAAGCCGGACGCCGCACCGAGATCGATTATCTGAACGGCGCCGTGGTCGCGCTGGCCGCCTCGATCGGTCGCAAGGCGCCGTTCAACGAGCGCATCGTCACACTGATCCGTGCCGCCGAGCAGGGCGCTCGATCATCCATCTCTGGTGACCAACTGTATGCGATGTTGAAGGGCAGGCAATGACATTGAGGGGACCGGCCGATGCCCCGCCCCCCGATAACGGCCGCTTCCCCGCCGTGCATTCACGCGCCTGGTGGGCCCGGCACGGCCTGATGGTGCTGGCGCTTTTGTTCGGGGTGGCGGCGCCGCTGTATTTATTCGGTTCCCTTGCCGAAGATGTGGTCGAACAGGATCCGTTCTTCTTCGACGCACCCGTTCTGCATTTCATGCATGCGCATGCCACGCCGGTGCTGGACGCGGTAATGGTTTTCTTTGCCTATGCCGGATCGGCGCGCGTCATGGTGCCCTTCAATATCCTTGTGCTTGTGATTCTGCTGTTTCGCCGGGACCGTATGGGGCAGATGTTCTGGCTTGCTGCCACAGTAGGCGCTGCGCTCATCAACCTGATGGCCAAGAATGCCTTCAGCCGGGTGCGCCCGGCGCTGTGGATATCGATCCTGCCCGAGACGACCTTCAGTTTTCCCAGCGGCCACGCGATGCAGACCATGGCGGTGATGCTGGCGCTGGTGATCCTGCTGTGGCATACCCGCTGGCGCTGGGCCGCGATCGTCCTGGGAACCGGATTCGTTGTCTGGGTCGGTGCCTGCCGGGTCTACCTCGGCGTGCACTATCCGTCCGACGTCCTGGCCGGATGGACCGCGTCGGTCGCCTGGGTCGCCGGTCTGGCAGCGGTACTTCAGGTCCGTCGGCGGCGCGCGGCGGGCCAGCGGGCGGCTGCGGCGCCCTAGAGCAGATGGCTACTTCAGCTTGCCATCCTCTTTCTTGGCATCGGCCATGGCTTCAGGCTCGAGTTCCTCGGCATAACGATTCAGGCGGATGAAGATACCCCAGGCCGCCAGCAGGACGCCCACGCCCACGAGGAGGCTGGCCGCGTAGGGCAGTTGCGACGGGTTCTCGTGCAGGGCCTTGAAGGTGGCCACCAGTCCTTCGATTGCCAGCGCCACGATCAGCACCACGAAAAAACGCGACAGAAAACGCCGCACCCGGGTCGGCGCGCTGATGTCGGCGTCGCGGATGATTTCCTCTTCGACGATCGTCTCGGCGATCTGCAGTGCCACGACTGCTGCCGCAACCAGTCCGACCGCTTCGATGATGAGTTGCGCCGTCCTTGCATCGAAGCCGGCATGAACCGCCTCCCAGCCGATCCGTGCGGCGATGCCGATCAGTACCAACGCGGCCAGAGCGAACAGGAATGCCATGGCGCCGTGGACGACGCGAAAGAATGCGCTGACGAGCTTCATGCTGCGCCTCGGTGACAGGGTCGACATGCTACTGTGCTCTGGCGGCGGGCGCGCCACGGTCGATGTTCAATAGTGGGCATGGTCATTCCTCCGGTTGATGTCAGGCGGCCGCCGGCGCGGCGCACGCCGCGTACGGCGACCGCCGTGGGCTGGCGCGATCGTAACAAAGTTAGGCAAGTTGCGTACACTACCATCCACCGGGATTACCCATGCGGACACTTGAAAACTTTGTCCTGCGGCTCGAGCCGCAACACCAGTCGCATGCCGCCGAGATGTTCGTGGTCCTGAGCGATCCCGCCATTTATGCTTTCGAAAACGATCCGCCGCCATCGGTCGAATTTCTGCAGATGCGTTTCGCCCGGCTGGAGTCGGCGATCTCCCCCGACGGACAGGAACATTGGCTCAACTGGGTCATCCGCCTGCCATCGTCCGAGCTGATCGGTTATGTCCAGGCTACCGTCAGCGTTCCGGGTCAGGCGGCGGCCATTGCCTACATCCTGCATAGCCGTTACTGGGGCCGGGGCCTGGCCAGCGCGGCCGTCGTGCTGATGATCGACGAACTCGTCGAACGCTACGGCGTGACGCGCCTGAACGCCATCCTCAAGAGCATGAACGACCGCTCGCGCCGCCTGCTCGAGCGCATGGGATTCGTGCTGGAGACCGGCAGCGACAACGCCGACGAACCGTGCGTGGCCGACGAAATGCGCATGAACAGGGTGGCGCGCATCTGATGCGATTGAGGTGTGCGTAAGCGACACGACTTTGCGAGGCGGATAGAATGTTGCGATGCCTGCCAAATCCCCCGTATTCCCCGGCCCGCGCACTGCACGCGGCGCCGTCCTCGCGGTCCTGCTTTCCGACCGGGACCAGATCGGCGCCGAACCGCTGCGCGGCCGCGTCACGCTTGCAGCGATCGTCAGGACGCTGAAGCGCAAGTATCACTGGCCGATCGAAACGGCGAGCTTTCCGTCGAACGCCGCCGATGGCCGCGCGACCTGGGCGACGGTCTACAGCTTGCCATCGGATGTCATCGCGGCCGCGATGGCGGCCGGAGGACGAGACTGGCTCACGGCCGGTTACACGAATCCGAGATTGCGGGCACTGATGTTGTAGTTGCTCAGGTCCGGCAGCAAGCTCAGCAGATCGCTGCTGGACGCGCCCATCCATTTTCCCAGCGTAGCGGCGTATTGATCGACCGACGTCGTCGGCAGGAGTCGCCCCTGGCCGACATCGTCCGGACCGTCGCTGGCGACGATCGGCGCCACGCCGTAATAGCGCTGACCCTTGACCGCACCGCCGAGCATGAAGTGCATACTGCCCCATCCATGATCGGAACCATCGTTGTTGCCGCTCAGGGTGCGGCCAAAATCCGAGGCGGTAAAGGTGGTGACTTTGTCAGCCAGGCCGAGCTCCACGGTAGCGGCATAAAACGCCGCCGTCGCATCGGCCACGCTCTTGAGCAGGCCTGGATGGACGCTGACCAGGCCGTCATGGGTATCGAAGCCGCCCATCGACACAAAAAATACCTGCCGCTTGGCGCCCAGCGTTCCGGCAGTAGCGATCATGCGCGCCACCATTTTCAGTTGATCCCCCAGGTTGTTTTTGTCCGGAAAAGGCGTCGTGATTGCCGGTGCGCCGGCCAAAGCCGATGTCAGTACCTGATTGGCGTCGATCGAGCGCTTGCTGACACGGGTGTACTCGCTTTCCAGCAAATGGGTGCGCGGCTGCGTGATTAGTGTCTGCAATGCGGCGCTGCAGGCGGCCGATCCAAAAAGTGGCGCATGCAGTCCGGCCAGCGGCACCGAACCAGTAGTCGAAACTTGGTACTGCACGGCGGTATTCCCGCTCAAGAAAACAGCGTTGCCGGAGACGTTTATGCAGGTGAAGGTGGCATTGCCGTTACCGGCTTCGAAGAGGTCGCCGATACGACCACCCCATCCGGATGCGGCGCCTTCGGGTGCCGAGGATTGCCAGACCGATTGCTGGTCGTTGTGCGAAAACAGCTTCGGCGGCAGCGGTACGGTCTTGTTGGTGTACTGCAGTTTGGTGGTCGGCTGGATCAAGGTGCCGACGTTGAGCAGAACCCCCATCTTGCCGGCATTGAAGATCGGCAGCAAGGGCGCCAGTTCCGGCGCCAGCGCATATTGACGGGCAAATCCGGATCGATCGAGCGGCGCTGTGGCTGGCGTGAGCACGGTGCCGCTCAGGCTGTTGCGGGCATAGGCCAGGGTCGGACGGAGATTGTAGTAGCTGCTGTAACTGCTCGCGTCATAAGGAATCAGCGTATTGCCGTAATCGTTGCCGCCATACAGGAAGACGCAGACGATCGCCTTGTAGTCGGTGGCGTTGGCAGCCGAGGCCTCGGCGATCGCAGCAAGGTTCAGCGCCCATGGCGCGGCGACACCGGCCACCGACAGGGCCGAGGCGCGTTGCAGGAAGGCGCGGCGCGATGCATTGACAGACTTGCTGGACATGATGGGCTTCCTTATTTTTGAACCAGAAATTCGGGCGCGGCCAGCACCAGAGTCACGGCGGCATGAATCCGGTTCAGACGGGCAGCGTCGGTGCCGCTCAGCATGCCGCCGACGGCAGCCGTCAGCAGTGCCAGATTGGCTGCACCGATCTGTCCGCCAGCCAGCACAAGGTTGACTTCCGCCAGCAGCGCTCGCGCATCATTGGCTAACGGCATCAACGCGGTGTAATCGGGCAGCACATCACCGCTGCCGACCGTCACCACCCGCTGCATGAAATTGACGTACCCGACCACCGAGGATTCATTCGTGAGCTGGAACTCGGGCGCCACCAGCGATGCCTTGGCGATGGCGCTGTTGGGCGGCACGTAACCGGGCCGGAAAAAATTGAAGACCGTCGGTGAGCGGCCTGGACTCTGGCCGAGCCGGGTGGCCGGGTCGCTGGTATTGCCGATATTCCAGGCATCGCTGGCCGAGCGTGCATTGAAGGCACGGGCCCAGGCCGAGAAACGCAGGATCGGCTCGCGCAGCTTGCCGTAGCTGGTGAGCGCTGCGGTACCTGGCTGGCGGGCCTCGCTGTCGAACAGCAGCGCCTTCACCACTGCGGCCAGATTACCGGCAACCCCTGTGCCGTCGTTGCGGAAGACGGTCGCAACGCGCGCCACGTAGGCCGGCGTCGGATTGCTGGTGACGAGCTTCTGGATCAATTGCTTGCTGATGAAAGGCGCCACGTTCGGGTGTCCGAAGATCACGTCGAGCGCTTTGTTCAGGCTCTCGGCGCCGCTCAGTCCGGCCGGTATCGACGTGCTAAGAAAACGCGAGCTGCCGGTTTCGTGGCGTGCCGCGATCTGGATCATCGGCCGGCGCAGGAACGCCGGCGTATCGGCCTTGCTGGTGCTGAAGTCGAAGTCCCAGCCGGTGAATATGCGGGCCAGTCCGGTGATGTCCTCCAGACCGTAGGTATCCTGGGCCAGACCATTGACCAATTTTGGTGTGCCGTCCAGGTTGAGCTGGACCAGCCCGATCGAAAACAGCTGCATGAGTTCGCGGGCATAGTTTTCATCGGGTAGTGCGCCGGTGACCGCGTTGTATTTTGTGTTGCCGCGAAAGGTCAGGTACTGACCCATCGGCGCGCTGGTCGAGAGCTGTCCCAGCAACGTGCGGTAATTGCCGAAGGCGTTTGCTTCGATCAGATCGAAATAGACCGCCGCCGAAAACGCGCGCCAGCCGCCACCGATCAGACCATCGATCGCCGCCACCAGGATTTCCGACAATGCCAGCGTGACGCGCTGCCGCAGCGTATCCGGCGACGCGAGCAGCTTGCGCCAGACGGCGGCGTCGAAACCGTTTTCCGAGTTACGGTTGGCCGTGGCGTTAAAGCCTTTGGCCATCAGCCAGTCCCACCGGGTAGTTGACGCCGGCAGAGCGATCTGGGCATCGACCCAGCCGGTATAACCGAGGGCGACTACTGAGGCAATCTGCGCGCGGGTGGCGCCCATCGACGCTTGCGCCAGAAAGCGTGCCGCATTGGCATCGGTGATCGCCGTTGCCGTACCGG
>JACMRD010000055.1 GCA_014376645.1 Herminiimonas sp. | reverse complement strand
TTCCTTTCAACTTCACGATCCCTACTGCGCTTTTGACTGATCCCGTACTTGCCCCGGATAAAACGGGTGTTCACGATGCCGAGCTCGATGTGCTCTTCGGTCCGACAGGGCCGCTGGGGGGCGCCGTCGGTGGCTACCGTCCGCGCCAGGCACAGACTGACATGGCCAAGGCGATTGCAGGCGCCATCGCCACGCAGTCGACATTGATCGCCGAGGCCGGTACCGGTACCGGGAAGACCTTTGCCTACCTGGTCCCGGCGTTGCTGTGGGGCGGCAAGACGATTGTCTCGACCGGTACCAAGAACCTGCAGGATCAGCTGTTCCTGCGCGACATTCCGACCGTACGCAAGGCCTTGAAGGCGCCGGTATCAGTGGCCTTGCTCAAGGGGCGCGCCAACTACGTGTGCCACTTTCATCTTGAGCGGACCTTGCAGAATGGCCGCATGACCTCGCGCGACGATGCCGGTCACTTGCGTGAAATTTCCCGTTTCATGAAGACCACCTCCTCCGGTGACAAGGCAGAGCTGTCGAAGGTGCCGGAGACGGCGCTGATCTGGAACCTGGTGACGTCGACCCGCGACACGTGCCTGGGTTCGGAGTGCCAGTACTACCAGGATTGCTTCGTCATGAAGGCGAGAAAGGAAGCGCAGCAGGCCGATGTGGTGGTCGTCAATCATCATTTGTTCTTTGCCGATGTCGCCCTGAAGGACACCGGTGTAGCCGAATTGCTGCCCTCGGCGAACACCATCATCTTCGACGAAGCGCACCAGTTGCCGGAGACCGCCACGCTGTTCTTTGGTGACACGACCTCGACCTCGCAGATCCTCGAGTTGTGCCGTGACGTGCTTGCCGAGGGCCTGTCGCACGCCCGTGACGGCGCCGATTGGGCCAAGGTTGTCACTGCGGTCGAGCGCGCCGCGCGCGATCTGCGACTGGCGTTTCCGCAGGACGTGGTGCGGCTTGCAGTCAGTCAGATCGCACCGTCGAGTCCGTTTTTCCCGGCGCTGGAGTTGCTGACGGCGAACCTGCATGCGATGGTCGAGACGCTGGCTAGCCAGGCCGAGCGTGCCGAGACAATCGAGCAGTGCCGTGTGCGTGCACTGGATCTGGAAGGCCGGCTGGCTGCCTGGAACATCGCCGGAGCACAAGCCGCGGCACACGCCGCAGCGCCGACGGCGGAGCCGCAGGATCGGGTGCTCTGGGTCGAAGCGTTTTCCTCGTCATTGCAATTGCATCAGACACCGCTGTCGATCGCACCGATCTTCAACAAGCAACGCGAAGGTGCCGCGCGGACCTGGATCTTTACCTCGGCCACGTTGGCGGTCAAGAACGATTTCAGTCACTACAACGCGCAGATGGGGCTGTGGGACGAGCCAGCGCGGTCATGGAGCAGTCCCTTCGATTACGCGCAACAAGGGCTGTTGTACGTACCGGAGAATCTGCCGCAACCGAATTCGCCGGATTACACCGACGCCGTGGTCGATGCCGCACTGCCGGTCATCGAGGCTGCCGGCGGACGCGCCTTCCTGTTATGCACGACCAATCGGGCAGTAGCGCGTGCTGCGCAGCGACTGCGCGACGAGTTTGCCCGCCGCCAATGTCCCTTTCCCTTGATGGTACAAGGCGAAGCGGGCCGCACCGAGTTGCTGGACCGGTTTCGTGCCGCCGGCAATGCTGTGTTGATCGGTAGCCAGAGTTTCTGGGAAGGGGTGGACGTGCGCGGCGATGCCCTGTCCCTGGTCATCATCGACAAGCTTCCTTTTTCCCCGCCGGATGATCCGGTTCTCGCCGCGCGCCTCGACGCGCTCGAAAAGAAGGGATTGAACGGATTCATGCACCACCAGTTGCCGGAAGCGATCATCAATCTGAAGCAGGGCGCCGGCCGCCTGATCCGTGACGAACAGGATCGTGGCGTGTTGATGCTGTGTGATCCGCGTCTCATCAGCAAGCCCTACGGAAAGCGAATCTGGCAAAGCCTGCCGCCGTTCCGGCGTACGCGCGACCTCGCCGCCGTCCTTGCGTTCTTCGCCCCGGAAAAATAGTTCTTCAATGTATCTATTTACAACTAAAAATTTTTGATACGCATTAGAATGACATCGATGCTACACGCTGCGTGTCGCCCCTGGAATGAGTTGGTTCGATGACTGAAGCCGTATCACTGATCCCGATCCGTCCCGATGAAGTGTCGATTGGGAAAGCACTACGCCGGCCAATCTACGACGGCCAAGGTAAGCTGTTGCTGGCGTCGGGGTTCGTCGTCGAATCGGAGCAGCAGCTCAATGGATTGCTGGAGAACGGCCATTTTCAAGACGCGAAATATGAGCGGAGCGGTAGCGCCGCCATGCAAGACGGGTTCGGTTCGGGCAACGGCATGGGCAGGTCGGACAAACCGCAGGCCGCTGCACCCAGCAAGGAAATCCTGGTCGAGATGACGGACGTCCGGTGGGGCGTCGGTGAGACGATCTATCTGCAGGTTCTGGATCACGCAGCATTGCGTTACACGGTCAAGCTGATTGGTTTCGTCAAGAACAAGACAGTGTTCGTTACCGCGCCCGTGTCTGATGGCAAATTCGAGTTCATCCGTGAAGGCCAGACGTTCATCGTGCGCGCCTTTTCGGGCAAGAAAGCCTACGCGTTCATGGCGTCGGCGGTCAAGTCTGTGCACACGCCCCATCCCTACCTGCACCTGACCTATCCCAAGGAGGTGCGTTGCAACGTGGTGCGCCAAGGCGCCCGCGCCGATGTCAAGATCATTGCATCCCTTTCGGTCGGCGAGAACGAGGAGCGTTCCGGCGCGGGGATGCTCACCGATCTCAGTGTCGGTGGCGCCTCGGCGACAGCGAAGGAAGCACTCGGCGCGAAGGGAGAAATCGGACGGGTCAAATTCAAATTGCAGGCCGTCGGCCAGGACGAGTTCCTGAATCTCCAGGCAATCCTGCGCTGGGTCGGACCGGCGGAATCCGGGCCCGGCTTCAAACACGGGTTCGAATTCGTCGATGTGTCGATGCACGAGCGCCTGATCCTGTCGGCTTTCGTGCACCAGACCCTGGTCGACTTGATCTGAATCGTGGCGCTGGACTCAGCGCTGCGGCTCGATCACGACCTTGCCGGTGACCTTGCGCGCAGCCATGTCATTCAAGGCTTGCGCAGTGTCGGCCAAGGCATAGCGTCCCGAAATATGCGGGCGGATCTTGCCCTCCGCCAGCCAGCCCATCAACTGGCCCATTGCCGCCATGTTGGCAGCCGGCTCACGACGGGCATACTCACCCCAGAACACACCGACCAGCGAGGCGCCCTTGAGCAGGGTCAGATTTAGCGGCAATTTCGGAATCTCGCCGTTGGCGAAACCGACGACCAGATACCGTCCACGCCAGGCAATCGAGCGAAACGCCGGCTCGGCATAGACGCCGCCGACCGGATCGTAGATCACGTCCGGACCCTTGCCGTCGGTGGCGCGCTTGATTGCCTCGCGCAAGTCTTCGGTCGCGTAGTTGATCAGGACATCGGCGCCATGGTCCTTGCAAACGGCCAGCTTTTCGTCACTCGATGCCGCTGCGATCACGCGTGCGCCGAGCGCCTTGCCGATGTCGATGGCTGCCAGGCCGACACCGCCGGCAGCGCCCAGCACCAGCATGGTTTCACCGGCTTTGAGCTGCGCACGATCGACCACGGCGTGGTGCGAGGTGCCATAGGTCAAGGTAATGGCGGCTGCGACATCGAAATCCATTCCTTCCGGCATCGGCATCACGGCTTGCACCGGCACCGCGATCTGCTGGGCGAATGCACCTTGGCCGACAAAGGCGATCACGCGGTCGCCAACCTTGAATCGGGTCACGCCTTCACCCACCGCGCGCACCGTACCGGCGAGTTCACCGCCCGGTGTGAAGGGCAGGGGCGGCTTGACCTGATACTTGTTCTGGATGATCAAGACGTCGGGAAAATTCACGCCGGCCGCCTGAACATCGATGGCAACCTGGCCCGCAGCCGGCACCACGTCCGGTAAGTTCTCCAGGTTCAGCGTGTCGGGCAAGCCCCAGGCGTTGCAAACTATGGCTTTCATGCAGTCTCCTTCTTGATTGTGACTTCTTAAAATAGAACGGTCGTTTGATTTTGAGATTATGCCGCAAAATAAGGGCGAACCCATCATTCGATGATATTGCTTCAGGTAAAATCCACCGATGAAAATCTTGATCAGCAACGACGACGGTTACCTGGCGCCAGGACTTCTGGCACTGGCCGATGCAATGTCCGCCATCGCGGAAATCCTGGTGGTGGCGCCCGACAGCAATCGCTCTGGCAGCTCGAACTCGCTCACGCTGGATCGCCCTCTGTCGCTCACCCGCGCCGCCAACGGCTTCTATTTCGTCAATGGCACGCCGTCCGATTGCGTGCACATCGCATTGACCGGGCCGCTCGGGTTCGTGCCGGACCTGATTGTCTCCGGCATCAACAACGGGCAGAACATGGGTGACGATACGCTTTACTCGGGTACCGTTGCCGCTGCCACGGAGGGCTATCTGTTCGGCATTCCGGCCATTGCCTTTTCTCAGGTGCGCAGCGGTTGGGCCGAACTCGACAGCGCCGCCCTGATCGCACGTGAACTGGTCGAACGACGTTTCGATGCGCTGCCCAGTCCGTATCTGCTCAACGTGAACATACCGAACCTGCCGCGGGCCGCCATCAAGGGCATCCTGCCGACCCGCCTGGGCAAGCGGCACATGTCCGAGCCGGTGATCCGGGCCAGCGATCCGCATGGGCGCGAAATTTTCTGGATCGGACCGACCGGTGCCGAGCGCGAGGCCGGCGAGGGAACCGACTTCCATGCTACGGCCAACGGCTTCGTTTCGATCACGCCACTGCAGATCGATCTCACCCACGCATCTCAGCTTGCGATATTGCGGCAGGACCTGGCATGACCGGCAAGGACAAACGCTTCCCCTTGTCCCTGGCCTCGCTCGGCATCCGGGCTTCGCGCGTGCCCGAGGATCGTAACGGTGCCAGGCGGATCGTGGCCACCCCACAGACCGCCACGAGCAACGCCGCCATTCATGCGGCGCGGCAGGATGAGCTGCAGCACGAGCGTCAGACTGGACGCAATGCGTCCGGTGCGGCAACCGCCCGCATTCCCGCAGCGATATCGACCCCGGATCGCGACCGGCCGACACCACTGGTATCGCCGGCGGTGCGGCGCGCCATGGTCGAGCG
>JACMRD010000295.1 GCA_014376645.1 Herminiimonas sp. | reverse complement strand
CGGCCCGGCCCATGGCGCCATTAGCGGGATGCATCTGCCGCAGCAGCGCGAAGCCGCCTTCGGTACGCGCCAGCAGTTGCGCCAGACGCCACATCGCCGACTCGACCGGTTGCGGCCCGATAACGGTCGGGACCTTGGCAGCGGTGACATCGAAGCAGGCCATGGCGCGCAGCATCACCTTGAGCGCCAGCACCACGCTGCCTCCCGTGGCCGCGGCGAGGGCGCAAGTGAGCTTGTCGCGCGCCGCTCGATCGGGCAGCGGCAGACGCTGCATCGCTGCCTCCAACTGCGCGCACTGGGCATCGTTCATACAGGGAAAAAGAGCCATCATCATCGTCGTCGCGTCGACGTCGGCAGACAGCACTCCGCGCGGTTTTAACATGACAGCCGGACGTCCGCACAGCTTGCCGACGCCTTCCAGGCGCCCGGCTTCGATCGAATTGCGCATCGCGTCGAGCGCGTCACCACCGCGCAGGTGGGTCGCCGCCAAACCTGGCGCTACCCCGACCGGCGGGAGCGCGCAGTTAATTGGCGCAAGAGATTCCCCGCTCCTGGTATTCGAGCCTAGTGGAGAATGAATGCTGTGGTGGGCCAAGCGATTTGCACCGTCCCCGAGGTGGGATACCAGTCCCTCCAGACAAGCGGGCAGATGCGCCTGCCACGCTGGCGCCGGGACCACTGGCCGGCGGGGCGCCGCCATCCGGGCCCGATCGAGTAGTGGAACGCTCAAATGCTCGCCGACGGTCGCTGCGCGCGGCCAGTTTTGGGTACGTGAATTCGAAAAAAAAGGCGCTGAAGAATGACGGCTCATGGGGTTGGCGCTCAGCACATCTGCTGGCGCTTTGGAGAAATTGAATTCGCCCCACTGTATGCAGGCAAGATGACCACCTCATGTCGGATTTGCCGCATGGATGCGCCAACATGTTCTGATTGCGCAGCGTTGAATGCCACAGCGAACAAACGCGCGGGAACGTTACATGATTCACAACGCCACAAAATAAACCACTCAAATTTGTTGCTTATCAGATACATCATGATATTGCCTTAGGTGAACATCACCGCAGCAGCCTGATAATGATCCGTCAAAGAAATTCTCCCCGGTGCCGCCATGCTTCCATCAAAAAAACTTCTGTTGATCGCCAGCGCGCTTTGCCTGGTATCGATGATCGGCCATGCCAACGATGACCCGCATGCAGCACCGGGTGCTGGCGCTGCCCCGGCGGCGGCGCCCGCCGCCAAGGTCATCAAGGAGCCGGTCGCCGTAGCGGAGACAAAGCCCGCGCCCGTTCCTGCCCTGGGCAATGATGGCAAGCCGATACCGGCGGCCAGCCCGCAGGAAGTCGCATTCCGGATTGCCGAACGGCTGGCGCGACTGCGCGCGGCCACGGCCGAAAGACCGGTCGTCAAACGCAAGGTAACGCCACCGGTGCAATGGTCGGGCAAATCGTCCGGTACGGACGTCCATGCCAGCGCCGGCAAAGCTGGCGCCGCGTCACTGTCGGATCACAAGGCTCTGCACTGGAGTTACGGCGGCGAAGAAGGTCCGATTCGCTGGGCCGACATGAGCCCGGAATGGGCCGCCTGCGGCAGCGGCAATCGGCAGTCCCCGATCGATATCCGCAGCGGCATCAAGGTCGATCTCGAGCCGATCGGCTTCGACTATAAACCGACTGGATTCAGTGTCATCGACAATGGCCACACGATCCAGGTTAACCTGGGTGCAGGCAACCACATCACGGTCGGTAGCCGGATGTTCGAACTGGTCCAGTTCCATTTTCATCGCCCGTCCGAGGAGCGCATCAACGGCCGCGCCTTCGACATGGTGGCGCACCTGGTACATCGCGATGCCAATGGCAAGCTGGCGGTCGTGGCGGTGCTGATCGAGCGCGGCGCCGGCCGCAAGCTGGTGCAGACGGTGTGGAACAACATGCCCCTGGAAAAGAACGAAGCCGTGACGC
Organism: Herminiimonas sp.; assembly: GCA_014376645.1. Lineage (GTDB taxonomy): Bacteria > Pseudomonadota > Gammaproteobacteria > Burkholderiales > Burkholderiaceae_D > JANXSS01. Next base: position 10,858 of record JACMRD010000295.1, on the reverse strand, counting down.
CAGCCGGCGCTCTTGACATGAACGACATCCTGCCGGCCAAGCGCGAATACTTCACCTACATGGGCTCGCTGACCACGCCTCCCTGCAGCGAAGGCGTACTATGGCTGGTCATGAAAGAGCCGGTATCGATCTCGCAGGAACAGATCGATATCTTTGCCCGGATGTATCAGATGAACGCCCGCCCGATCCAGGCCACTGCCGCGCGCCTCATCAAGGAATCGAATTAGCGGTGTCAGCGGTGCGGCCGCGGGCAGCGGCGTTACGACTTTTCATCTCGACGATTGATCCAGGCAAACACCGCCTACCTTTGCGCACGGGATGCATGCGCTACACTGGCGCCTCGCTGCACGGCGTTCGGAATCACAGCTTACCGGTCGGACAATCGTGCCGCGCTCGCGCAACCGACAGAGGACACCATGCCGACACAAACACGAACCCGATTTCCGGCGCCGATCATGCTGGTGCTTGCCGCCGCTACCGGTGTCTTCTTGTCGCTGCCGGCCCACGCCACCCTGGGCGGCGCGGCCGAATCGGTCGAACGCGACCGCGTGCAAATAAAGGCGGTTACCCGTGTTCAGGCAGGTCCGGGTTATACCGTGCATGCGATGACAGCGCCCTCCGGCACCGCCATTCGCGAGTACGCGGGCTCGGACGGCAAAGTATTCGCCGTGACATGGTCCGGCCCGGCGATGCCCAACCTGCGCCAATTGCTGGGCAATTATTTTTCGACCTACACGACTGATCCGGCAGCCAAACGCAGCGGCCATGCGCATCGCCAGCTCGACCGCCCGGAACTGGTCGTGCACTCGCGCGGCCGCCAGCGTTCGTTTTCCGGCAAGGCCTATGTCCCTTCGATGATCCCAACAGGAGTTGCAATCGATGAGCTGCAATAAATCCCCGCGCACCATACATTCTTGCGGCACCGTCCTGCTGATCGTGCTGTTCGGCCTGCTGCAGGCAGCCTGCGGCGGTGGCGGCGGATCGACCGCGACAACCACCACGCTACCCGTTACTACCCCACCCGCTATTACCCCACCTGTCACGACACCGCCGGTCGCAGTCAGCAATACGCAGCCTCTCGTGATCGACGCCGGTCCGGCCGACACGGTCAATACGCTCTTCACGAGCGTCACGGTATGCGTACCCGGCAGTACCACGTCCTGCCAGACCATCGACCACATCCAGGTCGATACCGGATCGGTCGGCCTGCGGCTGCTCGCTTCGGTCGTGCAGCCGTCGCTGAAACTGCCGCAAAATACTGCAACCAACGGCAACGCGCTGGTGGAATGCACCCAGTTTGCCGACGGTTACAGCTGGGGGCCGGTGCGCTCGGCTGACGTACGCCTGGCCGGACAGACCGCCAGTGCGGTACCGATCCAGATCATCGGCGACGCGGCATTTACCGTGGTGCCGGCCGACTGTTCATCGAGCGGCCCCGCTGAAAATACGGTGAAGGCATTCGGCGCCAACGGCATCCTGGGCATCGGCAACTTCACCAATGATTGCGGCATTGCCTGCGCGACCAGCAGTGCACCGGGTGCCTATTACGCCTGCAGTGCGGCAAGCTGCCTGCCGACCACGGCGAGCGCCACGCAGCAGGTCCAGCATCCGGTGGCCATGCTGACGACCAACAACAACGGCGTTGTGCTGCAACTGCCTGCGATCGCGGAGCCGGGCGCGACAGCGACCACCGGGACCATGACCTTCGGCATCGGCACCCAGGCCAACAATGCGCTCGGCACAGCGAAGGTGCTCACGATTGATCCGCTCGACGGCACGTTCAACATTACTCTGGCTGGAAAAACCTATCCTGGCAGCTTCATCGACAGCGGATCGAACGCTTACTTCTATCCATCGCCCTCGACACCGCTGTGCACCTCCGGCTTCTTCTGCCCGGCTTCACCGCAGGCGCTCAGCGTTCTCATTCAAGGCAAGAACGGCGCGAACAGTCTCTTCAATTTCAACATCACCAACGCTGACAGTCTGTTCAGCCAGTATCCTACCTTCACGGTCCTGCCCACTCTTGGTGGCGCCGGGTTCGACAACACGACGGTGGATCTCGGCATTGGGTTCTACCTGGGCCGCAGCGTCTATACCGCGATCGAAGGCCGCTCGACGCCGGGTGGCGTGGGGCCGTTCATCGCGTTCTGATGCAAACGCAACCGGCGTCGTTCTACCAGACCACGACTTCAGCCTGAAACCGTCGCCAGCAACGCGTGGCGCACCCTTGCGGACAGTTGCAAGGGATCGCGCGAGATGATGTCCGACGGGATGCCGAACTTGTCGACCAGCCGGTCGTGGTCTTCGAAGCCGTAGGAGACGATGAACGGCTGCACGCCGCAGGCGATGGCTGCCGCATAGTCGTGATGCTCGTCGCCGCACACATAGGTCCGTGCAGGATTGATGTCAAAGTGTTCGCGCATGCGGCGGAAATGACCGGCCTTGCTTTCCTTGACCGGAATCCTGGTCACGAAATCGAGCGCATCCAGATCCACGTCATGGCGCGCGAAAAGCCGCTTGAGCGTCTCTTCGGCATCGTTGGTGATGTTGCGCGTGACCAGCCCGATGCGCACGCCGGGCGTGCCCATCAGCGTGGTGAAGAGTTCGGCGATGCCCGGATACAGGCAGGCTTCCTCCCGATAGACTTCGGTCAGGGTCGCCAGCAGCTTCTTGCGACTTTGCGCACCGAACTGCTTTCTCAGATTCATTGGAAAGTCGCGGATACCGCCCAAATACTTGAACAGGCGCCGCCGCTTCTGGAAACTCTCCAGATCCCCGATTTCCATGCCATGCCGCGCGAAGGTCAGGTCAATTGCGCCGAAAGCATCGATGGTCGTGCCGTCGGCATCAAAGATGACCAGCCGATCGGTGCTGGCGTACGGCGCGATACTGATCATGGAAATCGGGAGCTGGTTCAATTGAGTCGGGTGATCCGGTTAGTGGTTGGAAGGCTCAGGTTACCCTGCGCCTTGAAATAGGCACTGACTGCGTCGATGTCCAGTGCGCCCTGCTGCACGTTGGTGCCGCCTGTCAGTACCGTGAAATTATCGCCGCCCGAGGCCATGAAACTATTCACGGTAATGCGGTACGTCTTGGCAGCATCGATGGCCACGCCGTTGAGCATCATCGAACCGGCGACGACACGATTGCCCGTCTTGGGTGCGGCGCCTGCAGGCTTGCTGTTGTCCCAGCTGTAGCTGAAGCCTTTCGATACCGGAAGGATGCGGCCACCTGCCGGCTGCGGGCTTTCCCATTGCTGTTCGAGCAAGCGCAGCAGCTGGCTGCCGGTCACATCCATTGTCGTCAGGTTGTTACCGAAAGGCTGGACATTATAAAGCTGGCCGAACGTGACCTGCAGCGTCGTGGCGAGATCGGCGCGGATACCGCCCGGATTGGTGAAGGCGATGACCGCAGGCTTCGGACCATATGACGGATCGGACGAGCCGGCCAGGAAAGCATCGGCGATCACGTCGCCCAGCGTGCTCTCGCCGGCAGCATTGGCAGCGCGCGTGAGGAAGCCGGTGATGTTGCCCACGACGATGCCGGTGATCGGTGCGGTCAGCGTGACGTAACGTTGAACCAGCCCGTCGAGCGTTGCATTCTTGGCCTGTGCCGTCAAGCCTGCGGGCAACGGGATCAGTGCGCCGGTGGCATCCTTGACGCCGACGTCGTTGATGGCGACGATGTTGTTGGCGGTTTTCTTCGTGACTTTCTGTGTGTTCGGATCAATGGTCAGGTCGATCTTGGTGGCCAGACGGCCATAGAATCCGGTCTGCGTGATGAGCTTGCCGTCCGGTCGAGAACAGATGTATTCCTGATGCGTGTGGCCACTGACGATCACATCGATTGCCGGATCGAGCTTGTCGGCGATGCCGATGATGTCGCCGGCAAATCCCGGGCAGGTCTTGTCATTGACGCTCGAGGCGGTGGTCGCGCCGCCCTGGTGAATCAGGACCACGATCGCCGAGACACCCTGCGCCTTCAGGCCGGGGACCAGCTTGTTGACGGTATCGACCTCGTCGGTAAATTGCAGACCGGCCACGCCGGCAGGTGTGACGACGGCCGGCGTGTCCTTCAGGGTCAAGCCGATGAAGCCCACCTTGACACCGCCAACGGTCTTGACGCTGGTCGCCGGGAACAGCGTGGCACCGGTCTTCTGATCGATGACATTGGCCGCCAGGTATTGGAAGCGCGCACCGGCATAGGTGCCGTTGTTCATGCAGGTATCGACACCGATCACACCGCGGGTGCCATCGGCTGATTTCGGATAGCAGCCACCGTTCTGGATGCGCAGCAGCTCATCCCGGCCCTTGTCGAATTCATGGTTGCCGACCGAGGACACGTCCAGGCCCATCAGACCCAGCGCATCGACCGCAGGCTCGTCATGGAACAGGCCCGACGCCAGCGGCGACGCACCGATCATGTCACCGGCGGCGACCACCAGCGTGTTACCCGGGTTTTGCGCCTTGAGGCTGTTGATCAGCGTAGCGAGGTAGGCCGCGCCGCCGGCGGAGACCTTGGTGCCGGCCGGATTGGCAGGGTCGGCGACGACCACGCTGCCGGACGGCGGCTGGATATTGCCGTGAAAATCGTTCAGGCCGATCAAGGACACCAGCACCGGTGGTTGAAACTGCGTGTCGCCTCCGCAAGCGACGATGGCGAATGCAACAGCACTCGCCATCACGCCGGCGATCATCAGTTTCGGTACGACTCTGGATTGCTTTTGCATGGGTTTTCCGTAGATGAAGTGGCAGGGATGAATGCCCGCAGTGTAGGGAGCTCCGATGACATTGGCATGACACAAATTCCCGTTATGCTCGTCGTCGTCCATCCTGCAAAGACAAGTCGACCTGCCATGAATCTGCTGCACTCCCTCACCATCCTGGCGCTACTCGCGAGCACCGGTCCTGTCATCGCCGCGCCGGCAGCGCACGGAACGACAACCGCCATTTCAGTTGTCGCTAAGGCGGCTGCCGAGGCGCGCAAGCGCTGCCATGAATTCATGCATGAAGACGCCGACGAATACACCGCGTGCATCGACACGTTGGTGGCTGAGGTGAAGACCCGCGCTGCGCCGGCAGAACGCCGCCGGCTCGGTATCCTGTATTTCGGTTGGGTCGGAGCGAACAATTCGGCGCGCATCGCACTGCCGGGCGCCGACGCAGCTGCACAGCGTTATCTGCCGCGCTTCCGGCATTTGCAGGAGAGTCTGCACATTGCCGACGCTGACTTGTGCGGCACGATCGAGGGCAACTGCACGACGCGCATGGCGCAAGTGCGCGAACAAGAGTCAGCACAGTCATCAGCGGTCCGAAAAGCCGCGCAACGCGCATGCAACAAGCGCGATGGCAAGTGTACGGGCGGCTGAATCGCCGCACCCTCTGCCCGAGTGCAGACGGTAAATATATTTCTTTTTTTCATGTTATGTTGATAGCTAATTATTTTTGTTTTTTGATGTATCAGAATTAAATTTTGTTCTTCATTTCTGACCAATTTATATCTTATTACTTATTTAACTTATTGTTTTTAAACGGTTTTAAATACTTTTTTCTGCCAGCACATCACTATCGTGAAATATCAGATAAGATCAAATCTTAGACCACTGGTACTTCACATCGACCCATGCCAACAAATATTGTTCCGATCCAGCAAGGTGGCACGCGCTTGCTGCGCGAATCAGTCTACGACCAGCTCCGCGCCGAAATCCTGCATTGCACGCTCGCGCCGGGGTCTGAAATTCGCGAGGCCGAACTGGCGACGCGCTTCGCCGTGAGCAAGTCTCCGGTACGCGACGCCCTGATGCGCCTGGAGCGCGAGGGTCTCGTCATCAGCACACCGCGTCAGGGATACCGGGTCGCGCCGATCTCGGTATCGGATGTTCAGGACATGTTCCATCTGCGCGCCGCACTCGAGCGCGCCTGCATGGAGCGCATCGTGCGGCAGGCCAGCGGCGAGCAGCTGGCCACCCTCGACCAATACCGTCGTTTCAATGCCGATGACTGGAATGGCGGCGGCTTCGTTGCCTACAACCGCGCCTTCCACCGCTCGCTGGCCGAGCTGGCGACCAACATTCGCATGCGCGACCAGTTGGGCGACCTGATCGACCAGATGGAACGGGCGGTGCTGGTCAGCCTGAGCAACGTCAAGAAAGGCAATCCGGCATCGCTGGTGGAGGAGCACTGCCACATCATCGACGCCCTCCAGGAACGCAAGGTCAAGCGCGCCGAACGTCTGGCCGAACAACACATCGCCGCTGCTGCCAAACGCGTCAACCAGGCCATTTCACGCATGGTCGTGGCCAGCTAGTTTTTACCTTTACAGGAAACCACATGTTCAGCAATGCATCTGCAGTCAAGTCCGAGGTCGTCACCCATGGCCTGTTCATCGATGGCCACGAAGTACCTGCCAGCCATCCCGAACTCCTCGACGTGATCAATCCGGCCACTGCTGAGTTGCTGGCCCGCATCGGCCATGCCAGCGATGCCGATGTCGACCGCGCCGTGCGCAGCGCCGGTGCCGCCTTCGAACGCAGCGACTGGGCGGGCATGTCCAACCGCACCCGCGCCAAGCTGGTCAACAAGCTGGCCGATGTCTTCGAAGCCAACCTCGAAGAGATCTATCATCTCGAAACACTCAACAACGGCCGCTCCCTGAACGAAACCCGGGCCCAGGTCTCGCGCCTGCCGGACTTCCTGCGCTATAACGCTGGACTGGCGATCGCCCGCCGCGATTCGGTGATTCCGGTCGACGGCAATTATTTGAACTACACCCTGCGTACGCCCTTGGGCGTGGTCGGCAATTCGACCCCGTTCAATCATCCGCTGATGATCATGATGAAGAGCCTGGCGCCGACCCTCGCATCCGGCTGCACCACAGTGGTCAAGCCTTCCGAATACACACCGCTGACCACCCTGCGCCTGGCCGCCCTGTTCGTCGAGGCCGGTCTGCCGCCGGGCGTCTTCAATGTCATCACCGGACTTGGGCCGACCACCGGACGCGCCTTGGCGGAGCATCCGGGCCTGGCGAAATGGGTCCTGACCGGCGGCACCGAAGCCGGCCGCATCACCGGCGCGCTGGCAGGCAACAATTTTGCGCACCAGACACTGGAACTGGGCGGCAAGACTCCGGTGCTGGTGTTCGATGACTTCAGCGTCGATCAGGCGGTCAACCTGGCGGCCTTCGGCGCCTTCATCGGCGCCGGCCAGACCTGCATCTGCGGCAGCCGCCAAATCGTGCAGGAAAAAATCTACGACCAGTTCGTCGAAAAGCTCGCCGCCAAAGCCAAGTCGATCCGCATCGGCAATCCGATCGATCCGGCCGTGCAAATGGGACCGGTGGTCTCGGCACGCCAGCAGAAACGGGTGCTCGACTACATCCGCATCGGTCTGGAAGAAGACGGTGCGCGCCTGGTTGCCGGTGGCCGGGTGCCGCCGGATGCGACGCTGCAGAACGGGTTTTTCGTGGAGCCGACGGTGTTCGCCGACGTCACCTCGGACATGCGCATCTTCCAGGAAGAAGTCTTCGGCCCATTCGTCTCCGTGACCAGATTCTCGACCGAGGAAGAAGCGATCGCGCTGGCCAACGATTCGCCGTTCGGCCTGGCCGGCGCCATCCGCACCGACAACATCACCCGCGCCCACCGCGTTGCCGCCCGTCTGAAATGCGGTATCGTCTGGATCAACGACCATCACCGGCTCGATCCGGCTTCGCCATGGGGCGGCGTCAAGGATTCCGGCATCGGCCGCGAATGCGGCACTGAATCGTTCGACCAGCATTTCGAGACCAAGAGCGTCATGGTGCGTCTGGATGACAGCCCGTTCGACTGGTACAAGGACACCGCCAGCCAGCCGCGCCTGAACTGATTCATTTCGATCGACTCAGTATCGACAGTAGCCGCAGCACCAGCAAGACCAGCAGCACCCATAAGTGCGCCGGATCGTCACCGCGGTCGAGCGCGCGCGTTGCAATCAAAATTGCACCAGAAAAAATGGAGACCACATCATGCGCACCATCGTCAACACCGGGGGCCGGCTCGACCGGCTGCCGATTTCATCCTTCCACCGCCGCATCATGATGTTGATCGGCATCGGCATGTTCTTCGACGGCTTCGATATCTACATCGCGGCCACGGTGCTCGGCTCGACCCTGCACAGCGGGTTTTCGACCCTGCCGCAAAACGCCTTGTTCGTCTCGGCGACTTTCGTCGGCATGATGATCGGCTCGTTCATGACCGGCTTCCTGGGTGACAAGATGGGCCGGCGCTTTACCTATCAATTCAACCTGCTGCTGTTCGGCGGCGCTTCGATCATGGCCGCGTTCGCACCCAACATGACGGTGCTGATCCTCTTGCGCCTGATCATGGGCATCGGCCTGGGCGCCGAAAACGTGGTCGGTTATTCGACCCTGACCGAATTCGTGCCGGCCAAGGTGCGCGGCAAGTGGCTCGGCGGCATGGCGGTGTTCGTCGTCACCGGCCTGCCGGTCGCAGCGCTCATCGGCACCTACGTCATTCCCGCATTCAGCTGGCGCGCCATGTTCATCATCGGCGGCGTCGGCGCCATCATCGTCTGGTGGATGCGCAAGTCGCTGCCGGAGTCGCCGCGCTGGCTGGAGTCCGTCGGCCGCACCGACGAAGCCGAGGCTTTGATGCAGAAGATCGAAGCCGAAGCCTCGGGCGGCCAACCGCTGCCGCCGCCGGCGCCGCCGCTCGCCGTTGCACCGTCGCGTAGTCTCTCGACCCTGCTCAGCCCTGCCCTGCTGCCGCGCATGCTGGTCGGCTGCGTCGCGCTGGTGGTCATCAACACCCTGCTGTACGGCTTCATCACGTGGCTACCCACATTTTTCGTCAAGCAGGGCCTGACGGTGGCGACCTCGTTCAAGTACTCGATGCTCATGGCCATCGGCGCGCCGATCGGCGCCGCCATCGGCGCCCTGACTGCCGACAAATGGGGCCGCAAGCCGACCATCGCGATCGCCTCACTGGCCGCGATCGTGTTCGGTTTCATCTATCCGTTCGTCAGCAATCCCGTACTGTTGCCGGTGATCGGCTTCGGACTGACGGTGCCGATCTACGTGCTGGTGGCGCTGCTGTTCGGGATCTACATTCCGGAGCTGTTTCCGACCGAAGTGCGTCTGCGCGCCTCCGGCATCTGTAATACTGTCGGCCGCGGTGCGACCATCGCCACGCCGTTCCTGGTGGTGTTCCTGTTCACGAACTACGGCATCCGCGGCGTGCTGACCCTGATGATCGGCTTGCTGATGACGCTGATCGTGGTGGTGCTGGCATTCGGCGTCGAGTCCGGTGGGCGCAGTCTGGAACAGATGGAAGAAGAGCGGCAATCGGCGCTGCGTTTAAAGAAGGCTTGAAAATGAATGACATGACTACCAACCCCGCACTCGCGCACAGCGGCCTGGCGCCTTCGACCATCACGGTTGACGGCCATCCGGTAAGCATCACGACGGGCGGCTCCGGCAAGCCGATCGTACTGTTCCACTCGCTGCTGGCGGATGCCTCGAGTTTTGAGCGCATCACGCCGGCACTGCTCAAGACCCACCACGTGATCGTGCTGAACCTGCCCGGCTTCGGCGTATCCGAGCGGGTCGAGGGCACGCTGGAAGACGTGGCCGATCGCGTCGGTGGCGCGATCAAGGCGATGCAGCTGCCACAGGCACCGATTTTGCTGGGCAACGGCTACGGCGGATTCGTCGCGTTGATGACGGCGATCCGGCATCCAGGCATTGCAGGACGGCTGGTGCTGGCCGATTGCGGCGCGGCGTTTTCGGAACCGGGACGGACGGCATTCCGTGGCATGTCGGCAGGTGCGGCGGCCAAGGGTCTGGCGGGGATTTCGGATGTCGCAATGCGACGTCTGTTCGCGCCCGACTTCCAGGCAGCCCATCCGGAACTGATCGAGGAGCGACGCGCGAAGTTCATCGCAGTCGATCCGCAGACCTTCCACAATGCCTGTGCCGCGCTGGCGGTGCTGGACGTGCGCGCGCAGTTGGCATCCGTCACCGTTCCGGTGCTGGTGCTGGTGGGCGAACACGACGAAGCCACGCCGCCACCGATGGCGCAGGAACTCGCCGCTGGCCTGCCGGATGCGCGCTTGCACATCCTCGACGGCTGCGCCCACGTGCCGCAGTTGCAGGCGCCGCAGCAGTTCATGCAGGCGATCGAGGACTTCATCGCCTGAAGGTTCGGCTGAAAGCAAACGGCGGCCGGTACTCAGATCACATCAGCCAGCGCCGGATAGCCTTTCAGTATCCCGACACAGGTCACGAATCGAAGCGGCTCTGCCAGCGCCTGAGCAACCAGAATGCGATCGAACGGATCGCGGTGAACCTCGGGTAAGTTTTTGACCATTGCGGCATGGCGCGCTGTGATCGGCAGTTCCTTGAATCCGCTACGCTTGATTTCTGCAGCCAGCTCATCGAGGTCGACATCCAGCTTTCCGATTCCGACCTTGATCGCAGCCTCCCAGATCGAAGCGCTGCTGACATAGACTTCCGTCGCCGAGACGATCACTGCCCTGCTATCCAAATTGTGCACAAAAGTGCACGGCTTGGTTCCTGCCCTGAGCGGCCTTACTGTGACACTCATGTCCGCGTTTGTGCTGACAGGCGTAACTTTCCGCATAGCCTGCGGTAGCTGGTACAACTGATACAAACTTACAGTGAAAACTGCTTGGTTTTCGCAAGTCGTCGAGCAGCAGATGCAAAGTTCCGGCCATGGCTCAATCCATTTTTAAAAAGTTTGATCAAGCAAGTGCGTTACAAAAAACACCTTCGGGTAGTAGCGCGTACATTTTTATTTGATCGAGTCCAGCTCCCACATGCAGAAAGCGGTGCGTCAAAATCG
>JACMRD010000294.1 GCA_014376645.1 Herminiimonas sp. | reverse complement strand
TGGTCGATGAAGCCATGAAGCGTCTTGGTCATATCGATATCCTGGTCAACAACGCCGGCGCCAGCTGGGGCGCTCCCGCCGAAGACCATCCGGTCGAGGCCTGGGACAAGGTCATGAACCTGAACATCCGTAGCATCTTCCTGCTGTCGCAGGCGGTCGGCAAGACCTGCATGATCCCGCGCCAGTACGGCCGCATCGTCAACGTCGCCTCGATCGCTGGCCTGTTCGGCAACGGTCCGGGCACGATGCAAACCATCGCCTACAACACCTCCAAGGGTGCGGTCGTCAACTTCACCCGCACGCTGGCCGGCGAGTGGGGCCGTCACGGCATCACGGTCAATGCGATCGCGCCGGGATTTTTTCCGTCGAAAATGACCAAGGGTCTGCTGGAAAAACTGGGCAAGGAAGAAATCGCTTCGCACGCACCGCTGCAGCGCCTGGGCGACGACGAGGATCTGAAAGGCGCAGCGCTGCTATTTGCGTCCGACGCCGGCAAGCACATCACCGGCCAGATACTGGCGGTCGACGGCGGCGTCTCGGCGGTCTGATCCATGAGCCTGTTGACGGCGGAATCGGCGCCACAACCGTTCCCGAACGACATACCCTTTCTGCATGATATGGGTGTAGAGTTCCTTGGCATGAGCAACGGTGAGGCGCGCGTCGCGCTGACCCTGGAGCCGCGCCATCTCAACAGCTGGAACGTGGCCCACGGCGGCGTCACGATGACCTTGCTCGATGTCGTCATGTCGATGGCCGGCCGCTCGCTTGACCCGGATGCGCGCGGTGGCGTCACGGTCGAGATGAAGACCAGCTTCATGCAACCCGGCGGTCATGCCGGCAACCGGATCATCGCCACCGGCAAGGCTTTTCATCGCTCGACCACGATGGTGTTCTGTGAAGCCGAACTCCGGAACGGGGACAAGCTGGTGGCCAAGGCAATGGGCACGTTCAAATACCTCAAGCGGCTCGACGCGGCCCGAATGCTGGACCAGTCGCCACAATGAGTGCATGGCCGGCGCAGGCGCGCCTGGCCGTCCTCGCATCTAAACCAATCTGGAAAACGTCCACACAATGACAACCTACAACAAGCTGGTCCTGGCCTCCCGTCCACAAGGCGTGGTCGTGCCGGAAAACTTCCGCCTCGAGACGGCTACCGTGGCACCCTTGACCGAGGGTCAGGTACTGGTACGCAATCATTTTCTGTCGCTCGACCCGTACATGCGCATGCGCATGGAAGACACCAAGAGCTACGCCGCGCCGCAAGCGATCGGCGAGACCATGATCGGCGGCACGGTCGGCATCGTGGCCGAATCGAAACATCCGAAATACGCGGTCGGCGACGAGGTCGTGGGCATGCTCGGCTGGGCCGAGATGGGTGTATGCGATGGCACCCTGCTGCGCAAGGTCGATGCCACCCACATTCCGCTGTCGGCCTACCTGGGTTCGGTCGGCATGCCCGGCATGACCGCATGGTACGGACTGACCCAGATCATCGCGCCGAAGGCCGGTGAAACGGTCGTCGTGTCGGCTGCCAGCGGCGCGGTCGGCAGCGTCGTCGGCCAGTTGGCCAAGCTGCGCGGCTGCCGCGCGGTCGGTATCGCCGGCGGTGCGGAGAAATGTGCCTACGTCGTAAATGAACTCGGCTTCGATGCCTGCATCGATTACAAGGCAGGCAACCTGGCGGCCGACCTGAAGGCAGCGACGCCGGACGGCATCGACGGTATTTTCGAGAACGTCGGCGGCACGATTTTCGACACCTGCATCGCCCGCATGAATCCGTTCGGACGGATCGCGCTATGCGGCCTGATTTCCGGCTACGATGGCGAGCCGATGGTGATCAACAACATGCGCCAGTTCCTGACCATGCGCCTGTCGATGCGCGGCTTCATCGTCTCAGAGCACATCGAACTGTGGCCTGAAGGCTTGAAGGAACTGGGCGGACTGGTCGCGACCGGCAAGCTGAAATTCCGTGAAACCGTGGCCGATGGCCTGGCTGCCGCGCCGGAGGCATTCATCGGTCTGCTCAAGGGCAGGAACTTCGGCAAGCAACTGGTCAAACTGGTCTGATTGGGGACATCAGCCACCAGCCATTCACCGAGCGACCACCGGAGCAGCTCATGAGCGAACTGATCTTTCATCATTACCCGAACTCGCCGTTCTCTGAAAAAGTCCGGCTGATCTTCGGCTTCAAGCAACTTTCCTGGCGCTCGGTCACGATTCCCGTGATCATGCCCAAGCCGGATCTGGTCGCGCTCACCGGCGGTTACCGGCGCACGCCGGTGCTGCAGATCGGCGCGGACATCTATTGCGACACGGCGCTGATTGCCGACGTGCTGGAGCGAATCAAGCCAGCGCCGACATTGTATCCAGTGGCGCAGGACGGTCTGGCGCGCACGATCGCGCAGTGGGCTGACTCGTCGCTGTTCTGGTCGGCCATCGGATATGCCTTCCAGCCGGCCGGCATGGCGGCGATGTTCGGCCACCTGCCGCCCCAGGCGCTACAGGCGTTCGCCGCCGATCGTGCGGCCCTGCGCGGTGATGCGGCGCGGCTGGCGGTGCCGGAAGCCACGGCCCAATTGAATGAATTCATCCGCCGGATCGACAACATGCTCGCCGGCGGCCATGCGTTCCTGCTAGGCGCAGAGGCGACCATCGCCGATTTCTCGGTATATCACGGGCTGTGGTACGTGCGCCGGGTATCGGCCGTCGCCGGGATTTTCGATGCGGTGCCACGGTTGATGCATTGGATGGACCGCATGGCAGCCTTCGGCCACGATCAACCCGCCGCCATGACCGGCGAAGAAGCGCTGGCCGTGGCGTGCGCATCGACCCCCGTTGCCGGCATCGATGCGGGCGCTCATGCGGACTTCCTCGACCTGCACGGCGCTGCATTCGGCGACGTCGTCACGGTAATGCCGGGCGACTATGGCCTGGACCCGGTTGAAGGCCGGTTGGTGGTTTCGACGGCCAGTGAATTTGCGATTGAGCGCGAGGATGCGCGCGCCGGAACCGTCGTGGTGCATTTTCCACGGCTTGGATTTCAATTAAAAAAATCAGGGGACGCAGCATGAACCAATACAAGGACAAGGTCGCCGTCATCACCGGCGGCGCCAGCGGCTTCGGCCGGGAATTCGCCAGCATCGCCGCCGCGCGCGGCATGAAAGTGGTACTGGCCGACGTACAGCAGGATGCACTCGATGAAGTCAAGGCAGCGCTCGAAGCGGGTGGTACCGACGTCCTGGCAGTGCGTTGCGACGTACGCCATGCCGACGCGGTCCAGGCACTGGCCGACGCCACCATGGCGCGCTTTGGCGCCGTCCACCTCCTGTTCAACAATGCCGGTGTTGGCGCTGGCGGCCTGATCTGGGAAAACACCGAGGCCGACTGGGAATGGGTGCTGGGCGTGAACCTGTGGGGCGTGATCCACGGCGTGCGCATCTTCACGCCACTGATGCTGGCCACCGCCAAGACCGAGCCGGGTTATCAGGGACACATCGTCAACACGGCCTCGATGGCGGGGTTGCTCAATGCGCCAACGATGGGCATCTACAACGTCTCCAAGCATGCGGTGGTCTCGCTGTCGGAGTCGCTTTACCAGGATCTGAAACTGGTCGATGCACCGATCAGCGCGTCGGTGCTGTGTCCATATTTCGTGCCGACCGGGATCAGCCAGTCGCACCGCAACCGGCCCGACGAAGTCAAGAACAGCGATGTCGCACCGACGGCCAGCCAGCGCGCTGCCCAGGCCATGTCAGAAAAAGCGGTCAGCTCCGGGAAAGTGTCGGCGGCCGATGTCGCGCAGATGACCTTCGACGCCATCGACAGCGACCAGTTCTACATCTATTCCCATCCACATGCGCTGTCGAACGTGCAGCAGCGCATGGAAGAAATCGTCGCTCACCGCAACCCTGGCGATCCGTATGCAGCCGTGCCGCACATTCGCGACATGCTGCGCGCAAAATTGTCCGGCGGCTGATCAGGATCGACCGTAGTTCAACCAGGGAGTCCGTGCCAATGGCCGCCACGATTCAGGATCAGCAATTCGTTACCCTCGGCAACGGTATTCGTCTGCATTACGCGAGCGCGGGTACGCCGGGCAAACCGTTGCTGCTGTTTTTGCATGGGTTTCCAGAGTTCTGGTACGAGTGGCGTGACCAGCTGACAGAATTCGGCGACGACTATTTTGCCGTCGCGCCGGATCTGCGCGGCTTCAACCTGTCGGACATGCCGGAGGATCTGGCGTCTTATAAAGCGCGTCACATCATCGATGATCTGCAGCGCCTGGTAACGTTCCTCGGCTATGAACACTGTGTAGTGATTGCCCATGACTGGGGCGGGGCGATTGCCTGGAACCTGGCGATCGCACTACCGCAAATGTTGCGGCGTCTGATCATCATCAATGCGCCGCATCCTTACCTTTTTCTGAAGTCGCTGGCAGAAGACCCGCGACAACAGGCTGCCAGCGCCTACATGAACTGGCTGCGTGCGGAAGGGTCGGAAACGGCCCTGGCGGAAGACGACTTCAAACGCATGGATGGATTCTTCAGCGCGATGGGACAGCCGCCGGCGGGCTGGTTCGAAGGTGAAACACGGGATCGCTATCATGCATGCTGGGCACGCGGTCTGCGCGGCGGCGTCAATTACTACCGAGCGACGCCGGCGCACCCACCGGCACCGGGCCATCCCGGGCCGCTGAAGCTGCAATTGCGCCCCGACGATTTCCGGGTAACGGTCCCAACGCGGGTCATCTGGGGCGAGAATGACATGGCGCTGCCGCCGACGCTGCTCGATGGGCTGGAAACTGTGGTCGACGACCTGCAAGTGCAGCGCATCGCCGACGGTACCCATTGGGTCATCCATGAGCAACCCGAGCGCATCAACCGCCTGATCCGCGGATTCCTGCCGCCGCTGGAATAAACATGATGGCACGCGCCGCAAAAATTGAAGCAGACACAATACCGGGGGATGAGCCGTCCGCTTTCCATCGGCGGCTGCGCGAGGTGGTGAAGGTGCCGCATCACGTCCTGGATCATCATCCCCTGATGGCAGCCTTGCTCAAGGACGGGGTCTCGCACGACGATTATGGCAATGCCTTGGCCGCGCTGCGCGGCGTGATCGCACTGACCGAAGCGGAGATCCTGCGCTACCTCGGCCAGCATCCAGGACTGTTCGATTACGCGTCTCGCATCAAGCTGCCGGCGCTCGACGCCGATCTGGCCGAGCTACAACGACCGCCCACCGCCCCGCCCGCGGCCGGCCGGCGCATTCGCAATCACGGGGAGCTGTTCGGCACCTTGTACACGCTGGAGGGTGCGACCCTTGGCGGCCAGTTCATTGCGCGGCACCTGCGCAAGTCGCATCCCGATGACCTGCCGCTGCGGTTCTACCTGATTTATGGAGATGCCGTGCGGGATCGCTGGCGGGCGTTCCTCGACGCTGCACAGATGCATTGTCTGCCGGCCGAGTTTCCCGCTGCTGCCGCGGCAGCCGTCGCCCTGTTCGAGGCGATCGGTGCGCATCTGGATCGGCAGCAGGCTGACATGGCAGTCCGATCAATGCCACGCTGAGCGGTCGGTCCTCATGACACTCTCTTGCGCCGGCCGAGGTTTCCGGGAGTGGCGTGGCGGTTGTCGTGTGTCACCGACCGGATGGCATGCATATCATGCCGATGGACGACATTCACTTTCCTTGGAGTAACCCATCATCGTGCGCGGCGACTTTTCTTTTTTTCATAGCCTGCGGGTACGGTGGTCCGAGGTCGACATGCAGGCCATCGTCTTCAACGGCCATTACCTGACGTATTTCGATGTCGCCTTCACGGAATACTGGCGTGCAACCGGTTTGCCGAATGTCCTTGAGCAGGCGGCAGACGGTCGTGAGCTGTTCGCGCGCAAGGCTACGATCGAGTATCTGGCGCCGGCACGGTTTGACGACGTGCTGGAAATCGGCGTGCGCTGCGCCGCCATTGGCCGCTCATCATTGCGTTTTTGTGTCGAGATCCATCGCGCTGCAGGCGACGATCCGGCACACCTCATTAGCGGAGAGCTGGTGTATGTGTATGCCGACACGAAGGTGCGCAAAGGCGTGCCGGTGACGGCTGCCTGGCGCACTTGCTTGCTGGAATTCGAAAAGGTCATGCCGGAACTGTCATGACGCGGCAACCGTGTCGGCTCAACGCACCGGCCGCTCGTGCAGGATCGCCGGTTGATTCGCCAGCAGCTTGACTACTGTCGAGACGCGCGTGCCGTATTCAGCCGATTCGATGCAGACCGATGACAGCAGTCGCTCCATGTCGAGGCTTACGCCGGTTTGCGGCAAGCGGCAGTCCGAAGCCCGGGTCGTATCCGAGAGCATTTCAAAATACGCTTCTTCCGGCGCGCCCATGCACAGCATGCTAGCGAACTGCGCCTTGGTGCGGACTACTTTTGGCCAGGGTGAATCGAGCTTGTCGTTAGAGAGGCCGTAGATACCGGGCGCCAGCGGCTGCCCGTTGCGTTCGTCGCCATGGTCCCGGTTTGAGTACCAGATCAGATTGTCCCCATCGCCGATCAGCAGATTGAAGCCGTTGAAATCATCGTTGGTGTCGCGCAGACGATCGGCGTATTCCTGCGCCGAATCGGTACCTGAAAGGAAAGCGGCCACCAAGGCGCCGCGTGAGGGCGCATCCTCGCGCCGCTCGCCCGGCGCCCGGATATTGGTCAGGGCGCCAAAACGACCGGCCCGGGTCACGCCGAGCCAGGTGCCGCCGCCGCGCAGGTCCCGACCTGCATAGATCTGCGGGTGATCTTCCCACCAGCCGGCCGGCGCCGCAGGGCGATCGTAGAACTCGTCGCGATTGCCGGCGGCAATCAGGGGCAGACCGGGGATAACATTCCAGGCGAAAACGATCAGGCACATGGCAAACATTCCAGAAAAGATTCAACGTGACGGTCGCCTTCGATCAGCAGGCGCAGTGGAGAGGCTGCGACCGCTGCATCCAGCGTCGCCTTAAAATCGGCCGGTACGGCGAGGTAGATTTCCATCCAGGTATCCCGTTCTTGGTTCACGCGGGGCCGCTGCTTCAAGCCGCAGCGCACGCCCCAACGATCCCGCAACAGACCTTGCATCGATTCGACCTGTGCCTGAACGCCGGCCGCCTCGGCGGGCTGCGCCCGGTAGTACACGTACAGATCCATCGCCGGCCCCTGTCCAGTCTGTTCGCAGCAGCATGACGATGGTGTCTGGTCGTCATGCCCGAGGCGAACTTCATCGTATCGCAAAAAAATTTAATTGCAGAAATGAATCACTTTCATGAAATCAATTTTTCTCACGGCCGCCGGATACTT
>JACMRD010000293.1 GCA_014376645.1 Herminiimonas sp. | reverse complement strand
GCCGGCGACAATCCGGGCGTGGCCGACGCCAAGGCCGCGCTGGATGGGGCGCGCCAGATCCTGATGGAGCGCTTTGCCGAAGATGCGACCCTGCTGCAGGGTCTGCGCACCTATCTGCTCCAACACGGGGTGGTGACCTCGACCATCATCGCCGGACGCGAAGATGCCGGCGCCAAGTTCGCCGATTATTTCGATTATTCGGAGACGATCGGCACCATTCCTTCGCATCGGGCGCTGGCGGTGCTGCGCGGCCGGCGCGAGGAAATGCTCGACGTGGTCCTGCGCCTGGATACCGAAGCCGAGAAGCCAAAATGGGATGCGCCGCATAACCCCTGCGAGGGCCGCATCGCTGCTCGCTTCGGCGTCCGCAACCAAGGGCGGCCGGCCGACAAGTGGCTAGCCGATACGGTGCGCTGGTGCTGGCGCGTGAAAGTCTTCATGCACCTGGAAACCGAGTTGATGGGCGCCTTGCGCGAACGCGCCGAAGTCGATGCCATCGGCGTCTTCGCCATGAACCTGAAAGCCCTGCTGCTGGCGGCGCCGGCCGGCCCGCGCGCCACCATGGGCCTCGACCCCGGCCTGCGCACCGGCGTGAAGGTCGCAGTGGTCGATGCAACCGGCAAGGTGGTCGCCACGACCGCCATCTATCCGCACGCACCGAAGAACGACTGGGACGGCTCCCTGCATGCGCTGGCACAGCTGGCGCAGCAGCACCGGGTCTCACTGATAGCGATCGGTAACGGCACGGCATCGCGCGAAACCGACAAGCTGGCGCAGGACCTGATCAAGCTGCGTGCCGATTTGAAGCTCCAGAAGATCGTCGTTTCGGAGGCTGGGGCCTCGGTCTATTCGGCGTCGGAATTCGCTTCCCGCGAATTGCCGGACATGGACGTATCGCTGCGGGGCGCGGTCTCGATCGCGCGGCGCTTGCAAGACCCGCTGGCCGAGCTGGTCAAGATCGACCCGAAATCGATCGGTGTCGGCCAGTACCAGCATGACGTCGGCCAAACCCAGCTGGCGCGCTCGCTCGACGCCGTGGTCGAGGATTGCGTCAATGCGGTCGGCGTCGATGTGAACACGGCCTCGGCGCCGTTGCTGGCACGGGTCTCCGGCCTCTCGAGCGGGGTCGCGCAGAGCATCGTGACGCACCGCGACAGCAAGGGCGCCTTCGCTTCGCGCGCGGCGCTGCGGGCCGTGCCGCGCTTGGGCGACAAGACCTTCGAGCAGGCAGCCGGTTTCCTGCGCGTCATGGGCAGCGACAACCCGCTCGACGCCTCGGCCGTCCATCCCGAATCCTATCCCCTGGTGGAAAAGATCCTGGCCGACCTGAAGAAAGACGTGAAAGCCGTCATCGGCGACGTCGCCCTGTTGAAGTCGCTCGATCCGGCGCGCTACGCCGACGCGCGGTTCGGCATTCCGACGATCGTCGACATCATCAAGGAGCTGGAAAAACCGGGACGCGATCCACGCCCGGAATTTTCCACGGCGACATTCAAGGAAGGTGTCGAAAAACTGAGCGACCTGCGTCCGGACATGATTCTGGAAGGTGTGGTGACCAACGTGGCCGCGTTCGGCGCCTTCGTCGACATCGGCGTGCACCAGGACGGATTGGTGCATATCTCGGCGCTGTCAAACACCTTCATCAAGGACCCCCACACGGTGGTCAAGGCGGGACAAGTGGTCAAGGTCAAGGTGCTGGAGATCGACGAAAAACGCAAACGCATTGCCCTGACCATGCGCCTGTCCGACACGGCGCCAGTACCCGGCGCTGCCCATCCGCAGAAAGCCGATCGCGACGACGGCCGCCGCCTGAACCAGCACCGCCAGGACAACCAGCAGCAGCCCAGCCAGAAAGCGCCTGAAAACAGCGCCATGGCAGCAGCCTTCGCCAAGTTGAAGTCCTGATGGCAGGTGCTACAGGTGAGATGGCGCCATTTTTCTTATAATGACGAATACCCCAACGGAGAAGTAACCATGAGCGACGTACAAAACTGGATCAAAGAGACCGTCACCGGCAACGAAGTGGTGCTGTTCATGAAGGGAACCGCGCAATTTCCCCAGTGCGGATTTTCCGGACGCGCGATTCAATTGCTGAAGTCGAGCGGCGTCAAGGACCTGGTCACGATCAACGTCCTGGAAGACCCCCAGGTTCGCCAGGGCATCAAGGACTATTCGAACTGGCCGACCGTACCGCAACTGTACGTGAAGGGTGAATTCGTGGGCGGCTCCGACATCATGAACGAGATGTTTGACTCCGGCGAATTGCAGACCCTGCTGAAAGCGTAATTGACGCCGCCGTCAGCACCGGGCGCCGGCGCGCCGCGCCGGCTGATCATCGCCATCACCGGCGCCACCGGCGCCGTGTATGGCGTGCGCTTGCTCGAAGTCCTGCGCGACGTGCCCGGCATCGAGACGCACCTGATGGTATCGGAAGCGGGCGTACTGAACCTGCATCAGGAACTGGGGCTGGATCGCAAGGCGGTGGGCTTGCTGGCGGACGTGGTGCACAACGTGCGCGATGTCGGCGCCTCGATCGCCAGCGGCTCGTTCGTCTCGCACGGCATGGTG
>JACMRD010000292.1 GCA_014376645.1 Herminiimonas sp. | reverse complement strand
GGAATGCAGGCAACCGGACACACCTGCTGGCACTGCGGTTCGCTGTAATGGCCGACGCACTCAGTGCACTTGTGCGGGTCGATCTCGTAAATTTCCGCACCCATGTAAATTGCATCGTTCGGGCACTCGGGCTCGCACACGTCGCAATTGATGCAGTCATCGGTGATCAGTAATGCCATATCTCGCTTTCAGGCGGCCATTTCGACCGCCGCATTGCCGTCGCTTCACTCCAGGGCGGAGGCAGCGATTTTTTCTTGCAGCCATTTTTCCACAGATGGAAACACGAATTTCGAGACGTCGCCCCCGAGGATGGCGATCTCGCGAACGATGGTGCCGGATATAAACTGATATTGGTCCGACGGTGTCAGGAACAAGGTTTCAACATCCGGCAGCAGGTAGCGATTCATGCCAGCCATCTGGAATTCGTATTCGAAATCCGATACCGCCCGCAGCCCGCGCACGATTACGCGTGCATCATGGCGACGCACGAAGTCCTTGAGCAGACCCGAAAAACTTTCCACTTCCACGTTCGGATAATGACCCAGCACCTCGTTGGCAATCGAGAGCCGCTCTTGGAGCGAAAAGAACGGTTTTTTGTTCTTGCTGTCAGCCACACCGACGATCAGCTTGCCGAACAACCCCGAGGCCCGCCGCACCAGGTCTTCATGGCCGCGTGTGAGCGGGTCGAACGTACCTGGATAAATCGCTGTGACCATCGTCGCTCCTCAGCCTGCTGCCAATAAAAGAAGACGCATTATGCCTCAACTAGAGGCGTTATCCTGGATTGCAACAAGTGGTAGAACACCACGCCTGCCCGGTCTGCGCGGACAATTGCCCAACCGTCGAGCCAGGCAGGGGACGCTGCGGCGGCACCGGCTTCGTCGCTTGCGATGAGCGCCGCTTCCGCTTCGACATAGATGACACCGTCTTTAGCGAGCAGGCGGCGGCAGGTCGGCAGCATCTTTGCCAGCCAATCCTGATGATACGGCGGATCGAGAAAAATCAGATCGAATTGACCCTCGCCGCTGCGCGTGATCAAGTTTTGCGTCACCGTCAGCGCATTGCCCCGCACCACCTCGATCTGGGTCGCCTGCAGTTTGTCGCGGGTGGCTTCCAGCTGGCGCGTCGCGGCGGTGTTCTCTTCGACCATCAAAACCCTGGCGGCACCGCGACTGGCGGCTTCAAAACCGAGCGCGCCGGTGCCGGCGAACAGATCGAGGCAACGCACGGTGTCCCAGTGACCGTCACGCAGGTGGGTCAACCAGTTGAAGACGGTTTCGCGCACCCGGTCCGGCGTGGGGCGCAGACCGTCGGCGGCCAGCACCGGTAACGGCGTGCGCTTCCATTTGCCGCCGATGATCCGGATCTGGTGAGTCAGTGCCGGGCGCACCGGGTGTGGCCGGGACTTGGGATTCGGTTTCTTTTGCATGGGGCGGTCACTGGGAAATTAGGGCCAGGATCGGAAGGGGTAGGACCCGCGGCATCGATCCGGATTGGGGCGTCGCAAAGCGGTTCCGCACTGCGTCAATCTCCCCAGGTCCCTCTGTTAGAATGTCGCGATTGTAGCCGCGAACCCATGTCGCATGTCGGCTCGATAGACTGCGTGATACCGATGCGCGGCACGCACCACCTGATGTCACGCCGGGCGAGACGCCAACGCGACACGACCAACCCGCCATCTGCCGCAGCACCCCGAAACCGAGCTTTTTTTCAACCCGAGTCCGATGTTCAGCTTTTTCAAGAAGAAACCCAAGGAGACGCAGCCGGCCACCGAACCGGCTCCCGCTCTCCCTCCGGCGCCGTCGCCGTCGCCGTCGCCGTCGCCGTCGCTCACGCAAAGTATCGATCCGCTGCGTCCGGCCGCGTCCAGTTCGCTGCCGCGCCGCTTCTCGCCGGCTGCCGCAGCGCCCTTGTCCGTGCCGGCTCAGGCGACACCGGTACCACCGCCCGCGGTGCCTGTAGCCCGAGCCGAGCCGGCTATCCCTGCGCCCGTGTCCGCGCCGCCCGCACCCGGTGTGCAGCAACCTGCGCTGCAACCGCCGCTGCAACCCGTGTTGCGGACCTCTCCACAAATCGTCGTCGCGCCCGCGCCGATTGTCGAGCCGGATTCGGAGAGCGACAGCGAGATTGTCACCGCTCCGGTCAATGAAGAAAAGAAACGCAGTTGGATCACGCGGCTGAAAGTAGGCCTGGCCAAGACCTCGTCGAACCTCACCACGCTGTTCATCGGCGCCAGGATCGACGACGACCTGTATGAAGAACTGGAGTCGGCGCTACTGATGGCCGATGCCGGCGTCGATGCGACCCAGTTCCTGCTCGACACCCTGCGCCGCAAGGTCAAGGACGAGAAACTGACCGAGGCCGCCCAGGTCAAGGCCGCGTTGCGCACCGTCCTGGCCGATCTCCTGCGCCCGTTGCAAAAGCCCCTGGTGCTGGGCCGCCACCAGCCGCTGGTGATGATGGTCGCTGGCGTCAACGGCGCCGGCAAGACCACCACCATCGGCAAGCTGGCGATGCACTTGCAAGCCAACGGACAATCCGTGCTCCTCGCCGCCGGCGACACCTTCCGCGCCGCAGCCCGCGAGCAGCTGACCATCTGGGGCGAACGCAACAATGTCGCGGTCATCGCCCAGGAGTCGGGTGATCCGGCGGCGGTGGCATTCGACGCGGTGCATTCGGCAACGGCACGCGGTACCAATGTCGTGATGGTCGACACTGCCGGCCGACTGCCGACCCAGCTGCACCTGATGGAAGAGCTCAAGAAGATCAAGCGCGTCATGGCCAAGGCGATGCCGTCGGCGCCGCACGAGATTCTCCTGATCATTGATGGCAACACCGGCCAGAATGCGCTGGCGCAGGTGAGGGCGTTCGACGATGCGCTCGGCCTGACCGGCCTGGTGATCACCAAACTCGACGGCACCGCCAAGGGCGGCGTGCTGGCGGCGATCGCCAAGTCGCGTCCGGTGCCGGTGTACTTCATCGGCGTGGGCGAACAGATCGACGATCTGCAGCCCTTCGTGGCACAGGAATTCGTCGATGCGCTGCTGGGCTGAGGGGAGGCTTCGTGCCGGCCATTGAATTTCGGCAGGTCGCCAAGCGCTACGGCGCGCGCGGCAGCGAGGTCACGGCCCTGGCCGACTTGACGCTATCGATCGAGAAGGGCGAACTGATCTTTCTAGCCGGCCCCTCCGGCGCCGGCAAATCGACGCTGCTGAAGATGATCGCCGCGGTCGAACGCCCCACCAGCGGCACGGTGCTGGTCAACGGCCAGGACATCGGCCGGCTGGCCGCATCGGGCCTGCCTTACCTGCGGCGCAGCCTGGGTCTGATCTTCCAGCAGCAGCGTCTGCTGTCAGACCGTACCGTTCTGGCCAACGTGATGTTGCCGCTGGTCGTCTGCGGCGCCAACGATGGCGACGCCGAACGGCGCGCCCGCGCAGCCCTGGAGAAGGTCGGTCTGGCCGAGCGCATGACGGCACTGCCGCAGAGCCTGTCGGGCGGCGAGCAGCAACGGGTTGCGATTGCGCGTGCGATCGTCAACCGGCCGCAGATCATCCTGGCCGACGAGCCGACTGCGAACCTCGACCGTGTCAGTGCCGCTCGCGTCATCGATGCGTTGAAGGCGTTTCATGCCGCCGGCGTGACCTGCGTGATTTCAACCCATGACGAACAGATCCTGGACCGCGCCGCTCGGGTGATCAGAATCGAGCACGGGCAACTGGCATCGATGCCAGCGCCCACAGGACCGGCTGCCGGCGGTACGCCATGAGGGCCTGGCTGCGCCAGCATCGTGCTGCCTTGCGCGATGCCCTGGCCCACGTGCGCCGCGCCAAGGGCAGCTTCTGCCTGAACCTGCTGGTGATTGCCATTGCGTTGGCGCTGCCGGTGGCCGGCGTGACCCTGGGGCAGAATCTGCAACCGGTGACCCGGAATCTGGCGGTCGAACCGGCCATCAGCGTCTTCCTGACAGTCGATACGCCGCGCACGGCGGCGAGTGCCCTCGCTCCCCTTCTGCGTGGCATCCTGCAGGCCAATCACAGCCGGGGTCAGGTCACCTTCGTCGCCCGCGAAGCAGCATTGCGCTCACTGCAGGAAAAAAATGGTGTTGCCGAGGCGCTCGATGCGCTGGGCGCCAATCCGCTGCCAGACGCCTATGTAGTGTCGCTCGAATCGTTCGACTCCACGGCGGCGGCAGGCGTGCTCGATCCGATCGTGGCGCAAATGACCGCGTTGCCGGGCGTCGAGCAGGTACAAGTGGATTCGGCGTGGGTGCGGCGTCTGGCAGCCATGCTGCACGTCTTGCGGGTGGGCCTCATGCTGCTGGTCGCCACGCTAGCGGTGGTGGTGGTGGCCGTGGCCTTCAACACCATCCGGCTGCAGGTCATGACCCAGCACGAAGAAATCGGCGTGGCGCGCCTGGTGGGCGCCACCGACCGCTTCATCTATCGGCCGTTCTATTACACCGGTGCGCTGCTGGGCGTGTGTGCAGGCGCGGTCGCACTGGCCGGCGTCGCGCTGGCATTGCAACCTTTGAACCAGGCCATCGGTGAATTCGCCCGCCTGTATGCGTCGCCGTTCCGCTTGCTGCCTCTGGATCCAATCGGATCGTTCGCGGTGCTGGCCGCTAGTACCGTGCTTGGACTGACAGGCTCGGCGCTCTCGGTGCGGCGCCACCTGGCCCAGCCGGAATAAGAAACGGCGCCGTTTGCGCGGCGCCGAGATGTTTCTTACACCGGCTTTTCAGCGACCATATCAGGCAACACCACATTTACGTCGAGCACTTCCAGGTTGCCCTGGCGGTCGAGTGAAATCTTGATGTCTTCGGGATTGACGTTGGTGTATTTCGAAATCACCGCAATCAGTTCCTTGTGCAGTGCTGGCAGGAAATCGGGCCCCGAGCGGCCGTTCCGCTCGCGGGCGATGATGATCTGCAGCCGCTCTTTGGCTGCAGTCGCCGTTTTGGGTTTGTTGGCAAACAGGAAGGATAGGAGCGCCATTTCACTTGCCTCGGAAGATGCGCTGGAACAGGCCCGGCTTTTCGTAGGTCGTGAAGCGCAGCGGCAGTTCTTCGCCAAGAAAGCGCGAGACCACGTCCTGGTAGGCTTCGGAGACATCGCTGCCGGTCATGTGAATGGCAGGATTGCCCTGGTTCGATGCATGTAGCACCGATTCCGATTCGGGAATGATGCCGATGAGCGGAATGCGCAGGATTTCCTGGACATCGGTGTAGGACAGCATCTCGCCTGCCTCGACCCGCTTTGGCACGTACCGCGTGATCAGCAGATGTTCCTTGACCGGTTCGCCACCGTTCTGGGCGCGGCGCGACTTGGCCTGAATGATACCCAGGATGCGGTCGGAATCGCGTACCGACGAGACCTCCGGATTGGTGACGATCACGGCTTCGTCGGCGAAGGTCAGCGCCATCACGGCACCGCGCTCGATACCGGCGGGCGAGTCGCAGATGATGTACTCGAATCCCATGGCGTCGAGATCCTTGAGAACCTGCTCGACACCCTCCTCCGACAGCGCATCCTTGTCGCGCGTCTGCGAGGCCGGCAACACGAACAGGTTGTCGCAGTGCTTGTCCTTGATCAGCGCCTGGCTCAGGGTGGCTTCCTTGTTGATCACATTAATCAGGTCGTACACGACACGCCGCTCGCAACCCATGATCAGATCCAGGTTACGCAGGCCAACGTCAAAATCGAGAACCGCGGTCTTGTGTCCACGCAACGCCAAACCAGACGCAAAACTGGCGCTGGAAGTCGTCTTGCCGACGCCGCCCTTGCCAGACGTTACCACGATGATTTTTGCCACAAAAAACTCCTGAAGGGTTGAAGGTGTTGATGAGGAAGTGACGCTGAGGTAGTCGCGCTGAAGTAATGACGCCGGCTAGCGCGCAGCCGCGTGCAGGGCAACCAGGTCGAGACGGTCGCCGGCCAGCCGTACCTGAACCGACTGATTCGCCACGCCGTCGGGGAAGCCATCGTCGAAAGTACGGTAGACGCCGGCGATCGAGACCAGCTCGGCCTCCATGCTCATGGCGAAGATGCGCGCCTCGGCATTACCACTGGCGCCAGCCAGAGCCCGGCCGCGCAAAGGCGCATAGACATGAATGCTGCCATCTGCGATCAGTTCGGCGCCATTGTTGACGGCGGCAGTGACGATCAGGTCGGTGCCGCGTGCGTAGATGCGCTGGCCGGCGCGCACCGGCACGTCGATCACCAGGGCAAATAGCGAGACAGCTGCGGCGGATACGGGCGCCGGCACCGGCCGGGGTGCCGGCGGCGGCACATCGACGGCGTGCGGACGCGTGAGGCTGTTGTCGATCGACAGCCCGCTGGCCAGAATCCCAGCCTGCATGGCGGGAGGCGCATTGCGCACTGCGACAGGATTGAGGCTGTAGCGACGGAATAGCGTGATCAGCGCGTCCCAGTCGATCGGGCCTGTCATCGTGGAAACAAGCGGTGCGACGTCGAACACAGCGAATTCACGATCGAAGAACGCTGCGTCGCCGGCGGTCATGTGGGCCAGGGCGGCGTCGAGAGCGGCGGGGTCGGCATCGTGCAGCGTTGCGGCGACGGCAACGACCGTGGCGATCTTGATTTCAAGGGCGCCCGGCACAGGGAATTTTGCCATATGGGAATTTGGGGCCTGTCCTAGAATGGAAATTCGTGGAAATTGCTTTACAAACATGGACTTGTCGCAGGTGTGCGACCGGGTCGATGCAGCGAAATTCGGAGCTAGTATTATACCCGTTGAAGCAAGGTTTTTTCGCTCGCGCCGACGATTGAACGGACCGCGATTTGACGCATCGACCGACAAAGAGACCCCGGGCACAGACGCCCTGAACCTTTGCCGCTAGGATGATTCCCTTCCATGAAGGGCGTCACACAATGGTTTGCTGCCGGACCAGCAGCAATCGGCCGCAGTCGAACTTGTTGGGATCGCGAACCCTATTGGCTGCACACCATTCGATAGCATGAAGCCTATCGTCGCAGTATAAAACGGCCATTAGCACTCGTTTGTCCAGAGTGCTAATATATGGTTTCCGTGCTGCCAAGGCTTCCCCTGGCGGCATTTTCTTCAGGAAGGTTAGGAGAAAGCATGAACAATTCAGCCGCGCAATCTGCCCTCATCCCTGCAAACGCCGCCCTGGCGCTCGGGTTTTCGGGCAATCTGGGCAACATAGACGCTTACATTTCCGCAGTCAATCGCTTGCCGATGCTGACGCACGAGGAAGAGATGTCGTTCGCCCGCAAGCTGCGCGACAACAACGATCTCGCTGCGGCGCAATCGCTGGTGCTGTCGCACCTGCGCCTGGTTGTCTCGATCGCACGCGGCTATCTCGGGTACGGCTTGCCGCACGCCGACCTGATCCAGGAAGGCAACATCGGCCTGATGAAAGCGGTCAAGCGTTTCGACCCGGACCAGGGCGTGCGGTTGGTATCGTATGCCATGCACTGGATCAAGGCCGAGATGCATGAGTACATCCTGAAGAACTGGCGCTTGGTCAAGGTAGCGACCACCAAGGCGCAGCGCAAGCTGTTCTTCAATCTGCGTAGCCACAAGACCGGGCTGGATTCGATGACCCCGACGCAGGTCGACGCTCTGGCCAAGATACTCAATGTCAAGCGCGAGGAAGTCATCGAGATGGAAACCCGGCTCTCGGGGCGCGACATTGCGCTCGAGTCCTCGACCGATGACGAAGACGACCGCTTCGCGCCCATCGCTTATCTGTCATCGGAACGCAGCGAGCCGACCAAGGTTCTGGAAGCACAGCAGTTCGACCGTCTGCAAAGCGAGGGACTGGGAAGCGCGCTAGGCAAGCTCGACGACCGTTCGCGCCGCATCGTCGAAGCCCGTTGGCTTGCCAACGACGACGGTTCCGGCGCAACGCTACATGAACTGGCGGCTGAGTTCGGGGTCTCGGCAGAACGCATCCGGCAGATCGAAGCCGTGGCGCTGAAGAAGATGAAGGGCACGCTGGCCGCGTTTGCCTGACTCCGCACCATCGTCCTGCAACAAAAAAGCGCCTAGCTGAACCGAGGCGCTTTTTTTAATTCAGCAGTATCCTGATGTCGTGCGCGATCGGCTCCGGACCCTGCCCGTGCCGCACGAACAATCTCACCCGGCCTTGCGGGTCGAAGACATAGCTGCCCGCAGTGTGATCCATCGTGTAGTTGCCCGGATCCTTGCCCGGCACCTTTTGGTAGAACACCTTGAAGTCCTTGGCAACCTTCGCGGTCGCGGCAGCGTCGCCGTACAATCCGAGAAAACGCTTGTCGAAGGCGGGGACATATTGCGACAGCAATGCCTGAGTATCACGTTCGGGATCGACGGTCACAAACAACACCTGCAAGCGGTCGGCCTGCGGACCGAGCTTTTGCATCACGGTCGCCATTTCAGCCATGGTCGTCGGGCAGACATCCGGACACTGGGTGTAACCGAAGAAAACCAGCACAGCCTTGCCCTTGAAATCGGCCAGGGTGCGCGGCTTGCCGGTATGGTCTGTCAGCGCAAAATCCTTGGCGAAATCGAGCCCGGTGACGTCGCTGTTGACGAAGACGGCTTTCTCGCCACAGGCCGCCAGGCTCAGCATCATGAGAAGAGCGATCGTGCGCAGCATCCAGCATGCAACCGAGCGAGGGCTGTTCATCGTGCCGCTCAGAGAGTCACGTAATGGTCGACCAGCAGCGCTGCGAACAGCAACGACAGATAAATGATCGAATAGGCAAAGGTCTTGCGGGCGATCTGATCGCTGTAATGTCGGTAGATCTGCCACGCATACCACAGGAAAATCATGTCGAGGACTGCGGCGGCACCCAGGTAGATCACACCGCTCATGCCGACTGCGAACGGCAGCATCGTCGTCGCCACCAACGCGATCGTATAAAGCCAGATATGGAACTGCGTGAACGACATGCCGTGCGTGATCGGCAGCATCGGCAAGCCCGACTTCGCGTAATCGTCGCGGCGATACAGCGCCAGCGCCCAAAAATGCGGCGGAGTCCAGACGAAGATGATCAGCACCAGGATCCACGCCTGCATCGGCACGTCGTTGGCGATGGCCGCCCAGCCCAGTGCCGGCGGCATGGCACCTGCCAGGCCACCGATGACGATGTTCTGTGGCGTGGCGGGCTTGAGGATGATGGTGTAGATGATGGCGTAACCGACGAAGGTCGCAAACGTCAGCCACATGGTCAGCGGATTGACCAGTGTGAACAGCACCCACATGCCGGCGCCGCCGATGACACCCGAGAACACCAGTGTCTGCGGCACCGTGATGTCACCGCGCGCCATGGGGCGCCGTGCCGTGCGCGCCATGCGGGAATCGATTTCCCGCTCGACCAGGCAGTTGACCGCGAAGGCAGCGCCGGCCAACAACCAGATACCGACGGTTGCCGCGACCACCACTTTCCAGTTCGGCAGCTCCGGGGTCGCCAGAAACATGCCGATCACCGCGCAAAAGACCGCCAGCTGCGTGACGCGCGGCTTGGTCAGCGCCCAATACTGGGCAATGCGGTTGGGAGGCGTGATCGAAGTCAGAGTGTTCACGTAGTCAGGAAAAAGATTGCGCGGGCCGTAGCGGGCCCGACGAAGCGCGATCCGGCCGCGAAACGAACTGCGACCGGCCGATGCCAGCGCGGTAGTTTAACATGACCAACACCAGCACGAGCAGTGCTGCGCCGGCGTTGTGCGCGACGGCCAGCGCCAGCGGCCACTGCAGATAGATGGTCGCTACGCCAGTGAAGAATTGCAGGCTGACCGCGCCCAGCAAGGCAAAGCCGAGCGTACGCGTGACCGGCACTTTCAACGCGCGCCGCGCTGCCCACACCGCCGCCGCAATCACGACGAAAGCGAAATTACGATGCACCCAGTGAATCGCCGTCAGTGCTGAAAACGGCAGATAGTCTCCTGCCGAGGTCATGCCGAGCTTGCGCCAGAGCGTGAAGCCGTGGCTGAAATCCATGGTCGGGATCACCTCGCCGTGGCACAACGGAAAATCGGTACAGGCCAGGGTCGCGTAATTGGTGCTGACCCAGCCACCCAGCGCAATCTGCAGCACCAGCAGAACGAATGCGATGCGCGCTGGCAGACGTAGTCCCCCGCTGCCGGCCTCGAGCACCGGATGCCCGTGCTGCTGCGCGTAGAGCCAGCTCAGCAAACCCAACAAGCCCATGCCAAGAAGCAGATGGATCGTCACGATCACCGGTTGCAACTTCAGCGTCACTGTCCAGGCGCCGAACGCGCCCTGCAGACAGACGAAAGCGAACAGGAAAGTCGGCAGCCATGGCGAGGTGCCGGTCACGGCAGACGGTGCCACTAGCGTGCGGCGTGCGCGCCACCAGCGCCGCCACGCCAGTACCATGAGCGAGACGATCAGTACGCCTACGGCCATCGCCAGGTAGCGGTGGATCATCTCGATCCAGGCCTTGACCACTGTCACCGGGCCGCTCGGCATGGCGGCTTGCGCCGCACTGATATCGGCATGGGCCTGCAGCGGATTGGCCTGACCGTAGCATCCTGGCCAATCCGGACAACCCAGGCCGGAATCGGTCAGCCGCGTGAAGCCGCCGAAGACGATCAGGTCGAAGGTCAGAAACAGGGTGACCGCAGCGAGCTTGCGCACCTTGTCGTCGGTCGAGGCCCATACCAGCGACAGCGGCAGCAGCGCCACCATCAAACCGAGGGCGGCCAGTTGAAGGACATGTGGAAGCTGCATGATGATTTATCCTATGCTCGACGCGCGCAACAGCTTGCCGAGGTCTTTCTTGATCTTGTTGGGATCGGCATCCTTGGGAAACCGCATCATGAGGTTACCGCGCGGATCGATCAGGTACAGATGGTCCGCAACCGCCGTACCGATCTCGACCGGCAGCCATTTCCGGACAGCCTCGGGGCGCGCACGCAACATCCTTGTGCCATCGTATTCCTTTATCAGGACGGTATCGAGTGGCGCTTGGTCCGTGATCAGCCAAACGCGCTCGACGCGCTCCATTTCCTTGCCCTGAGTCAAGCGCAACTGGCGCATTTCGAACAGCTTGGTCTGACAAGGCTTGTCGCAAGCGCCGCCATCGGTCTGCAGCATGATCCACTTGCCCTTGTAGGCATCGAGCCCGACGGGCTTGCCGTCGAGCGAGGTGCTCTGCAGCGCAGGCATCGGATACCGGCGCGGATCAAGGATGTCGCCGTAGTTAGTGCGGCCGCCCGGCTTGATCACGTAATACGCCACGTAGGAACCGATCAGCGGTGATGCGCAGACCGCCAGGATGGCGAAGAGCTTCCATCGGCCGGCGGTTTTTTTCTTACTCGGTTGCTGGTTTTCCACTTCTGAATCCTGTCACCACAAAAAAAACGGCTGCCATTGCAACCAATGCAAACCATTGAAAAGCATACCCAAGATGGCGATCGACGCCCACCGACGGCTTCGGCCAGTCTCGTACCAAGCCGTCGTCCGCCTGGCCCAGCTGTTCGACCAGGAACGGTTGCAGCGGCAAACGGCTGGTTCGGGCGAATTCATTCAGGTCGAGATTCTGCACGATCGCACGCGGTTGCAACTGCGCTGCCTCGCCGAGCTGCATCACATGTCCCGCCGAGCGCCGTACCTGCCCTTCGACCATGACGATACCAGTCGGGGTCGCGAGCGGCGGAACCCGGGCCCGGTCGACCGGATTGCGAGCGATCCAGCCGCGCTCGACCATCACCACCTTGCCACTGCCAGCGAGACGCAACGGCATCAACACATACAATCCTGCACGCGACTGGTAGGGCCGGTTGTCCAGGTAGAGCGGCCAGTCGGCCAGGAATTCGCCGCGCAGATGCAGTCTGCGGTACTCGGCGTTCTCCAGATCGGCGCCCACATCGTCAATACCAATCGCAGGCGCCGTAGCGCGCTGACCCAATTTTACTTCGATCGCCTGTTTCAGGTCGGCGCGTCGCAATTGCCATTGCCCAAGCGCGGCGCCGATGCTCATGATGATCAACGTGGCGATGAACGGGATCAGGCGAAAACGGAATCGGAGGCCAGGATTGAATCGCATTACAATATCGTCTCGGTTCGTTCTGTTGCAAGCTGCCCGGCATGATCGGAATCGTTCGGGCTCACCGTATTTTCGGCCAATTTCATTTTCCCTGCATCCATGAGAATTCTTGTCGCGATTGCTTTCATCCTGATCATCGGCAGCCTTGCTTCTGCACTTGTCTTTCTCATGAAGGACAAAGGCAAAAGCAACCGTACCGTCAAGGCGCTCGCGTTCCGGGTCGGCTTTTCAATCACGCTGTTCATCTTGCTGCTCATCGCCAATCAACTCGGCTGGATCCAGCCCACCGGCATTCGCTGAGTCCCATCAATGCTTCACCTATAAAAAAAGCCGCACCGAAGTGCGGCTTTTTTGTCAGCTTCCGTACCGTGTTAGAGCCAGTAGACCACCACGTACAGACCCAGCCACACGACGTCAACGAAGTGCCAATACCATGCCGCGCCTTCAAAACCGAAATGATGTTCCGGCGTGAAGTGGCCCTTGAGCACGCGATACAGCACGACCGACAGCATGATCGTGCCGAGCGTGACATGGAAGCCGTGGAAACCGGTCAGCATGAAAAAGGTCGAGCCGTAGATGCCGGACGTCAGCTTCAGATTCAGTTCGCTGTAGGCATGTGAATACTCGTAAGCCTGAAAGCCCATGAAGACTGCGCCGAGCAGAATCGTCGCGGCCAGCCAGACGGCCGTTTTCCCACGATGACCGGCGCGCAATGCATGATGCGCGATTGTCAGCGTCACGCCGGAAGTCAGCAGCAGTGCGGTGTTAATCGTCGGGATCGGGAAAGGACCCATCGTACGGAAGGTCTCGACGGTGCCGGCAGGTCCGCCCGAACCCCAGACGGCGCCGAAATCAGGCCACAGCAACTTGTGATCGAGGTCGCCCAGCCACGGCAGCGTGATGCTGCGAGCATAGAACAACGCGCCAAAAAATCCGGCAAAGAACATGATTTCCGAAAAGATGAACCAGCTCATGCTCCAGCGGAAGGAGAGATCGATCCGGCTGCTGTAGAGGCCACCTTCGGACTCCGCGATCGCCTCGCCGAACCAGCGATACAGCACCAGGACGAACGCCAGGATGCCGGCCAGATTGGCGTACATTCCCCAGGGGATGCCGTTGACCCACGCAGCCGCGCCAGCCATGGTCAGCAACAGGGACGCGCCAGCCAGGATCGGCCATTGGGATGGGCCGGGAATAAAATAATAGGGGGCGTTCGCTTGCGGCGTACTCATGTTCATCTCCCGATACAGATATCAAATAAATAGTTGTAAATCACTTCAACAGACTGCTACTTCGCCACCACCAGCCGCACGATCGTGACCAGAAACGCGATGAACAGCGCGGCGCCGATGATACCGGCAATGATCACGTGCACCGGATTGAGTTGCGCCGCATCCCGCTCGTAATCACTTTTCTTGCGTACTCCAAAGAACGACCAGAACACGGCTTTCATCGTCGCCGCAAAAGACGCCTTGCGATCGGTCGGTCGTTGCTGCTCATTCATCTTTGACACCTTCGAAACACGGTCGTCCCTACGTCAGGTCGCTTTTTTTGCTGGCGCCGCCACTTCAAAGAACGTATAGGACAAGGTAATCGTCGTTACATCCCGCGGCAACTTCGGGTCGATGAAAAATACCACCGGCATCTGCTTTGCTTCGTTCGGCAACAAGGTCTGTTGACGAAAACAGAAACACTCCACTTTCTTGAAATACGCTGCCGCCTGTTGTGGCGCGTAGCTCGGTATCGCCTGAGCATCCACCGTGCGCTTCTGCGTATTGACGACCTCAAAGATCACCTGGGTCATTTCGCCCGGGTGCACTGTCAGGCTCGATACGGTCGGGCGGAACCGCCACGGTCCATGCGCGTTGGCATCGAATTCGACGGTGATGACGCGTGACTTGTCGATCTGCGTGTTGCCGATGCCATCCGTCAGCCCATCCTTCGAACTGAGAACGTTGATGCCGGTCAGTTCGCAGATTTCCTTATACAGCGGCACCAGCGCGTAACCGAACCCGAACATCATCACGGCGATCACGACCAGCTTGCCGAGCATGCGGCCGTTCGATTGCTGCGTCTGCCGTGCACCGGAGCCGGTGCCGCTCGCTTCTAACGGATCGAGTGGCATTGCGTCAGAACCACAGCCGTCTGGCGATCACGCCGACGAAAAACATGGCGCCGATCGATGCGACGATCAGCGCGGTCTTGAGGTTGTTCGGTTTTTTCTGCTGATTCATGGATGCTTCATGTGTACGACACTGAGGCGAAAGCGGCGGCGCACGGATTGGCTGCGCCGCCAGTCGGTCATTTCACCATCGGTGGTGTTTCGAAAGTATGGAACGGCGCCGGACTTGGAACCGTCCATTCCAGGCCCTCGGCGCCTTCCCACGGTTTGGCCAGCGCTTTTTCGCCGCCACGGATCGATGGAATGATCACGGCGAACAGAAAGTACACCTGCGACAGACCGAACCCCAGCGCGCCGATCGACGCCAGCATGTTGAAGTCGGTGAACTGCGCCGGGTAATCAGCATAGCGACGTGGCATGCCCGCCAGGCCCAGAAAGTGCATCGGGAAAAAGGTGACGTTGAACGTGATCAGCGATGCCCAGAAATGGATCTTGCCGCGTGTCTCGTTGTACATGTAGCCGGTCCACTTCGGACCCCAGTAGTAGAAACCTGCAAACATGGCGAAGAGCGATCCGGCGACCAGAACATAATGGAAGTGGGCCACGACGTAGTAGGTATCCTGCAATTCGATGTCGATCGGCGTGACCGCCAGGATCAGGCCGGTGAAGCCACCCATCGTGAACACAAAGATGAAGCCGATGGCGAACAACATCGGTGTCTCGAACGTCATAGAACCGCGCCACATCGTGGCGATCCAGTTGAACACCTTTACGCCGGTCGGCACGGCGATCAGCATGGTGGCGAACATGAAGAACAGCTGGCCGGTCACCGGCATGCCGGTGGTGAACATGTGGTGCGCCCACACGATGAAGGAGAGGATCGCGATCGACGAGGTTGCATAGACCATCGACGCATAGCCGAACAGGGTCTTGCGGGCAAAGGCCGGAATGATGTGCGAGATGATGCCGAAGGCCGGCAGAATCATGATGTAGACCTCCGGATGACCGAAGAACCAGAAAATATGCTGGTACATCACAGGGTCACCGCCGCCGGCGGCATTGAAGAAGGACGTACCGAAATGGCGGTCGGTCAGGGTCATGGTGATGGCGCCGGCCAGCACTGGCATGACGGCGATCAGCAGGTAGGCGGTGATCAGCCAGGTCCAGCAGAACATCGGCATCTTCATCAAGGTCATGCCGGGGGCGCGCATGTTCAGGATGGTGGTGATGATGTTGATGGAACCCATGATCGACGACGCGCCCATGATGTGCATCGCGAAAATCGCCATGTCCATGCCGATACCCATCTGGGTCGACAGCGGCGCATACATCGTCCAGCCGCCGGCGGGGGCGCCGCCGGGAACCAGGAACGACGACATCAGCAGGATCGCCGCTGGCGGCAGCAGCCAGAACGAGAAGTTGTTCATTCGCGCAAACGCCATGTCGGCAGCGCCGATCTGCAGAGGAATCATCCAGTTGGCGAAGCCGACGAAGGCCGGCATGATCGCGCCGAAGACCATGATCAGGCCGTGCATCGTGGTCAGCTGGTTGAAGAACTCGGGCTTGAACAGTTGCAGGCCAGGCTGGAACAATTCGGCGCGAATCAGCAGCGCAAGGACGCCGCCCGACAGCAGCATCGCCAGCGAGAACCACAGATACAGTGTGCCAATGTCCTTGTGGTTGGTTGCCAGCAGCCAGCGCCGCCAGCCGTGTGGTTGATCATGGTGGTCGTGGTCGCCGTGGCCGTGCGCGTCGCCTGCGTGACCATGTCCGTGGTCGATTACCGTTGTACTCATCTGACTCTCCTGATATCGATTATTCGCTTGGACGATTCGTCAATTTACTTGCGCGCAGCCAGAACTTCGGCCGGTTGTACCAGATTCTCTACTGCCTTGTTGGACCAGGCATTGCGGGTATAGGTAATGACTGCCGCAATATCGGTATCCGACAATACTGTCTTCCAGGCCGGCATCGCATTCTTGCCGTTCAGGAGAATGTTGATCTGCGCATCACGCGGACCGTTGACGATCGGATCGCCGTCGAGTGCCGGGAAGGCGCCCGGCACACCCTTGCCGGTCGCCTGGTGGCAAGCAACGCAGTTCGCGCCATAGACTTTTTCGCCGCGCTGTTTCAGCTCGTCGACGGTCCAGACCTTGTTCGGATCATCGGCCATCGCTGCCATTGCTTTTTTCTTGCCATCGACCCACTTGGTGTAATCCTCGGCGCTGACGACGTTGACCACGATCGGCATGAAGGCGTGCTCCTTGCCGCACAATTCCGAACACTGACCGCGATAGATGCCGATTTTTTCAACCTTGAACCAGGTGTCGCGAACGAAACCGGGAATCGCATCCTGCTTGATACCGAAAGCCGGCACTGCAAAAGCGTGGATCACGTCATTGGCGGTGGTGACGATGCGGATTTTCTTGTTGACCGGTACGTAGATCTCATTGTCGACTTCGACCAGGTAGTTCTCACCCTTGGCCTTGGTCGTGTCGTTGATCTGGTCGCGCGGCGTCGACAGGGTCGACAGGAAGGAAATTCCCTCGCCTTCACCCTTGAGGTAATCATAACCCCACTTCCACTGCATGCCGGTGGCCTTGATGGTCAGGTCGGCATTCGATGTGTCCTTCATGGCGACCACGGTCTTGGTGGCCGGCAGCGCCATGCCGATGACGATCAAGAACGGGATGATTGTCCATGCGATCTCGACGGTGGTGCTTTCGTGGAAGGTCGCCGATTTGTGTCCGAGCGACTTGCGGTGCTTGAGGATCGAATAGAACATCACGCCGAACACCGCCACGAAGATCACCAGACAGATGACCAGCATGAGCGTGTGCAGCGAATAGATCTGCGATGCAATCGGCGTAACCGGCGTTTGAAAGTTCAGTTGCCGGATTGCCGGACCACCCACCATGTCGGACACCGCCGCTGCCGGCAGTGCCGCCGCCAGGAGCGACGCACCGAGCATCAAGGATTGAATGCGCTGCGCAAATTTCATGATTTCCCCAAGTACCCCAATTAAGAATTCGGTATTTCGTTTATTACTACAACCCCACTAGGGCGCTGCGCAGTTCCCGCGCAAACTGCTGGCGCTTGAATGCGGTCAGAAAGCGGCCGATTTCAACGCGGGTGCCGTGCTGCTCGACGGCGATCAGGCGGTAGTGCGCCGCCGGTATCTCGATCCTGGTGGCACGAGGATCGAGCCTGAAGGTGCGCGACCGTTCGGCCTCGATCAATTCGATCCGGAGCCAGTCACCATCCAGCGCAATAACCTCCCGGTCCGTCGCATGCCGCGCAAACAGGAGGAATGCAATTCCGACAGCTAGCATTTCCATCACGGCAAATGCCAGTACGTACCACGCACCGCGCCAGGTAAAGAAAGACGCAATGGCCAGCGATACACCGCACAGTGCACAGTAAGCGAGCAGCAACTGGCGCGGCGAAATCGAGCAATTGCGTTTCAAGGTCCATTCACGCTCGCCTGCCATCGTCACCCCTCGCAATGATCTTGATGATCTGAATCATGCCGGCGTCGTGCAAAACCGTGCAAGTATAAGTCGAATACCGTTTTGTTATCAAGCGCAATCACTCTGCGGAAGCCCCTTGAACCGATTGCCGCACGCTGTGAAAATCCCGCTCGCCATCCGCCTCGAAATTGTCTTTTTGGCATACTTCATGCAATCCGGCGAGTGCGCTCCGGGTAGCGGCGGCGGTCGGTCGATTCATCATTTGCGGCGCAGGTCGAGACGCACGATCGACTCGCCTCCGGCGGTGGTGCGCGGCACCGGCCGAAACGCATGGCCGTAGATGACTTCGAACGTGAGCGCGATCCGGTCATCGGCGTTGCGCTGGCGCTCGAGCGCATCGTTGAAGCGCTGCCAGGCGGCGCGGCCGATCAAGCCGCGCGGCCGGTTCGTTTGCGGGTTGCCACCCCAAGCACGCACGTCGGCCAGCAGTCGCTCCACCGATTCATAAGTCACGGTGATCGTTTCCATGTCCATGACGGGCGTGGAAAAACCGGCGCCAACCAGCATGTCGCCGAAATCGTGCATGTCGACGAACGACAGCACCCGGCTGTTCGCGCTGAAGGCATCGGTAGCCGCCAGTGCGCCGCGTAATTCCTTGAACGTATCAGGACCGAAGCAGGAAAACATCAGGAGCCCGTCGACGCGCAGGATGCGGCGCCATTCGGCGAAGACGCGGTCGGGTTGGGCATGCCAGTGCAGCGCGAGATTCGACCAGACCAGGTCGACGGCATTGATACCAAAGGGCGTCCGCGCGAAATCGCCGCACACCAGGCCGGCGTCGATACCGCTGGCGGCCGACTTGCGGACTGGCAGCCACTGGGACAATAAGCGGTTCATGGACGACAGAGCCGCATGGCGCCGGTCGCGGGCAGCCTGCAACATCGCTGGCACTGCATCGAGTGCGAGGATCTCGGCGTCGGGATAATGTTTCTGGAGGGCCGGCAGGTCGGCGCCGACACCACAACCGGCATCGAGCACGCGCTCCGGCGCCAGCCTGACCAGGGCCAGACGCTCATGCATGCGGCTGGCGACTTCTCGACGCAGGAATTCGGATTCCACTACCCGCGTCGGGTCGGCAAACAGCCGGCGCACGCGCCGCGTGTCGATCGGCGCGCTCATGGGTCCATCTTCGGTGTCGGCGGGTGGTAGCACGGTAATCGTTCGCTGCAACTGCAATGCCCGGCGCGGAATAGTCGACGGGGTGAAGCGGGGTAATGCGAGATGACGCGGAGTGATGCCGGGTAATACTGTGCAGTGCATGCTGCTGGTCCACCGCTGCTCGGTACTGCCGGGCGAAATGAATAAGCGGAAATGCGATAATGCACCCGAGTTTAAACGTTTAGGGATTTTTTCGCTCCATGTCAGTCAATGTGGGTAACCTCGAGCCCGGCGACGCCACTACCGCCCAGACTACACCGGCGTCCACATTGTCGTGGCGCCGGTTGCTGGCGCGCGCCGGTGGATGCTTGCCCGGCGCCTGCGCCCTGTGCGGACGGACCGGACAATTCGCGCTCTGTCCGGAATGCCGCGCCCATCACTTCGGCGGGGCGCGGCGACGTTGCCGCTGCTGCGCGCTGCCGCTCACTTCCACCACGACCGGCGATGCGCCATGCGGCCAGTGCATGCGCACGCCGCCGGCTTTCGACGCCACCTTCGTGGCGACCGATTATGTCGCGCCGGCCGACCAGCTGGTACTGGAACTGAAATTCGGCGGCCGCCTCGCCCTGGCGCCGCTGTTTGCCGGTCTGCTCGACGAGGCGATCATGCTGTCGCTGTCGACCCGGGCCGGTGGCGCACCGAGGCCCGCACTGCCGGACTGCCTGATCGCCGTGCCGCTGGGTCCGTTGCGCCTGCAACAGCGCGGATTCAACCAGGCACTGGAAATTGCCCGGCCGCTGGCCGCGTCACGCGCCATGGTGCTTGCGCCGCGCATGCTGATCCGGACCCGCGACACGGCGGCGCAGGCCCAACTGTCGCCGGGGGAGCGGCGTCAGAACCTGCGCGGCGCGTTCACCCTGGCGCCGGCGTTCGTATCGCAGGTGCGCGGGCGCCACATCGGCGTGGTCGATGACGTCATGACCACCGGCAGCACCCTGCATGAAATTGCCGCCACCTTGAAGCGCTTCGGCGCGGCGCGCGTGACCAATCTGGTCTTCGCCCGTACTCTGCCGGGGTAACACGCCGGGGCAGCAGCACCCCGAACCGCCCAACCTAAAAGGTATCCGCTTGTTCCACGTCGTCCTGGTCGAACCCGAAATTCCACCCAACACCGGCAACATCATTCGGCTGTGCGCCAATACCGGAGCGCAGTTGCATCTGATCGAGCCGCTCGGGTTTGCCCTGGACGATGCAAAAATGCGTCGGGCCGGACTCGATTATCATGACTACGCCAGCATGAAGGTGCATGCCGGCTGGGACGCGTTCCTGCAGGCGCAGGCGCCCGACCCGCAGCGCATGTTTGCGCTGACGACCCATGGCTCGACACCGTTCCCAACCGTCGCGTTTGCCCCGGGCGACGTATTCGTGTTCGGTGCCGAGACCCGCGGTCTGTCACCGGCGTTGCGCGAATCATTCGCACCCGCGCAGCGCATCCGGTTGCCGATGCGACAAGGCAATCGCAGCATCAATCTTTCCAACACAGTCGCCATCGTGGTCTACGAAGCGTGGCGACAGAACAATTTTGCAGGCGGAGAATAAAAGTATGACATACATGAAAAAAATGCTCGTCGCACTGGCCGGCGCCGCCGGCCTGCTCGGCCCGGCTCTGGCAACCGCGCACGACGCACGCCTCGGCAGTCTGCACGTGATGCATCCGATGGCGCGGGCCACGCTGCCTGGACAGCAATCCGGGGTCGTCTACCTGACCGTCGAAAACGAAGGCAGCAGCGCCGATCGACTCATGAGCGTATCGACACCGGCGGCAAGCGGAGCGGCGATCCACACCATGTCGATGCAGGGCACGACCATGAAGATGCGCGAGCTCGACAGCCTGCCGCTAGCGCCTTCCACCAAGGTGCAGATGACGGCTGACAGCAGCTACCACATCATGTTGACCGGACTGAAGCAACCACTCAAGGCCGGCGAGCAGTTTCCGATGACGATGACCTTCGAACAAGCCGGCAAACTGGAAGTCTCGATCCACGTCGCCCCGAACCAGGCGCAGCACGGCGCGGCCGCGATGCCCGGCATGCCGGCGCACTAAAGCAGCGCGCTGCTCAGGCCGGTTCGTGCAGATCGAACACGGCGCGTACTTCCCCGGTCCGGATCCCCGCGTAGTTGCGGGTTTGCGGACGCAGCCACGGCGCCAGGGGTGAAGCGGCCGGGTCCGCCAGCAAGCCCAGCTGCTGCAGCACGGACACCGTCACCGTACACAGTGCGCGCGCACTGCCGTCGGCGATCTTGACCGCGATGCCGAGTCCGGCCGAGCCGATGCCGATGACCTGCACGCCCTCGGCGCCGATCTTGGCGACCCAGTCGCCCGGGCCGGTCTGCATGAAGGCGACATCCGTGCGGCCAGTGCCCGATACCAGTTCCGGATGCGCGGTCATGGCGCTGCGCAAGGTGGCCAGCGCCTCGCCGTAGACCGCGTCCGGCGCGCCCTGCGCCAGGCGCGCATACGACAGTGCCAGACGCGACAGCGGCATCGCATAGTTCGGCGCGGAGCAACCGTCGATCCCCATTGTGAGCTCCGCTTCCGCCATCCCGGCGAAATGCGCGACGCTGCGCCGCACCGACAACTGCAACGGATGGGCCGGATTGAGGTAATCGGCGCTCGGCCAGCCATGCTGCACGCACGCAGCCAGAAAACCGGCATGCTTGCCGCTGCAGTTGTGATGCACCTGAGTGAAGACGGCGCCCGCCGGCGGCAGGTCTTCCAGGCTGTAGCGCATCGGTACGTGGCAGCCGCAACCGAGCTGCCGTTCCTCGCAACCTGCTTTGGCTAGAATCGATTGCACCGCCTGTACATGCATCGGCTCGCCGGAGTGGCTGGCGCACAGCAAGGCGATTTCCCGCGCGTCGAGTCCGAATCGCGCGGCGCCGCCGGCGGCGATGAACGGCGCTGCCTGGAAAGGCTTGATGGTCGAGCGGGTAAAGGTCAGGCATTCCGGATCGCCGGCAGCGTACAGTACCCGTCCGCTCGTATCGACTACGGCTACCGAGCCAGCGTGGAGCGACTCGACTGCCTCGCCACGCGTGACTTCGGCCAGCGGCGCGTGGCGCGCATCCTGCATCAATGTGCTCATGATTGATCCACCTTGTTGCCGCTGCTGGCACGCACCTGCGAGAGCAGGCGCGTCGTCGAACGGTCGTGTTGAAAATCAATGGCGATCGCCTGACCGCCGTAGGCCAGCACCGCCTGTCCTTCCGGAATGGCAGTCATGACGTAATCGCCGCCCTTGGCGTAAATGTGCGGCCGGCCCGCCTCTACCACTGCGGTCGCGGTGTCCTCGTCGAAAGCCACCACCAGGCTCACCGACTCCAGTGCCGCCAGCACCGCCATGCGGTCGTCGCAGGCGTTGATCGGCCGGTCGTCGCCCTTGCCCAGACGCCTGACCGATGCGTCGGTATTGACTGCCACCACCAGCGAGGCGCCCAGCGCCCGGGCCTGCGCCAGGTAGGTCACATGCCCGCGATGCAGGATGTCGAAGACCCCGTTGGTCAGCACCACCGGCGGCGACAACTGCGCCAGGCGCATGGGGAGAGCGGCACGGTCGCAAATTTTCTGTTCGAAGCTTGGCATGGCGTGGTCCGTGACGTGTTCAGATCAGGAATGAGGATGACCGCAAGATGAAACAAGATAACGGTAACGCCGTCGGTGAATGAAAAAGCCGCAGCGTCATGGCAACGATGCGGCTTTTTCCCGTCGGCGCAGTGCGCCTTATACCGGTTGCAGTGCGATGCGGTTGACGATTTCCTTGCGGTAGCGGTTCAGCTCCTGCACCGTGACGAACGTGCGCTCGAACAGCAGCGACATGTTGTGCAGGATGCGGTCGACGACTTTCTTTTCCCATTCGCTATCGAACTTGATTTGGCCGTCGAGCCAGGCTTCGAGCCAGTCCGGGTCCGGCAGACGCGACTGCACGGTGTCATTCGGAAACAGCGCCTGATTGACATGCAGGTTGGTAGGATGCAGCGGTTTCTCGGTACGCCGGGCCGATGCCATCAGCACGCCGATCTTGGCGAACGCGGCGCGCGCGGTGTCGCCCGCTTCACCCAGCGCTTTTTTCATGTAGCGCAGGTAGGCGCCGCCATGGCGCGCCTCGTCCTGGCTGATGATCTTGTAGATCTGCTTGATGACGGGTTCGGTGTGCCAT
Organism: Herminiimonas sp.; assembly: GCA_014376645.1. GTDB lineage: Bacteria > Pseudomonadota > Gammaproteobacteria > Burkholderiales > Burkholderiaceae_D > JANXSS01. The sequence continues at coordinate 14,615 of JACMRD010000292.1, read as the reverse complement.
TCGGAGGCGCAACGGTACCAATGGTTGAGCCGGATCTCGCCGCAGAAATGCATCATCAGCGTCTCCAGGGGTGGCGCCGGGTCGAACTCGAAGCGCACGTTGTGCAGCTCCGCTTCGGTCGGCACCAGTTCGGGCCGGAAGCGGCGCAGATATTCCATCAGCACCAGCGAGTGTTTTTGTTCTTCGAAAAACCAGACCGACATGAATGCGGAGAAATCGCTGTCGCCCTTGTTGTCCCGCAAAAACATCTCGGTCGCCGGCAAGGCCGACCACTCGGTAATTGCATTCATGCGGATCGTTTGTGCCTGCTCGTCGGTCAGTTTGGACCCCTCGAAGCTGTCCCAGGCAATATCGGTCTCCATGTTCCAGCGTACCTGCTCAAGCGATTTAAACAATTCTGGATACAACATAAGCGCCTTCATGATTCGGAAAACATCCCAATGTTCGATTCTACCAACAAATCGCCCATTTCATCGGTGGTGCCCCATGCATTGCAACGATCCGGCAATTGCCGCAGGCGGCTGGTTTTTTGCTACAGTGGTCCTTTGCCAAAGAAACCCCACATGCAGGAACCATATACGCCCGCTGCGCCACTTCGGATTCCACCCACCGTCTGGGTTCTGGGCCTGGTGAGCATGCTGATGGATATTTCCTCGGAGATGATCCATAGCCTGCTGCCGATTTTTATGGTGACCGTGCTCGGCGCCAGCGCGACCATGGTCGGCGTCATCGAAGGCGTGGCGGAAGCGACAGCGCTGATCGCCAAGGTGTTTTCGGGCGTGCTGAGTGACCATGTCGGCAAGCGCAAGTGGCTGGCAGTGACGGGATATGCCATGGGCGCTGCCACCAAGCCGCTGTTCGCGCTGGCGCCGGCGATCGGCTGGATCTTTACCGCCCGCTTTCTCGACCGCATCGGCAAGGGCATTCGCGGCGCACCGCGCGACGCCTTGATCGCCGATGTGACCCCGGCGGCGATCCGTGGTGCAGCGTTCGGGCTGCGCCAGTCGCTCGATACTGTCGGCGCTTTTACCGGGCCGCTGGTGGCGATGGGACTGATGCTGCTGTGGTCGAACGATTTTCGCGCGGTGTTCTGGGTCGCCGTCATTCCGGGCGCGCTGGCCGTCGCTCTGCTGGTGTTCGGCATCCGCGAACCGGCGCGCGCGGCGCCGGCGGAGGCGCGCCCGTTAGCGCGCCCTTTCCCGTTATCGCGCGCCGCGCTGGCGCGGATGCCGCGCGCCTACTGGTGGATCGTGGCCGTCGGCGCCCTGCTGACACTGGCGCGGTTTTCCGAAGCTTTCCTTGTCCTGCGGGCGCAACAGGGCGGGATCGGTCTGGCCTATCTGCCCCTGGCGCTGGTGCTGATGAACGCGGTCTATGCGCTGGCGGCCTATCCGCTCGGTGCGCTGGCCGACCGGCTGCCGCACGCGACCCTGCTGGCGCTGGGCGTGGTGCCGCTGATTGCCGCCGATGCGCTGCTGGCGCACAGCGCGCAGCCTCTGTGGGTAGCGGCGGGACTGGTGTGCTGGGGGCTGCATCTGGCGGCGACGCAGGGCTTGCTGGCGGCGATGATTGCCGATTGCGCACCAGCCGATCTGCGCGGCACGGCCTACGGTGTCTTCAACCTCGGCAGTGGCCTGACGATGCTCGCCGCCAGCCTGATTGCAGGCCTGCTGTGGGACTTTGCAGGCGCGGCAGCAACCTTTCAGGCGGGTATGTGTTTTGCAATGTTATCGTTGCTGTTGCTGCTAGTGCGGCGACGCTGAAATTGCCGACGCGCCCAACCATTGCGCACATCCGCTTTTAAGCTAGAATACTCAACAATGAACCAGCCGGTTCAAATAATAACCGACGAGTCTACATCATGACACACCACAAAACGTTGACCCTCCTGGCCGGCATCGGCATGACCTGCGCAGGCATCGTCGGACTTGCACAGGCACAGACACCGGCACCGTCGACGACTGCGCAGGGCGGCAGCGTGGCCGCCGCTTCGACGGCATCCTGCTCGCCACTGATGCACCAGAGCTTCAACCGCTTGCAGGACGACGCACCGCAGGACCTGTGCCAGTACGCGGGCAAGGTTACGCTGGTAGTCAACACGGCGAGTTACTGCGGCTTCACGACGCAGTACGAAGGACTCGAAGCCCTGTATGCGAAATACCAGGGCAAGGGTCTGGTGGTGCTGGGTTTCCCGTCGAATGATTTCGGCAAGCAGGAGCCGGGCAGCAGCAAGGAAATCGCTGACTTCTGCTTCAACACCTACGGCGTCAAGTTCCCGATGTTTTCCAAGACATCGGTCAAGGGTTCAAATGCCAATGCGCTGCACGCGGCCCTGATCAAGGCGACCGGCAAGTCACCGGAATGGAATTTTCACAAATACCTGATCGATCGTAACGGCCGCGTCCTGAAGAGCTACGCCAGCCAGGTCACGCCCGACGACAAGGCCTTGGTGGCGGACATCGAGAAAGCCCTGGCGCAAAAACTGTAGTTTCTGAAACCCACGATGAATCCGTGCGCTACTGCCGTGCGTATGAACAAGGTAGCCTGCTGCGTCGATACCTGACCGCAGGTTCCAGCAAAAGTTGCGCTGCGCGGCCTCTCGGCCGAGACTGACGGCATACTTCATGGCGACCACCCTCATCCCTCTTTCGCCATGACGGGCCTCGCAGCGATTTTATGACAGCAGGCAAGGAGCGCCGCGTGAAGATTGCAGTCGTTGGAGCCGGAATCGCCGGTCTGTCGTGCGCCTACCGGCTGGCGCTTGCAGGCCGCGAAGTGACGCTGTTCGAGGCCAACGATTACTTCGGCGGCCATACCCATACGGTCGACGTGACACTCGACGGTATCACCCATGGCGTCGATACCGGGTTCCTGGTGTTCAATCACCGCACTTACCCGAATCTGGTCGAGCTGTTCGCCACGCTCGACATCGAGACCGCCGCTACCGACATGTCGTTCTCGGTGAAGACACCGATCGGTTCGCTGTTCGGCCAGCGCACGCTGGAGTGGGCCGGCGGCGACCTCGACGCGGTCTTCGCCCAACGCCGCAATGCATTCGATCCGCGTTTCCTGACGATGGTGCGCGACATTCTGCGTTTCAATCGCGAGGCCACGGCGATCGCTCTGGCCGGCGACGATCAGGCGCCGGTGGTTTCGCTGGGCGACTACCTGCGCCAGCAGCGTTACAGCGACTACTTCCGCAACTGGTATCTGCTGCCGATGGCAGGCTGCATCTGGTCGTGCCCGACGGAACAGATGCTGGCCTTTCCCCTGTCCAGTTTCGTGCGTTTCTGCCATAACCACGGCCTGCTGCAAGTCAATGACCGGCCGCAATGGCACACCGTCAAGGGAGGCGCCCGGAACTATGTCGAGAAGATGCTGGCCGTGATCGCAGACAAACGCATCAACGCCGCCGTCACCGGCGTGACCCGCGAGACGACCGATAGCGGCCCGCGCATTCGCGTCGACACGCGGGATGAAACCCGCTACTTCGACCAGATCGTTCTGGCCAGTCACAGCGACCAGAGCCTGGCCATGCTGACCGACGCCAGCGCCGCCGAGCGGCAGGTACTGTCGGCCATCCGGTATCAGCCCAACCGCGCCGTGCTGCACACTGACGTAAGCTGCCTGCCGGCCAGCCGCAAGACCTGGTCGGCCTGGAACTACCAGAGCGAAAGCGGCGGCATGGGCGGCGGCGAACAACGGGTCTGCGTGCACTACCTGATCAACCGCCTGCAACCGCTGCCGTTCACGACATCGGTGATCGTCTCGCTCAATCCGATTGACGAACCGGCGCCGCAGCACACTATCGCCAGCTACGACTATGCGCATCCTGTCTTCGATCGCGAAGCCGTCACTGCGCAGGGCAAGCTGGCGCCTCTGCAAGGCGTGCGCGGCACCTGGTTCGCCGGCGCCTGGACCGGCTACGGTTTCCACGAAGACGGCTTGAAGTCGGGCCTGGCGGTGGCCGATGCCCTGCTGGCGCAGACGGTGCCGTCGCCGGCAGCAGCGGTCGCAGCCTGAACCACCACTGCATGCGCACCCTCGCCAACCCTGTCAATCCGGCCCAGCTGTGTTTTGGCAGCGTGCGCCACGAGCGCCTGCGCCCGGCGCCCAACCGCTTCAGTTACGGCGTGTATTTCCTGCGCCTGCCGTTGCGCGCCATCGCGCCGGCGGCGGGCGGCCCTGCTGCGGTTGCACCGTCCATTTCATCACGGCTGTTTTCGCACAACCGCTTCAACCTGCTGTCGTTCCACGATGCCGACCATGGCGACGGCCAGCAGCCTCTGCTTGCCTGGATCGAGGCGATGCTGCAGCGCGAAGGCATCGCCGACGCCGATGGCGAGATCTGGCTGCAGGCATTTCCAAGGGTGCTGGGATTTGTCTTCAATCCGGTCTCGTTCTGGTTCTGCCATCGCAGCGACGGCGCCCTGCGCGCGATCCTGTGCGAGGTGCGCAATACCTTCGGCGAGAAACATTGCTACCTGCTCGATACCGGCGCCGACATGCCGTACGGGATCGAGCTGAGTGCAAGGAAGATCTTCCATGTCTCGCCGTTCTGCGCCATCGAAGGCGGCTACCGCTTCCGCTTCATGCGCACCGAAGCCAACAGCGCCAACGGCGCCGGCAAGCCCGAGCGCACCGTGGCGCGCATCGATCATGACGATGCGACCGGCCCGTTGCTGTTGACCAGCATCGAAGGTATCTCGCAGCCGCTGACCGACCGGCGCGCGCTGCAGGCACTGGTGCGCTACCCCTTTCTGACTTTTGGCGTCGTCGCCAGGATTCACTGGCAAGCCTTGCGCCTCTGGATCAAGCGCGTGCCGTTCTTTCGCAAACCCGCACCTCCGACCCAAGGGCTGAGCAGATGAGTACCGAATTCATGCATCCGCAATCGATCGTACCCGCGCTGGAACCAACCGATGGCAACGGCACGACCGCGCGCCAGCGGCGCGACAAGCAACCGTCGATGCACGGCTTTCCGTCACAGGTCCGCTTCATCCTGCAGATGTTGCAGAAGCTGGAATATGGCTCCGTGCGCATGGAGTTTCCGGACGGACAGGTGGCGCACTATGGCGACGATTCGCATCCGGTGACGCTGACGCTGGCTAACTGGGACATCTGCAATGCCGCACTGAAGTCGGGCGATATCGGCTTTGCCGAGACCTTCATCGACGGCCACTGGCGCACCGACAACCTGCCGGGGCTGATCGAACTGTTCGTGCGCAACCGGCATGCGGTGGAGTCGGTCATCTACGGCACCTGGTGGGGTAGCGCGCTGTACCGCCTCAAGCATCTGTTCAACCGCAATTCGCGCAACGGCAGCCGCAAGAACATCCACGCCCACTACGATATCGGCAATGATTTTTACCAGCTCTGGCTGGACCCGTCGATGACCTACTCGAGCGCCCTGTTCTCCGACGGCCATGTGGAAAACCTGCAGGATGCGCAGCAGGCGAAATACCGCCGCATCCTCAACGAAATCAATGTCGAACCCGGCGCCCGTATCCTGGAGATCGGTTGCGGCTGGGGCGGTTTCGCCGAAGTCGCTGCGCGCGACAAGGCTGCGCATGTGACCGGCCTGACGCTGTCGACCGAGCAGCTGCAGTTTGCCAACCAGCGCCTGCAAGCCGCCGGGATGGTCGACCAGGTCGAGCTGCTGCTGCAGGACTACCGCGACACCCGCGGCGAGTTTGACGGCATCGCTTCCATCGAGATGTTCGAAGCCGTCGGCGAATCCTATTGGCCGAGCTATTTCGAGTGCATCGCGCGCAACCTGAAGTCGGGCGGGCGCGCCTGCATCCAGACCATCACCATCGATGATGCGCTGTTCGAGCGCTATCGCAAGGGCACCGACTTCATCCAGCAATACATTTTTCCGGGCGGGATGTTGCCGTCGCCGGAGGTCTTTTGCCGGCATGCCGAGCAGCACGGCCTGAAGGTCGTCACACAGTTCGCGTTCGGGCTAGACTATGCGCGCACGCTGGCCGAATGGCGCATGGCGTTCAAGGAACAATTGCCGGAAGTCCGGGCGCAGGGCTTCGATGAACGCTTCCTGCGTACCTGGGAATTCTATTTGGCGTATTGCGAAGCAGGGTTTCGCGCCAAGAGTATCGACGTCATGCAGTTCACCCTGGAAAAGTCGTGATCGACCGCTTGCGCCGCGCCGTTCTGTCGCTGTCGTGGCTGCTGTTGCTGGCGCCGGTCTGCCTGGTCGCCTCGCAAGCCGTGGCCGGACCGGCGGCACCTGCGCCGATCGACACCGAAGTGCCGCGCGCACGCCTGGCCGGCGCCGGCACCTTCCGTTATTTCGGCCTGCAGATCTACGATGCGCAGTTCTGGGTCGGACCGAACGGGTACCGCGCGACGGCGCCAAGGGCCGAGCGATTCGCGCTCGACCTGCACTATACGCGTTCGCTCAACGGCAAAAAGATCGCTACCGCCAGTACCGACGAGATGAAAAAACTTGGCCTCGGCACCGCCGTCCAGCACGCCGACTGGCAAGCTAGGATGGAAAAAATCTTCCCGGACGTGAAGGAAGGCACGCGCATTACCGGCATCTACCTGCCGGACGAAGGCGCACGCTTCTATCGCGATGGCAAGCCGCTGGGCGAGATTGGCGATCCGGCTTTCGGCCATGCATTCTTCGCCATCTGGCTCGATCCGAAAACCACCGGTGGCGCACTGCGCGAGGCGCTGCTGGCGGACGCCGGCCCGCAGTGACATCGGTGACACCAGTGCCGCCAAGCCCGACCTTGGTCGCCCTGCGCGAGCCTGCCGCCCTGCGCCTGAGCGCCCTGCTCGCCTACGGCCTGTTCGGCTTGCCGCTGGCGCTCGTGGCGCTGCCGATCTATGTCTACGTGCCGCAGTTCTATGCGGAGCGTTTCGGGCTGTCGCTGACGATGATCGGCACCGCACTGCTGCTGGCCCGGGTGTTCGATGCCTTCATCGATCCCGCCTTCGGCCTCTGGATCGATCGCAGCAATGGCCGGCTCGGCTATCCGCGTTTCATCCTGCTGGCGCTGCCGCCGCTGGTAATCGGTTTCATCGCCCTGTTCCATCCGCCGGCCGTCGTGGCCGGGCAACCCTTCGCCTGGTTCCTGGCGAGCCTGCTGCTGGTCTATGTCGGCTTTTCGCTGGCGATGATCGCCCATCAGAGCTGGGGCGCGGCGCTGACCCAGGCCCGCGGGGAACGCGCGCGCCTTACCGCCACCCGCGAAGGCTGCGGCCTGCTCGGCGTGGTGATCGCCGCCGCCTTGCCAAGCGTGGCCGGGATCGGCTGGCTCTCGGCAGTGTTCGTCGCCATGTTGGTGATGGCGGCGGCGTTGTTGCTGGCCGCGGCGCCGCGCCCGGCATCGACCGTGCTGGCCGATGTGTCGCCAACGGGCGGGCAGGCCACCCTGGCGCGGCTAAAGGAACCGTTTCGCAACCGGCGCTTTCGCTGGCTGTTCGCCGTCTTCGTGGTCAACGGCATCGCTGCCGCCATCCCCGCCACGTTGTTCCTGTTCTTTGCCAAGGACGGACTACAGCTCGAACGTTACGCGGGCCTGTTCCTGGTGCTGTATTTCAGCGCCGCCGCCGTCTCGCTGCCGCTCTGGGTGGCGCTGGCCAGGCGGCGTGGCGAAGCGTCCGCCTGGCTGATCTCGATGCTGCTGGCGATCGCCGCATTCATCTGGGTCTACGATCTGCCGGCGGGCGCTGCGATCGGCTTCGGCGCGGTCTGCGTGATGTCCGGTTTCGCCCTTGGCGCCGACCTCGCACTGCCGCCGGCGCTGCTGGCGGCAGTGATCGCCCGCGCCGGCCACAGTGGCGCGCGTGAAGGCGCCTACTTCGGCGCCTGGAGCTGGGCCACCAAGATGAACCTGGCATTGGCGGCGGGCGTTGCACTACCGCTGCTCGAGCACCTGGGCTATGTGCCCGGCACCGTCGATGCCGATGGCACGCAAGCCCTGCGCGTGGCCTACGCCCTGCTGCCGTGCGCACTCAAATTGCTGTCTGCCTCCCTGCTGTGGCGCGCGCCGCTCGACGACCTGTGACCGATTGATCTGTGAACCATTGACTAACGAACGATTGATTCGACCGAACCTGGAGAACACCATGCGCACCACGCGATATCTGCAACCAATGACGCGACTTACCAGTCTACTGCTACTGGCCTGCCTGCCCGCATTCGGCCTGCTGGGCGGTTGCGCGACCCGGGTCGAGCCGAGCCACTACGCCGCTGAAAAACCGACCCTCGATCTCAAGCGCTATTTCAACGGTACGCTCGACGCCAGTGGCATGTTCCAGGACCGCTCCGGCACCGTGATCAAGCGCTTCGATGTCGTCATCACGGGCACATGGAAAGGCGACGTCGGCACCCTCGACGAAGACTTCACCTACTCCGACGGCACCCGCCAGCGCCGGGTCTGGACCCTGACCAAGGTCGCAGCCGATCGCTACACCGGCACTGCGGCCGATGTAGTGGGCCAGGCCGAAGGCGTGATCGCCGGGAATGCGCTGCGCTGGAAATACACGCTCGCCCTGCCGGTCGACGGCAAAGTGATCGATGTGCAGCTGGAAGACTGGATGTACCTGATGAATGAGCGGGTCATGCTCAACCGGGCGGTGATGAGCAAATATGGCTTCCACGTGGGCGACATCACGCTGTCGTTCGCGAAGCGTCCATGAACCCCGCCATCCCCAACTGGTCCGGCAAACGCGTCTGGGTGATCGGCGCCTCCACGGGCATCGGCGCCGAAACCGCCCGCCTCCTACTGGCCAAGGGGGCGCGGGTGGCGCTGTCGGCGCGGCGCAAGCCTGAGCTCGACGTCATTGCAGCCGGCAATCCCGCTGCAATGACGATCACCGTCGACATCGTCGATGAAGCAACCATTCTGGCCGCGTGCGACACCATCCTGGCACAGTGGCAGGCGATCGATCTGGTGCTGGTGGTCGCCGGCGGCTACAACGAGATGCGGGCCGACCAGTTCGATCTCGCCGTCGCCAACGACTTGCTGGATCTAAACGTGCGCGGCGTCTTCAATTGCCTGTCAGCGGTACTGCCGGTACTGCTCCGGCAGGGTAGCGGCGGCATCGGCATCGTCGGCTCCGTGGCCGGTTACAGCGGGCTGCCGAAAGCCCTCATCTATGGCGCGACCAAGGCAGCCATCATCAACTTGTGCGAGTCGCTGTATCTGGACCTGCGCCCGCGCGGCATCGGCGTCTATCTGATCAATCCTGGCTTTGTGGCCACGCCCCTGACATCGCAGAACGATTTCAAGATGCCGGCGCTGATGTCGGCCGCCGATGCCGGCGCCGCCTTGGTCGACGGCCTGGAGAAGGGTGACTTCCATATCCATTTTCCGAAGCGCTTCACCAATGTCCTGCGCTTCGCGCGGCTGTTGCCGTACCGTTGGTATTTCGCGCTGATTCACAAGGTCACCGGATTATGAGCGACCACGGCGAGGCACTGACGCTGCATGTGACGCGGGCCGTCGCGTTCTTCGAAACCCTGTCGCTGCAATCGACCCGCCAACTCGGCACGCTCTATACCGAGGATGCATTCTTCAAGGACCCCTTCAATGAAGTGCGCGGCCACGTTGCCATCACCGCGCTGTTCGCGCATATGTTCGCCCAGGTCGACGCGCCGCGCTTCGTCGTCACCACCAACATTGCACAGGGCAGCGAGGCCTTCCTGACCTGGGATTTCCTGTTCCGGATGAAGCGATTCTCGCGTGTGGAGCAGTGCATCCGGGGGGCCACCCACTTGAAATTCGCGCCCGACGGCCGGATCGATTTTCATCGCGATTACTGGGACGCGGCGGAGGAACTGTATGAAAAATTACCGCTGCTCGGCGGGCTCATGCGTGTGCTCAAGCGCGCCGCCCGCAAGTAAGCGCAGCGCATGATCGGCGGTGCCGGCAACCGGCTGCCACCATCTTTATAATGCGCACAGCTCTTCCATCGAAGACCCCGCCACTCCACTGTCGAAAGCCGCTCATGTCGCGATCATTATTGCCCTCGCTTATTTCACGTCGCCTGTTCGGCACCTGCATCGTGCTGTCGCTGGCCGGCGTACATGCACCGCTGGCGCTGGCGCAACAAGTGCTCAAGATGTCGACCACCACCAGCACCGAAAACTCCGGCCTGCTGACCTATCTGCTGCCGATGTTCGAACGTGCGTCGGGTCTGAAAGTGCAGGTGATCTCGGTCGGTACCGGCAAGGCGCTGGAGCTGGCAAAGAATGGTGACGTCGACGTCACGCTGGTACATGCCCGCCCGTCCGAAGACAAGTTCGTCGCCGCCGGCGATGGCGTCAATCGGCGCGACGTGATGTACAACGACTTCATCATCGTCGGTCCGGCCGTTGACCCGGCGGGCATCCGTGGCAACAAGGACGCTCTTGTGGCCATGAAGAAGCTGGTCGACAGCGGCGTGAAATTCATCTCGCGCGGCGACAATTCCGGCACGGACCAGATGGAGAAGGGGTACTGGAAACAGGTCGGCAGCCAGCCGCAGGGATCATCCTACGTCGCCGCAGGGCTGGGCATGGGCGAGGTGCTGAACATGGCCGCGCAGCTCGATGCTTACACCCTCACCGATCGTGCCACCTATGGCGCCTACAAGGCGAAGACCGGCCTGGTCGTGGCCGTCGAAGGTGACCCGAAAATGTTCAATCCCTACGGAATCATTGCCGTAAATCCGGCAAAGTACAAGGACATCAACTACAAGGGTGCCATGCAGCTGATCGACTGGATCACGTCGGAGACCGGACAAAAGGCGATCGGCGCATTCCGGGTCGACGGGCAGCAGGTGTTCTTTCCTTCGGCAAAACCAGCGCGCTGATCCTGCGCTGACCGGCACCCACGTTCCTTCGCCGCTGAGCCTCCGAGCCGATCCTCAGCGCTGGCGCGGTGGCGTCTTGGTGGCGCGCTTGGCGGCAGCCTTTCGGGCGGGTGCGGCGCCGTTACTGGCGGCGGCAGCAGTTTTGGCGCTTGCTTTCGTCGCCGGTGCGCTACCTGTCTTGCCGGTCGGCTCCGGTGTCATGGCAGTGCTGACTGCATGCTTGAACTGGTCCTGCAACATGTTCCACCATGCTGCAGGGTTGACGACGGGTATGGCGGGCGCGGGTTCGGGCGCCACTGCCTTTTCCTCGACGGGCGTGGGCGCAGCCGCAGCTTCCGGTGGTGCGGCCGGCGCGGCAGCCATGGCGCCGAACGGAAACGTGAAAGCCGAAGCCGTCTTGCCGGCGCCGGCCGCCGCGCCGACGTCGACTGGCGGCTTGACCGCTGCGGCGAAGGTTTCGCTCATCGTCTTCAGTGTCGAGATCGTCGCGCTCTGTACCTCGAGCGCCTGGATGGTACCGCGCAGCAGGTTCATGTTCAACGTCAGCCAGGACTCGACCGCTTTCAGGTCGGCAATCTGCTTGTTGATGTCTTCCACCGACAGGCTGGGCATGACCATGCCGGGAATGCCGAGGCCGGCAGCCCCGCCGAGGTTGGCGCCCGCGCCACCCCACATCTTGCGTACCAGTTCCATGGTGTCCGTGATGGCGCCGAAGCCAGGCAGGTTCGGCATTGCAGGAATGGTCATGTTCGTCTCCGTGGAATGTTTCAGTAAAGCGTAGCAGATTACACCTGCAATGACACGTGGAACCGCGTGGCGCATCGACCATCGACAAACAAACGGCGCCGCCGATAGTGCATCGCATTGTAAGGTTGCGTGCGTGCGGAGGACCGGACGGTACACTATGACCATGACGATGACTGCACCTTCTTCACACCCGGCCGGCACGGCGACAGGCGGGCCACTGCGCTGGGCTCTTCTGCTTGCGGCATCGCTGCTGCTGCACTGGATCGCGCTGTCGAAGGTAAGCGACGGTTTCAACGGCGCGGCGCCGGCGTTGGCGCCACCGCCGCAAGTGGTGACCGCAACCCTGCGCGCGCCAGCTGAGGTAGTTGCGGCTGCGCCCACGACAATCGCCGCGCCGTCCGACCCGACCCCAGTTCCGCCGCGACCAGCAAGACGGCCGCCGAAGCCACGCTCTGCCGTAGTCGCGCCAGTCCCCGCCGTCGCGATTGTGGCGGCCGACGACGCCGTGGCTGCCACGGATCCGGCCCCGGCCGAAGCGCCACCGCCGGCAGAAACGCCGCCGGCACCGACCGCCGCCGTCGAGCCAAAGCCTGCGCCTGCGCCGGCGACCGGCCAGGCAGCACCGGCAAGCGATGTCGCCGCCACGACCCCGGCGCCCCGCTACACCGTGAGCCTGCCACCGGCAGCGACACTCGAATATGAAGTGCGCTACGCCACCCGTGGCAGCATCACCCGGGGTACCAGCAAGATCGACTGGCAACCCGCCGATGGCGGCTATGCGATCCAGGGCGAGGTCACCAAGTTCGGCTTTGCCCTGTCGTCCTTTCGCAGCGAAGGTACGATCGACGAGGCCGGCATCGCACCGACGCTGTATGCGGAAAAGAATGCCCGCCGCGCTGAGACCAATACCCATTTCCAGCGCAAGGCAGCGCCCGTCATCAGTTTTTCGGCAGCCACCGACACCTTTCCGCTGCTGACCGGCGCGCAGGACCGCGCCAGCATTCTGTGGCAGCTCTCGGGGATTGCGCGGGGTGACCGCAAGGCATTCGTGCCGGGTGCGGTACTAGACGTTTTCGTGGCCGGCGTGCGCGATGCCGAGCACTGGCTCATCAACATCGTCGGCGAAGAAGCGGTGACTCTGGAACAGGGTGAAACGCGCGCCTGGCATCTGGTGCGCACGCCGCGCGCCGGCAGCTACGACAAGCGCATCGATATCTGGCTCGCACCCGGAGAACAGTGGTATCCGGTAAAGTTACGTTATACGGAAGTCAACGGCGATTATCTCGACCTGTCCCTGGCGGCGGTGCGCCCCGCGAGCGGGCGCTGAACCGATCGATGCGGCGTGCTCCATCCCGCCAGCGCATGCAGGCATTCAGCGCGCAACCATCATTCATCCATTTCTATCGCGCGCAAGCGCCGAGGCGCCCATGAATTCAGCAAGACAACTGAAGCAAACGATCAAGGCGACCCTGCTGCTGGCAACGATCACGATCACAGCACCTGCCGAAACGGCAGCGGCCGAACAACCCGCTGGCGTGATCCAGAAGATCAGCCTGCCGCCATCGGCCGATCTGCACTACCGCATCAAGGCCAGACAGAGCGGGCTGACCATCGATGGTGAGGGCCAGGTGCAGTGGAGCGCGGGCAATGGCAAGTTCTCGGCGACCAGCGAATCGCGAGCTGGCATCTTCGGCAAGGTACTGGAAGCGAAAAGCGTCGGCGACCTCGATCAGTTCGGACTGGCGCCGACCAGCTTCGAGGACAAGCGCTTCCGCAAGCCGGTCACCACCACCACCTTCGATCGCCAGACCAAGACCATCAGCTTCAGTACGGCGCCGGTGACCTATCCGATCAAGGGCGGCGAGCAGGACCGCAACAGCGTGATCTGGCAATTGATTGCCGTGGCGCGTGGCGCGGAATCGACATTCAAGCCGGGCAGCGAATGGGTCTTTTTCGTGGCCGGCCAGCGCGATGCCGAGCCGTGGCGTTTCAAGGTCGGTCAGACCGAAAAGATCCGTACGGCGCTGGGCGAATTGAACACCGTGCACATCGTGCGCGCACCGCCACCGGACGCCAGGGGACAGCGCCTCGACATCTGGCTGGCGCCCGGCATGGAATGGTATCCGGCGCGTCTGCGCTTTACCGATCCGGATGATGAATTCGTCGAGCAGACGCTCGATTCGATCACGAGGAAATAATGATGATCAACACCAATCGCGCACTGGTCCTGTTCTCCGGCGGTCAGGATTCCACCACGTGCCTGGCATGGGCACTCGCGCGCTATGCGCATGTCGAGACGATCGGCTTCGACTACGGTCAGCGGCATGCGATCGAGTTGGCAGTGCGACCGGCCGTGCTGGAAAAAATCGTCACGATCGATGCGGGCTGGGCAACGCGCTTGGGTGAAGACCACATGATCGACCTGTCCCTGCTGGGAAGAATCTCAGAGACCGCGCTGACCCGCGACGTCGATATCGCCTTCCAGGAAAACGGCTTGCCGAACACATTCGTCCCGGGCCGCAACCTGATGTTCATGATGGTGGCGGCAACGGTGGCGTATCGACGTGGGCTGGATGTGCTGGTGGGCGGCATGTGCGAGACGGATTTCTCCGGCTATCCCGATTGCCGCGACGACAGCATGAAAGCGCTGCAGGTGGCGCTGAACCTGGGTATGGCCACGCGCCTGAAACTGGAAACCCCGCTGATGTGGATCGACAAGGCTGCGACCTGGACCCTGGCGCAGGATCTGGGCGGCGCAGCGCTGGTGGAACTGATTCGCAGCGATACGCATACGTGCTATCTGGGTGAGCGCGGCGTGCTGCATGCATGGGGCCATGGTTGCGGTACGTGCCCGGCGTGTGCGTTGCGGGCGCGGGGATATGAGGAATTTGCAGCTCACCTGACAGAATGAAAAAAGCCCCATCATGATCGACGAGGCAAAAAAAAGTCCGTTGTAAAACCGGAGACGACAGAACGCAGGATTACTTTTTCATTTCATCCTTGGCCATGCCGTCCTTGCCCATCGCGTCCTTGTGCATCGC
>JACMRD010000291.1 GCA_014376645.1 Herminiimonas sp. | reverse complement strand
GTATATCGTGGCGGGTCAGGTGATTGCGCAAAAGACCGGCAAGAGCTGGGGCGATGCCGTTCGCGAGCGACTCCTCGCGCCGCTCGGCATGAACATGACGACAGTGACGCAAGCGGAGAACGCAGGCAACCCGAACGTCGCGTCCGCCCACAGCAAGATCGACGGCCAAGTCGGCGTCGTGAGGACAATGCCGATTACCGCAGCTGCGGGTGCGGTGGGCGTCAACTCCAATGCCGAGGATCTGGCACGCTGGATGTCGGCGCTGATGGACGGTGGCCGGGTCGCCGGTGCGCCCAGTGGCGGCAAGGACAAGGAACTGCGCATTTTCAGTGCAGCCCAGGGTCGCGAGATGTGGAGCGCCCAGACACCGATGAAGATCGCTGATCCGAAACCCGCACTTGCGGCACTCAAGCCGGAGTTCCAGGCCTACGGCCTGGGTTTTAATCTGCGCGACTACAAGGGCCACAAGATGGTCTTGCACAGTGGAACGGTGCAAGGCTTCAAGTCCCGCGTAATCATGATTCCGGATGCAAGGCTGGGGGTGGCGATTCTGACCAATGCGGAAAGCGGTGGTGCAATCACGGCACTGGAATACCGGGTGCTGGATCAGTATCTGAGCGTGCCGCCGAGTGACTGGATCGCGCTGGTGCATGGCGTCGATCTGCAGGAGGAAGCGGATGACCTGGCGAAGCAGAAGAAAGCCGGCGCCGCCCGCGCTGCCGGCTCGAAACCATCGTTGCCGCTGAGCGCCTACGACGGCCAGTATCGGGACGCATGGTACGGGACGGTGTCGGTCATCCTGGAGGGCGACAAGCGCGTGATGCGATTTTCCAATTCTCCTGACCTCACCGGGCAGCTCGAGCATTTTCAGTATGACACCTTCATCGTGCGCTGGAACGAACGCAACTTCAACGCCGACGCTTACGTCAGTTTTTCTCTCAACGCCGACGGCAGCATTGAACGGATGAAAATGGCGCCCGTCTCTTCGCAAACGGATTTCAGCTTCGATTTTGCCGATCTGCTGTTCGTGCCTGTGCCTTTGGCGAGCAATTGAACATTGGTCCGGGTCAGCGCCGGCCGCTCAAGGCGCCGGCTCGTAGGTCGCATCGAGGTTCTGTCGCGATAGCGTAACGAGGGGAAGCATCTCTGCGAGATCGGCGGCGATCAGAACGCCAGTGTTTAGAACTGATTGGCTGCCGACGAAGTTTGGTCTTTGATGGCTGCAAGTTGACCCTTTCGGATCATATGCATGGTTTCAATACCCGCAATGATAATTCGGGCACAGCGATAGGTCTTAAAACCGAGCATCGGCCGCGTGACGTGCTTGATGGCCCTATGGTCCTGCTCAACGATATTGTTGAGGTACTTTGACTGGCGCAACACGATGGTCAGACCGCTGTCGGCCTGGATGCTGACGATAGCGGCCGTGTTGGAACCGCTTTTGTCGATAGTGATTTTATCGGGCATGTCGTGCAGGCCGATGGCGCGTTCGAAGAATGCCCGGGCTGCGGCATGATCGCGCTTGGCACGCAGCAGCAAATCGACGGTGTCACCGGTTTTGTCAACGGCTCGGTACAGATACGTCCACTGGCCCCGACATTGATGTAGGTTTCGTCCATTCGCCAGCTCGTGCCGACCGGCCGTTTGCGCCGACGGCACACTGCGGCCAGCACGGGCAACATCTTGATGGCTCACCAGTGGATGATTGAGTGATCGACCTCCACACCACGTTCGGCCATCATCTGCTGAAGCTGTCGCAAACTCAGCGGATAAGCTACGTACCAGCGCACGCACGCCAGGATGATTTCAACCAGAAAATACAGCCGCTTGAAAACACGCCGCAGCATTTCGTTCATCGTTTACTTATTGGTATGTCAACACGCTTATACAAATCGAATAAGAATATTTTTCATTAGAGATACAGAGTAACCACCGCGCCACATAAAAAAAATATTTAAAATCAGTACCTTGTAAAGATTCAAATCCTCAAAAAGCTCCTCACTGTAAAATAAGTCGTTAATTACATTTCTTACCTTTCGAGCCGATTCCTTGTCAAAACCGTGCTTCTTGTTCGGGAGTTCTGCATGCCGATTTATCCCACCACCTTTGCTGCCGCACCGGCGCGCCCGCTGCTCGGGCTCCTTGCGTGGCTGCTGTTGTGCTTTACCGCCGCTGGTATCGGCGCGGTCGCCTCCGCCAACGCCGGTGCCTTCTACCAGCAGCTGATTCGTCCCTCGTGGGCGCCGCCGGGTTGGTTGTTCGGTCCGGTCTGGAGCGTGCTGTACCTGTCGATGGCGATTGCCGCCTGGCTGATCTGGCGACGCGGCGGCTTTCAATCGGCCAGGACCGCGCTTTCATTATTCCTGGTTCAACTGGCCGCAAATGCGCTGTGGACCTGGCTGTTCTTTTATTTTCAGCGAGGCGCGCTCGCTTCGGTCGAAATCCTGGTGCTATGGGTCTTGATCGTGGCAACGATCTTTCGCTTCTGGCGGATCAGGCCGATTGCAGGGGCGCTGCTGCTGCCGTATCTGGCATGGGTCAGCTTTGCCTCCGTGCTCAGCCTGACGATGTGGCGGCTCAATCCAGGGTTGCTCGGCTAGCCATCAGGCAGCATCCTTTCGGCGAGCGCATCGGCTGAACGGCGGCTTGCCACCAATCCAATTCAGTGTCCCGGTGGCGCCACCGAACGGCCGTGACATTGCTGATCAAGGTCCGCGTTTGTTCGAGATCAGGCACCCTAACCTGACTGTTGGCTACACTGAATTTTTCACCTTCTGTATTAATTCCAACGTCTTGCTTTCGTCCTGCCGACCACGCAGGCCGCCAAGACGCCAGCGCCAGCAGCTGGCGGCATTGGCTGCATTCAAAATCGAAATACAGGTGGAGATCATGGACATGTGCGCGCAGCACCTTCTCTTGTTTCATGCCGACCCGGGAACAGGACGATGACGGTCATCGCGCCGCAACCTGCGCAGTTTGATTGTTACGTCAATGCCGTGCCGGTCTTTGCCGAAGAAGCATTGGCGCGTCTGTACGGTCACGTCAGTTCATCGATGCCGTATTTCAGGGTTTTCAAGTCGTTTGCCAATGTCAGTACCTATGTGACGCGAAACGAAGACCGGGTGACCTGCGTGCTGCTGTTCGAACGGCACCACGGCCGGGTCCAGGTTCTCAACGAAGGCATCGGCATCGATCAGCAGACCATCGACCAGTTCGCGCAGCGCATCTTCCACAAGTTCCCTGATGTCGATCTCATCTGTTTCAATCAGATCGAGACGCTGGTGACTGATCTGTCGTTTCCGTTCCAGATACATGAGGTAACCGAAAACTATATCGTGCCGTTGCCTCCGACACCGATGGCCTACACCTCAGCATTGGGCAACGCGACCCGGCGCAATATCAAGCGCTACATGCGCAAGCTACTGGAGGATCAGCCTTCGTTTATTTGCCGATTCTTTTCCGGAGCGCAGATTGAGCGGCAGCATTTCGCGACGCTGCTACAAATGAGTGAAGCGAAGGTACTGCAAAAAAAAGGACGGTTTTCGATCGATCCCGCGTATGCAGAAGGGCTATGGAAGCTCGCAAGACAATCCGGTTTCGTCTCGGTCGCCATGGTCGATGGCAAGGTCTGCGCCGGGCTGATCTGTTTTCAGGTTCAGTCCTATTATTTTGCGCACGTAGTCGCGCACGACAGTGCCTATGACGGCTACGGGCTAGGCATCCTCTGTTGTTACCTGACAATGTGCGAAGCGATCCGTCGCGGTGGTACCGTCTTCAACATGGGCCAACTGCACTACCACTACAAGGTGCGCCTCCTGGCGAGCCGGCACCATCTCGACAGGATCGTCATTTACCGCTCTTATCAAAGCGGCATCGGCCATGCCGGCTGCGTGCTGAAGATGCTGGCAGGAAAACGTATCCGCAATCTCAAGTCCTGGCTGCTGCAGCATCCGGACAGCATGATGGCGAGATCGGCCAAGTATCTGCTCTACCGGGCGCACCAGTTACGGTCGAGAGGCTGATTTTTCGAGCGCCGTGCGTCTCGTTGAGCCTGATATGGGCGGCTGCCTGACGTGCTGCGCGCCCCTTTGCGCAACTGTCCTGCCTGATGCCAGCCAAGCGCTGCCGGGTGCCGGTTGCATCAGCCCGGCTCGAAGGCATCGCCATCCGCGATGCCGGCAATGCTGGCGCAATTGCCCGGCATGTCGGTGCACAATGCGCCGGTCGCATCGTCGATGGCGCCTTGCAGGACGCGCACGGCCTGCAGCGGCCAGCCGTGGGTGATCACGAGAATGGTGTCCGGACTGCTGCGCTGCAGCTGCGCCAGCAAGCGCCTGATCCGCGCCTTCATGTCCAGAAAACATTCGCCATCAGCCGCGGCAGTCCCGGCCGGGTCAGCACGGATGAAATCGAGGAAGGTCCGGACCGGCTTGCCTTCGAGCGCGCTGCCGACCCGGTTTTCGTTGGCCAGACAATCGACCATGATCGGTACCTGTAGGGCTTGGTTGGCGAACCATGCGGTCTGGCGCGCCCGCAGGAAGGCGGAGGTCACGATCAAGCCGATTCCCTGGTCGCGCAACCGTTCGCCCAATCCGGTGGCCTGTTGCTGACCAAGCTCGGTCAGGTGATGCGGGACCGCCGGATCGCTGTTGCAGACATTGGTCAGATTGCAGCTGTACTGGCCGTGGCGGGCAAAGATGATGCGCTTGCGGGCGCGGCTGGGTTCGGCGAGCCAATCGATGTCGAGCATGGGTCCGGGGCGGAGGGGCTGGCCGCTCAGATGCCGATACGCTGCAAGGTCTCGGTGAATTCGCGCAGAACCGGTTCCAGGTGCGGATGCTGCGCCGCGAATTTTGCCGAGAGCGCTTGCGCCCGCGAGCTCAGGCCATCGTCGTCCGGTGTTACCTCGGTCGCCGGCGCCTGTGTTGCCTCAGCATGCTGCACCAGCTTGATCTGGATGTCGTCGTCCAGCGTTCTCAGCAACTGGACCAGTTCGGGGTCGAGCGGTCCGCTTTTCTCGAGGGCTGCATGGAGTTCGGCCAGGGTCTGTTTCAAATTGTCGGTGCTCATGTTGATGCCTCTAGTCGTTGATGTCGCCTGCGGAGCCTCCGCATCGAACGGGTGGCGCAGGTTCTGCGCGCTGAGATGCATTATGCTTGCGGAATTGGCAAACGTCCGTAAATCGTTCTGCCAAGGCGTTGTGCAAGTCGCCAGCACATTGCGCGCGCTTGCTGCGATCCATTTCCTGATTCATCGAAAGCGTCATCATGCAATGTTCTAATGTCGCCGGCGAGGCGTCCCGGCCGGCCGGCGGGTTTCGTCCGCGCATGACGCTGCAGACGCTGGGGCGGGGGGACGGCTTGCTCGGCATGCGTCCATCGGGCAAGTTCGGCCCGCGCGGCGGTAATGTGACCTTGGTGCGCATCGACTGGGTCTACACCGGTGAGGCCGGGGCGCAGGCCGTCATTCCAGCGCCGGTGAGCCTGCTCAATCGCCGGCCGCTGACCAATCGCTTCCTGGAAGACGAGGCCGGGCGGCGCCTGCTGGAGCGCAACCTGGACGCCGAAGCCGACGCGCTCGACCGGGTCTGGGAGCTGGGTCTGTTGCCGCTGCCGGCCGAGACGCTGCAGTGGCGGGCCGACGATCACGCCGCGTTGCGCGGACCGTTCTGGACGCTGCTGCAGGAAGACCTGTTCGACGACTTCTGGGCCGACCGCTTGCCCGAACTGCAGACCGAGGGCTGGGCCGTGGTGGTCTGCCCCGGCTTCGCCCACGAAAGCGTGCCGGTCGAGGCCTGGCATCTGAACGTCAACCCCGATACGGGCGACGTGCTTGGCAAGGAAGTCGCCTCGCGCCTGCGCGGTCATGCCACATCGTTGACCGCGCTCGACCAGACCACGCACGAAGGCTCGTGGATGCTGAGCCTGGGTGTGGAGATCGATGGTCAGATCCTTGACGTGGTGCCGATGCTGGCGGGTCTGCTGCAACGCGATGGACGCTGGCGCGATGCCGACGCAGTCGCCGCCATCGACGACGAGGCACTGGTGCGCCTGCGTGCGCCGGGTGGACGATCTATCGATGCGCCGGCCGCGCCGATCAAGGCGATCATCGGCGCCATGCTGGAGTTGCTGACCGATCCGCGCCGCAAGGACGGACCGCTGCGCCTGTCGTCGTTCGATGCGCTGCGATTCGACGCCCTGTGCGACGACCTGCTGTCCTCGCAGCAGGAGCGCGCCGGCGTGCATGGGCTCTGGCAATTGCAGGGGCAGGCCGGCCTGCGCCAACTGGCACGGCGCCTGCGCCAGGCCGGGTCGCCACCGGCGGTCACC
>JACMRD010000010.1 GCA_014376645.1 Herminiimonas sp. | reverse complement strand
CGTCAGACTGGACGCAATGCGTCCGGTGCGGCAACCGCCCGCATTCCCGCAGCGATATCGACCCCGGATCGCGACCGGCCGACACCACTGGTATCGCCGGCGGTGCGGCGCGCCATGGTCGAGCGTATCGCCCGACAGGGAGTCCAGGATGCCAAGGTCCTGGCCGCCATGGAAGCGGTGCCGCGCCATCTGTTCATGGAGCCTGCGTTGGCCAGCCAGGCCTACATCGATGCCTCGCTGCCGATCGGGCACCATCAGACGATTTCGCAACCTTATATCGTCGCGCGGATGATCGAGGCCATGCGTGCCAATCGGGCCGGCGGCGTGCTGCGGCGGGTGCTCGAAATTGGTACCGGATGCGGTTATCAAGCCGCAGTCTTGGCGCTGGTCGCGTCCGAGGTGTATTCCATCGAGCGCATCAAGGCGTTACACGAATTGGCGCGCACCAATCTGCGGCCCATGCGGATACCCAACGTCCGCTTGCACTACGGAGATGGTATGCTTGGCCTCCCACAAGTGGCGCCGTTTGACGGCATTATCCTGGCTGCTGCCGGGCTCGAAGTACCGCCCACATTGCTGGAACAACTGACCATTGGCGGTCGGCTGGTCGCCCCGGTCGGAGGGCGGCACCAGGTACTCCAGCTGATCGAGCGGACCGGTCCTTCCGAATGGACCACCTCCACGCTGGAAGACTGCCATTTCGTACCACTGCGTGCCGGCACCGTTTGAACCAATCGGTGTGCCCCTACATGAAGCCATGAGAATGAGAAAAATCCGTCTGCTTTGTTCGCTGGCATCGAGTGCCATGCTCGCCGCCTGCGGTACCACCCACCAGCCGGCGCCGATCGTCGATCGCGGCACGGCCACCCGACCAGCCGAATCCGGGCGCACCGTGGTGGTCCCGCCAGCGCCACGCAATGCCGATCAGCGCGGCTACTACACCGTTCGCAAGGGCGACACGCTATTGCACATTGCATTGGATTTTGGCCAGAATTACCGTGATCTGGTGCAATGGAACAATCTGGTCAACGCAAACGATATCAAGGTCGATCAGGTGCTGCGCGTGGCGCCACCCGAAGCAGGCGCGGGCGCGCCGCAGACCGCGAGCGTCTCGGCCGGCTCGGGAGTCGAGACGCGTCCGTTGGGCGCAGGCCCGGCCGCCGTGACCCCCGCCGCCGGCGCCCCTGTCAGCAAGAACGGTCCGCATGGAGAAAAGCGTCCCTACAGTGAGGCAGCCATAGCCGAATTGCAGAAACCGGATTCGGCCGGCAGCACCGCCTCCGCGGCAGTTGCAGCAACGACGCCGACCCAGAAGCCCGCCGACGCCAGGCCGACCACATCGACTGCTGCCGGCGTGACACAGACCGCCGAGGATGACAACGTGAGCTGGATCTGGCCGACTGACGGCAAGGTCTCGTCGGGATTCGACGACGGCAAAAAAGGGATCGACATCGCTGGCAAGAACGGGCAACAGGTTCTTGCTGCGAGCAACGGCAAGGTTATGTATGCCGGCAGTGGGATTCGCGGCTACGGCAATCTGGTTATCGTCAAACATACCAGTAATCTGCTCTCGGCTTACGCGCACAATAAAACCATTCTGGTCAAGGAGGGTCAAATCGTGACCAAGGGCCAGAAGATTGCGGAGATGGGGAATTCCGATTCCGACGCGGTCAAGTTGCATTTTGAAATACGCCAGCAGGGAAAACCGGTTGACCCGTCGAAGTTCCTACCAGCCCGCTAAATGACGATAAAACGCCGCACGCCGATCGACCATGCCAACCTAGCCGGTGATTCGAGTGCGGCGCACCCGCGCGCCCTGCGAGGCAGCGGCATTGACCCGGGCGCGGATCATGGAGGCTGCGAGGAAGAAAGCGATGGCGCGCCGGTCCATCTGGCGGACGCCACTGATGACGATCCGTCCGTCCGCGCCGGCGACGATGGCGAAGTCGCCGACACGCTGCAAGAAATGGAGTCCGAACAGGTCGTCGCACGCGCCGCGCCGAGTGACGCCACGATGGACAACGTTGAGGACCTGAAGAAGGTTTTGGCGGCCGAACTCTCCACCGACACCACGCAGCACTATCTTAACCAGATCGGCGCACGGGCCCTGCTGACGGTCGCCGAGGAAGTGCATTACGCGACCCTGGCCAAGCAAGGCGAGTTCGCGGCGCGCCAGAAAATGATCGAGCACAATCTGCGTCTGGTCGTGTCGATCGCCAAGCATTACATCAACCGCGGCGTGGTCCTGCTGGATCTCATCGAGGAAGGCAACCTGGGCCTCATGCGGGCGATCGACAAGTTCGAACCGGAGCGCGGCTTTCGCTTCTCGACCTATGCGACCTGGTGGATCCGGCAGAGCATCGAGCGCGCGATCATGAACCAAGCGCGCACGGTACGTCTGCCGGTGCACATGGTGCGTGAGCTCAATCAGATCCTGCGCGCCAAGTACCATCTCGAAGCGCAGCATCACGACGGCAAGGATGCGAGCGCCGACGATATCGCCCACCTGCTGGATCGGCCCTTGGAGGACGTACAGGACATCCTCGCGTTGTCGGAACACGCCAGTTCGCTCGACGCCCCCCTGGATAACGATCCGCAGGCCAGCCTGATGGACTTGCTACCGGGCGACAGCGAGGCAGGGCCGGACGCCCAGGCCGAACATCATGAAGTGACTGTGCTGGTGCGCGACTGGCTCAAGAAGCTTCCCGAAAAACAGCGCCTGGTCATCGTCCGGCGCTTTGGTCTCGACGATGACGATCCGGCCACACTGGAGCAGCTGGCAGCCGAAATGAGCGTCACCCGCGAAAGGGTGCGCCAGATTCAGCAGGAAGCGCTGGTCAAGCTCAAGCGCGCCCTGACGGCGCGCGGTGTCGGTCGCGACGCGCTTCTTTAAAATCCGGAACATGGCGGGCCAATCCTCGCCGCCTCCCGCCCCAGAGCCGCTACAATATCGCCGGCCGGTCGTCGGCGACCGTACGGTACTCTTCGCTGTTTCCAAATCCACTTTTCACGACGCTTATGCCACAAGACATTCTCGACATTCATTCCCTCGACATGGAAGGGCGCGGTATCGGTCATCTGATCAACGAGGATGGTAGTAACGGCAAATGCATCTTCGTCGAGGGCGCGCTGCCCGGCGAGCAGGTCAGCTTCGTATCCTTCCGCAAGAAAGCGAAATGGGAAGCGGCGACCATGACGGCCCTGCATCGGGAATCATCGCAGCGGGTCGAGCCGCGCTGCGCGGTGTTCGGCATCTGCGGCGGCTGCGCCATGCAGCACCTGGAGCCCGCATCGCAGGTGGCGATGAAGCAGCGGGTGCTCGAAGACAATCTCAAGCACATCGGTCGCGTGAAGGCGGCGACGATGCTGCGTCCGATCTACGGGCCGACCTGGGGCTACCGGTTCCGGGCGCGCATTTCGGTGCGCAACGTACCGAAAAAAGGTGGAATCCTGGTCGGTTTTCATGAGCGCAAATCGAGCTATATCACCGACATGCGCAGTTGCGACATCCTGCCGCCACACGTTTCGGCACTTTTGGTGCCACTGCGCGAACTGATCGCCGGCCTGTCGATCATGGAGCAGATCCCGCAGATCGAGTTGGCCATCGGCGAAGGGGCGGAGGGCATGGTCACAGCGATGGTGCTGCGCATCATGGCTACGCCGTCGGCCGCCGATGAAGTGGCACTGAAAGCCTTCGCCGACCTCCATGGCGTGCAATGGTGGTTGCAGACCGCTGGGCCGGACACGGCCGTGCAGTTCTATCCGCTGGACCAGGCACTGCATTACACGCTGCCGGAATTCGGCTTGCGCATGCCGTTCAAGCCGACCGACTTCACCCAAGTGAATCACCAGATCAACCGGGTCCTGGTCGTGAAGGCGCTGCGCCTGCTCGACGCCCAGCCCAGCGACCGGGTGGCCGACCTGTTTTGCGGGCTGGGAAATTTCACCCTGCCGATCGCGACCCAGGTAGAGCAGGTGGTGGGCATCGAGGGCAGCGACACGCTGACTGAGCGCGCCCAGCAGAATGCAACGGCGAACGGCCTGTCTGAAAAAACCCGTTTCTTCACACGCAATCTGTTCGAGGTCAGCGCCGACGATCTGATCGCCCTGGGTCGTTTCGATCGCTTCCTGATCGACCCGCCGCGCGAAGGGGCGATGGCGGTGTGCGAAGCACTGGTTGCGTTGGGCGATATGCATGCCGAGTTCAAGCCAAGCCGGATCGTCTACGTATCGTGCAATCCAGGTACCCTGGCGCGGGATGCTGCCTTGCTGGTCGGTGGCGCCGGCTACGTGCTGCAGCAGGCCGGGGTCGTTAACATGTTCCCGCACACGGCACATGTCGAATCGATCGTCGTGTTCGATCTCGTGATGCGCCCCGGCTACGGACGCAGGACGTAAAAAAAGCCGGACGCGCCGGCTTTCGTGGGAGGCGGCTGCAGCCGCATGGTCCGGACTAGTCCCGGCTGCCGCCAAAGATGCCGAGCAAGGACAGCAGGTTGGCAAAAATATTGTACACATCCAGGTAGATGTTGAGCGTGGCCGAGATGTAGTTGGTCTCACCGCCGTTGATGACCTGTTGGACGTCGACCAGAATGTACGCTGAGAAGATCGCGATGGCGATGACCGACACCGCCAGTTGCAAGGCTGGCAGGTGCAGGAAAATGTTGGCCACGCTGGCGACCAGGATCACCAGCACGCCGGCAAAGAGGAACTTGCCCAGGCCGGAAAAGTCGCGCTTCGACACGGTGGCCACCGTCGCCATGACGCCCATGATGGTGGCGGTGCCGCCGAACGCGGTCATGATCAGGGCCGGGCCGTTCGAGTAGCCGAGGGTATGGCTGATGAGGCGCGAAAGCATCAGGCCCATGAAGAAGGTGAAGCCGAGCAGGACGGCGACGCCGAGTCCGGAATCTTTGGTTTTTTCAATTGCGTAGAAGAAACCGAAGGCAATCGCCAGGAAGGCGATGAAGCCGATCATCGGGCTGCCGGCAAACATAGTGAACTTGAACTGGACCCCGAGCCACGCTCCGGCGACAGTGGGAATCATCGACAGCGCGAGTAGCCAGTAGGTGTTGCGCAGGACGCGGTGGCGAACCACCGCGAGGGAGTCGGTCGACGCGTTTGCCGATGCGCCGAAAGCGTGTTGCAGATTCTGGTCCATGATGCCTCCGAAAAAACGTGATGAGATCAATGCACCGAGAGCATAGCACGTGGCCGCGCCACGGTAATGGGTCAGTATTTCGTGCTAAAATCAAAGGTTGATTGAATTATCAATTTGTAGGCCTAACCCTTTCTTTTTATTGGAGTTTTCTAAGATGGCAATTGAACGTACCCTGTCGATTATCAAGCCTGACGCAGTCGCGAAAAACGTGATCGGTCAAATCTATTCCCGTTTCGAAGGCGCCGGCCTGAAGATCATCGCCGCCCGCATGCTGCATCTGTCGCGTGCCGAAGCTGAAGGCTTCTACGCCGTGCACAGCGCGCGTCCGTTCTTCAAGGATCTGGTCGACTTCATGATCTCCGGACCGGTCATCGTTCAGGCCCTCGAAGGCGAGAACGCCATTGCCTGCCACCGCGACCTGATGGGCGCGACCGATCCGAAGAAGGCTGACAAAGGCACGATCCGCGCCGATTTCGCCGATTCGATCGACGCCAACGCCGTGCACGGTTCGGACGCCGCGGAAACCGCGCAAGTCGAAATCGCCTATTTTTTCCCGGCGCTGAACGTTTATTCCCGCTGAATCGACGCGCCGACCCGAACCGATGACTTCTCTCGTCAATCTGCTTGATTTCGATCCCGTCCAACTGGTCGCCTATTGCGGCTCGCTGGGCGAGAAGCCGTTTCGCGCCAAGCAGCTGCAACGCTGGATCCATCAGTTCGGCGCGAGTCAGTTCGATCAGATGACCGATCTGGCGAAATCCCTGCGCGACAAGCTGGCGACCCGCGCGATCGTGGCGGCGCCGGCGGTGATTTCAGACCACACCTCGACCGACGGTACGCGCAAGTGGCTGCTCGATGTCGGGCAGGGCAATGCGGTCGAGGCCGTGTTCATCCCGGAAGAAAACCGGGGCACGTTGTGCATTTCGACGCAGGCTGGTTGCGCCGTCAATTGCCGGTTCTGTTCGACCGGCAAGCAGGGCTTCAACCGCAATCTGACGGTCGGAGAAATCATCGGCCAGTTGTGGATGGCAGAATTCGAGCTGCGTCGCACCAAGGGGATCGAACCCGGTCCCAGGGGCGAGCGGCAGATCACCAATGTAGTGATGATGGGGATGGGTGAGCCACTGCTCAATTTCGAGCCGACGGTCACCGCCCTGAAAATGATGTTGGACGACAACGCCTATGGCCTGTCGCGCCGGCGCGTGACGCTGTCGACCTCCGGCGTGGTGCCGATGATCGACCGGCTGTCGCAGGAGTGCCCGGTGGCGCTGGCGGTCTCGCTGCACGCATCCAACGATGCGCTGCGCGATGGCCTGGTGCCGTTGAACAAGAAATACCCCTTGAGTGAACTGATGGCCGCCTGTGTGCGCTATCTGGAGTTCGCGCCGCGCGATTTCGTGACATTTGAGTATTGCATGCTCGATGGCGTCAACGACAGCGACGAGCATGCGCGCGAGCTGGTTGCGCTGGTTCGTGGCGGCAAGCTGACAGTGCCGTGCAAATTCAACCTGATTCCCTTCAATCCATTCCCCGAATCGGGCTTGTTGCGTTCAAAAAACCCCCGGATCAAGGCATTTGCGGGCATCCTGATGGAGGCCGGCATCGTGACCACGATCCGCAAGACCCGCGGTGACGATATCGATGCTGCGTGCGGCCAGCTTGCCGGCGAGGTGCAGGACCGCACCCGGGTGCAGGAACGGATGCAGAAGCAGGAAGAGTACAAGCGCAAGTTCGGCGACAATTTCGGTCGCATCGTGGAGATTTCGAGTTGATGAATAATCGGCAGTTGGCATGGCGACCTCTGAGCAGTGCGATCCGTTTTGCGGCGGGGGCAGTGGTCTTGACCGTGGTGGCGGGATGTGCCGGCGGTCGCGGTGCCGGCGCGCCACAGGCCGAGCTGCCAACCAGTTCGGATCAGACCGACAACCAGAAGCGGGCTCAGATCCGGCTGCAACTGGCGATCGGCTATTTCGAGCAGCGGCAGATGAACGTTGCGCTCGATGAAATCAAGCAAGCCCTGGCAACCGATCCTAATTTTGCCGATGCCTACAGCGTACGGGCGCTGATTTACATGGACATGGGCGAAACCCGTTTGGCCGA
Source organism: Herminiimonas sp. (assembly GCA_014376645.1). Taxonomy (GTDB): domain Bacteria; phylum Pseudomonadota; class Gammaproteobacteria; order Burkholderiales; family Burkholderiaceae_D; genus JANXSS01. Next base: position 27,777 of record JACMRD010000010.1, on the reverse strand, counting down.
CGACAATTTCCAGACTGCGATGCGGCTTGCGCCCAACAATCCCGACCTGAGCAACAACTACGGCTGGTACCTGTGTCAGAACGGGCGTGAGGCGGAGTCGATCGCCTATTTTCAGGCAGCACTCAAAAGCCGTTCCTACCAGTCGCCGGTCAAGGCACTGAACAACGCTGGCGTCTGCAGCCTGAAGCTCAAGGACATGGCTGCCGCCGAACGCTACCTGACCGACGCCTTCCAGCTCGAGCCGGGTAACAACGCGACCAACCAGAATCTGGCGAAGATCTATTACGGCAAGGGCGACTTCGTGCGTGCCCGTTTCTACATCGGCCGCGCCACCAAGAACGAAGCAGTCAGTGCCGACACCTTGTGGCTCGCCATCCGGGTCGAGCACAAGCTCGCGGACCGAGCCGCTGAAACCAGCCTGGCGACGCAGTTGCGGCGCCGGCATCCGAACTCGGCAGAATATGCGGCGTTCCAACGTGGAGCCTTTGATGAGTGAATTGCCTGAACATGGGGCCATCGGCGTCGATGCTGCTGCGCCGGAAACAATGGCAAGCGCAATGTCGCCCGGTGCTCGTCTGGCTGCCGAGCGCCAGGCGCACGGGCTGACGGTCGAGCAGGTCGCCAGCCAGCTCAACTTGGCGCCGCGCCAGATCGTCGCACTGGAGGCCGATGACTACGCCGCGCTGCCGGGCATGGTGATCGTGCGCGGGTTCTTGCGCGCTTACGCCAAGCTGCTGAAAATTGACCCGACTCCGTTGTTGGCGGTCCTGGTCGACAAGCACGCGCCGGCCAGCGCTACGCCAATGCGGCATGCCTTGTCGGCGTCGTTTTCTGAAAGTCGTCTGCCTTCCCTGACCGGTAGTGGCGCCAAAAGCATCGCAGTGCCGGTCGCCGCTGCGGTGGCGGTCGTACTGGCCGCCTGCGTTGCGTCCTATGCACTGGGCTGGTGGCCCGATTCGTTGGTGCGCAAGGTCGGTCAGCTGAAGACCGGGGCGATGAACGGTACGAATCCTGCAGCGGATGCAGTAGCGGCGCGCCCGACAAGCGAGGCTCCTTTCGCTGCGACGGCTGGTGCGGAAGGTGCACCGGCGCAAAGGCCTGCGGTTCCGGCCAACACCGTGACTGCCGAGGTTCCTTTGCGCTTGCAGGATTCAGCAGTGCCAGTCACGGCGCTGACGGCCGGCACGCCTGCGAGTGCGCCGACAGTTGTGCCGGCAGGTACACCACCCGTTGCGACGCCGCCAGCAGCGATGCCCCCGGTCGCGCCGGCTGCTCGGGGTGCTGCCGTCTCCGGCGAAAGCAGCGGCGCTGCACTCAATCCATTGGTATTGAGCGTACGCGACGATTCATGGGTCGAGATCAAGCGCGCCGACAACACACCGGTGATCGGCAAGATCATCAAGGGCGGCTCGGTCGAGACCTTCGATGTCAATGAACCGGTCACGGTCATCATCGGTAATATCGCAGGGGTGGAAGCCAGCCTGCGCGGCACGCCGCTCGATCTGGCGAGCGCCGCCAATGGCAACGTTGCCCGGTTAAGGTTGAAGTGATGCGCGACGACGATATCAACGAATTCGCGAACGCCAGCGGTCCTGCTGCGCGCCGCCTCGGCCGGGCCACCCTGGTTCGCCACGGTGGAAAGGTCGTTACAGTCGGCGGTACGGCGCCCATCGTAGTGCAGTCGATGACCAACACCGATACCGCCGACGCGATCGGTACCGCGATCCAGGTCAAGGCACTCGCACTTGCCGGTTCCGAGCTGGTCCGCATCACCGTCAACAACGCCGAAGCGGCGGAAGCCGTGCCGGCGATCCGCGAACAGCTCGACCGCATGGGCATCGACGTGCCGCTCGTGGGTGACTTTCACTACAACGGCCACAAGCTGCTGACCGATTTTCCGGCCTGTGCCGAAGCACTGTCGAAATACCGCATCAACCCGGGCAATGTCGGGCAGGGCGCCAAGCGCGATACCCAGTTCGCACAGATGATCGAGCTCGCCTGCAAATATGACAAGCCGGTGCGTATTGGCGTGAACTGGGGCAGCCTCGACCAGTCGTTGCTGGCCCGAATCATGGATCAAAACGCCAGCCGCGCAGTGCCATGGAGCGCACAGGCAGTCATGTACGAAGCGCTGGTGACATCGGCCATCGAGAATGCCGTACGGGCCGAAGAAGTCGGCCTGGCAGGCGACAAGATCATCCTGTCGTGCAAGGTGTCGGGCGTACAGGATCTGATCGCGGTCTACCGGGCACTGGCGCGACGCTGCAACTACCCGCTGCACCTTGGTTTGACCGAAGCCGGGATGGGCAGCAAGGGCATCGTTGCCTCGACGGCGGCATTGTCCGTGCTGCTGCAGGAAGGTATTGGCGACACGATCCGTATTTCGCTCACGCCAGAGCCAGGCGGTGACCGCACGCGCGAAGTACTGGTGGGCCAGGAAATTCTCCAGACCATGGGACTGCGCAAGTTTGCGCCCATGGTGATTGCCTGCCCGGGCTGCGGGCGCACTACATCCACCACCTTCCAGGAACTGGCCGAGAAGATCCAGACCTATCTGCGCCAGCAGATGCAGGTCTGGAAAAAAGACTATCCCGGTGTCGAGAGCATGAATGTTGCCGTCATGGGGTGCATCGTAAACGGTCCGGGCGAATCCAAGCATGCCAACATCGGCATCAGCCTGCCCGGTACCGGCGAATCGCCGGCGGCGCCGGTATTCGTCGACGGCGAAAAGACCGTGACATTGCGTGGCGAGCACATTGCCGAAGAATTTCAAGCGATCGTCGCAGATTACGTCAGGACCCGCTACGGCCGGCAATAATGACCGGTAAATAATGACCGGCATGGAATGTCAGTCAGCCGGACCCCGATTTTGTTAAAGCAGCATTGCGGCACGTGCCGATAGAAAAATGTCAGATACCAAAAAACCAGAAAAAATCGTCGGGATCAAAGGCATGAACGATGTGCTGCCGACTGATGCACCGATGTGGGAATTGTTCGAGAACACCGTGCAGACGGTCTTGAAAAGTTATGGTTTCCAGCAGATTCGTACGCCGATCGTCGAATCGACGGCGTTGTTTTCGCGCGGCCTCGGCGCCGTAACCGATATCGTCGAAAAGGAAATGTATTCGTTCACCGATGCGCTCAATGGCGACCAGCTCACCCTGCGTCCCGAAAGCACCGCTGGCGTGGTGCGGGCCGCGCTCGAGCACAACCTGACCTACGACGGTCCGAAGCGATTGTGGTACGCCGGTCCGATGTTCCGCCACGAGCGGCCGCAACGCGGGCGCTATCGTCAATTCCAGCAGGTCGGCGCCGAAGCGATCGGGTTTGCCGGACCCGACATCGATGCTGAACTCATCATGTTGTGTCAACGGCTATGGGATGACCTCGGCCTGCAGGACGTGCGACTGGAACTCAATTCGATCGGCAATGCCGAAGAACGTAATCGTCACCGTGCCGACCTGATCGCCTATTTCGAGCTGCACGCAGAGTTGCTGGACACGGATGCCCAGCGCCGCCTTCATTCCAACCCGCTGCGTATTCTCGACACCAAGAATCCGACCATGCAGGCGATGGTCAACGGTGCGCCGAAACTGCTCGATTATCTGGATGCCGAGTCGCTCGCCCATTTCGAGGGTGTCCAGAATATTCTTCGTCACAACAACGTGCCGTTCACGATCAATCCCCGGCTGGTGCGTGGCATGGATTACTACAACCGCACGGTCTTCGAGTGGGTCACCGACCAGCTTGGATCGCAGGGCACCGTTTGTGGCGGCGGTCGCTATGACCCGCTGGTCGAAATGTTCGGCGGTAAGCCCACGCCTGCGTGCGGTTTCGCCATGGGTGTGGAGCGGGTGCTGGAGCTGATGAAAGCCAACGGCGAGCAGTTTGCGCCGAACCAGTGCGACGTGTACGTCGTTCACCAGGGCGTGCAAGCCCAGTTGCAGGCCTCGGTCGCGGCAGAGCGATTGCGCGATGCCGGCCTCGATGTTGTGCTACATTGCGCGGCGGCGGCGGGCGGCGCCAGCTTCAAGACACAGATGAAACGGGCCGACAGTAGCGGTGCGGCGTTTGCCGTCATCCTGGGCGAAGACGAAGCAGCCCAGGGCACCGTGACGGTCAAGCCTTTGCGCGGCGAAGCCGACGCGGCCAAGGGCAGCAGCCAGACAACGATTCCGTTCGAAACGCTGTCTGATTATCTGGTCGACCAGATCGTCGGCGACGGCGATCATGATCACGGCGATCACGGCGATCACGGCGAGCATGTGCATTACCGCCACTGAGCGTGCGCGATCACTGCCGGCGCGCTAGGGTTCCGACCCGGCCTGCGACTCAATCCAACAACATCACACCATTCGACAGCAGAAAATCATGGCATACGATCTAGAAGAACAAGAACAACTAGCCAGCATGAAAGCCTGGTGGACCCAATACGGCAACCTGCTGACCTGGCTGCTCATCGCGGCGCTGGCCGTCTATGCGAGCTGGTCCGGATGGAACTATTACCAGCGCAATCAGGCCGGCCAGGCGGGCCAGCTGTACGAGTCGTTGCAAAAGGCAGTTGCGGCCAAGGACAACGCCAAGGTACAGCGGGCCGCGACCGACATGCAGAGCCAGTTCGCACGCACGACCTATGCCGAGATGAGCGCTCTGACGGCGGCCAGGAGCGCGTACGATGCAAATGATACGAAGACTGCCAAAATACAGTTGCAGTGGGTGATCGATCGCGGCAGCAACGATGAATTCAAGGCAATTGCACGGGTTCGACTGGCCGGCATTTTGCTGGACGAAAAAGTCTACGACGAAGGCCTGAAGGTGCTGGCTGGCGAAACGCCGGCGGCGTTCATCGGCGTAATTGCCGACCGCAAGGGCGACCTGCTGGCCGCGCAGGGGAAATCGGCAGATGCGCGGGCTGCATACCAGATCGCGCTCGACAAGATGGATACCAAGAACCCGGGCCGGCAACTGATCCAGTTGAAGCTCGACGCGCTCGGCGGCGGCATCGTGAAAGCGCCGGCGTGATTCGCTTGCCGCGACTGTCTGCCATCCATCCGCCATCAGGGAACCCAATGCCTATTTTTTCCAGACTCGTTACCATCGCGCTGCTGACGGCGGTCGGCGGCTGCTCTTCCTTGCCGTCGATGCCGTCGCTGTCATCGCTCAATCCGTTTTCGAGCAAGTCGGTGCCGCGTAATCCTCCCGTGGCCCTGGTCGATGTGAAGCCGATCCTGGCCGTTCGCAGCCTGTGGTCAGGCAGCGTCGGTACGGCGGGCATCTATACATTCTCGCCGGCCGTGACCGCCGACAGCGTCTTCGCCGGCGCTCAGGACGGCACGCTGGCCCGCTTCGAGATGACCAGCGGCAAGCCGGTCTGGCGCATCAGCATCGGCGGAATCATGACCGCCGGTGTCGGCAGTGACGGCAATACCGTCGCGGTCGCCGGCGAAAAAGGTGCGGTGATGGCGTTCGACGATGCTGGCAAGCTGCGCTGGAAAGCCCAGATGTCGAGCGAGGTGCTGTCGGCGCCCGCTGTAGGGCAGGGCCTGGTCATCGTGCGCAGCCAGGATAACCGGATCGTCGGCTTCGATGCCGCGACTGGCGCCCGCAAATGGACGGTCCAGCGCACCGCGCCGGCATTGACGCTGCGCGCGGCGCCGGGCATCCTGATCGCTGGACCGAGCGCGTTTGTGGCCCTGCCTGGTGGCAAGCTGTTGGCCATCACGCTGGCGACCGGCGCACCGCGCTGGGAAGCAGCCGTCGGCGAGGCGCGCGGCACCACGGAACTCGAACGCATCATCGATACCTCTGGCATGCCGGTGGCGGCGGGGCGCGAAGTGTGCGCGGTCTCCTACCAGGGTCGGGCAATGTGCTTCGATGGCGCCAGCGGCACGGTGGCTTGGGCAAAAGATCTTTCGTCGGATGTGGGGCTGGGGGCTGATGAGCGCTTCATCTTCGCGTCCGACTTCGCTGGCGCCGTTCAGGCGCTAACGCGGGATGCCGGCGCGAGCGTGTGGAAAAATACCCAGCTGGCCTATCGGCGGTTGTCGGCGCCGGTCTCGATCGGACGTGCCGTGGCTGTCGGTGACTACCAGGGCTACGTGCATTTCCTGGGGCGTGAAGATGGCGCCATGCTGGCTCGAATTGCTACCGACGGCAGCGAGATCCTCGCCGCGCCGGTGCTGGCCGGCGGCAACCTGATCATTCAGACCCGTGCGGGTGCCGTCGTGGCACTGGCAGCGGAATAAGTAAACATTTAGAACGTCGCATGAAGAAGCACACCTGATGAAGCCCGTAATTGCCATTGTAGGCCGACCGAACGTCGGCAAATCCACGCTGTTCAACCGGATGACGCGGTCGCGCGATGCGCTGGTCGCCGATCTGCCCGGGCTGACGCGCGACCGCCACTATGGCGAAGGCCGCATGGGCGAGCGGCCCTTCCTGGCGATCGACACCGGTGGTTTCGAGCCGGTCGCCAAGGACGGCATCATGCACGAAATGGCCAAGCAGACCAAGCAGGCCGTGGCGGAAGCCGACATCGTGATTTTCTTGGTCGATGGCCGGCAGGGGATCACGCCGCACGACAAGACCATTACTGATTTCCTGCGCAAGTCCGGGCGTGCCGTCATGCTGGTGGTGAACAAGGCCGAGGGCATGAAATACAGTTCGGTGACAGCCGACTTCTACGAACTCGGAATGGGCGACCCGTACGTCATTTCAGCAGCCCATGGCGACGGCGTCATGGACCTGGTTGAAGAGGCGCTCGACATGGCGATCGCCCAGAAACCGCCGGAAGTGCCCGAAGCCTTCCAGGACACCGGCAAGCAAATCAAGATCGCCATCGTGGGGCGACCGAACGTGGGCAAATCGACGCTGGTCAACACCCTGCTCGGCGAAGAGCGCGTGATTGCCTTCGACATGCCGGGCACCACCCGCGATGCGATCGAGATTCCGTTCGAGCGCGATGGGCGGCACTACGTTCTGATCGATACCGCCGGTATCCGGCGCCGCGGCAAGGTGTTCGAGGCGATCGAAAAATTTTCGGTGGTCAAGACACTGCAGGCGATTTCCGAAGCCAATGTAGTCATGCTGCTGCTCGATGCGCAGCAGGACATCTCCGAGCAGGATGCGCATATCGCCGGTTTCGTGCTGGAGTCCGGGCGCGCACTCGTCGTCGGCGTCAACAAGTGGGACGGACTCACCAGCGACCGGCGTGACGAGATCAAGATCGACATCGAACGCAAGCTCGATTTCCTCTCGTTCGCCAAGTTTCATTTCATTTCCGCTATCAAGTCGACCGGCGTGGACCAGCTGATGAAGTCGATCAACAGCGCCTATGCGGCCGCCATGTCGGATCTCTCGACGCCGAGGCTGACACGGGCACTCATCGAAGCCGTTGAGCATCAGCAGCCGCGGCGCAAGGGTTCGATCCGACCGAAGCTGCGCTACGCGCATCAAGGTGGCATGAACCCACCGATTGTCGTCATCCACGGCAACGCCCTTGACTCGATCGATGACAACTACAAACGGTTTCTCGAAAAACATTTCCGGGAAACTTTTTCGCTAGTCGGTACTCCACTCCGGATCGAACTGCGGTCGGGCAAAAATCCGTTCGCAAGAAATCAAAAATAATCGAAAAAATGTAGGTGGGCAGCTGTCAGCGCTGCACCAAAGGTAAAAATCGACTACAGTCATCCATTAGCCTGTGCGCACTGGCTTGTGCTGTTCTGCGCGCAAGAAAATATCGTATTGGCACTTGAAACTTATGCAAGATGCCACCAACTCCTCACCACAACACCACAATGGAGCTGCCATGAGTAATAAAGGGCAACTGTTACAAGACCCCTTCCTGAATGCCTTGAGAAAAGAGCATGTTCCCGTGTCGATTTATCTGGTCAACGGCATCAAGCTTCAGGGTCACATCGAGTCCTTCGATCAGTATGTAGTGCTGCTGCGTAATACGGTAACCCAGATGGTGTACAAGCATGCGATCTCGACGGTCGTGCCTGCGCGCGCTGTCAATCTCAACCTCGAAGCGGATGCGGAGTGACGCATTGAGGATTCGCTTTTCTACGGGTATCGTCTAAGGTGCGCACTGCCCTGGTCGGAATCGATTTCGGTAAAGGTGATTTTGCCGCGAGCCTTGAAGAGCTGTCGCTGCTGGCCAAGTCGGCCGGCGCACAGCCGGTCACCACCATCACCGGTCGCCGCGGGAGCCCGGATGCTGCACTTTTTGTAGGTTCCGGCAAGGCGGACGAAATCAAGGACGCCGCAACCGACCTCGAGCTCGAACTCATTATCTTCAATCACGCCTTGTCGCCTGCGCAACAGCGCAACCTCGAACGCCGTCTCGGCATTCGGGTTATCGACCGCACTAGCCTGATCCTCGACATCTTCGCGCAACGTGCGCAGAGCCACGAAGGCAAAGTCCAGGTCGAACTGGCGCAACTCCAGCATCTGGCGACCCGCCTGATTCGGGGCTGGACACATCTGGAGCGCCAAAAGGGCGGCATCGGCCTGCGTGGTCCAGGCGAGACCCAGCTCGAGACCGATCGCCGCCTGCTCGGCGAGCGAGTCAAGGTCTTGCGCGCCAAGCTCGACAAGCTTACTCGCCAGCGGGTGACGCAGCGGCGCTCGCGGGGACGCAACAATACCTTCTCGGTCTCGCTGGTGGGCTATACCAATGCCGGGAAATCGACGTTGTTCAACGCTTTGACCAAAGCCCGGGTGTACGCGGCCGATCAGTTGTTCGCCACACTTGATACCACCTCGCGCCGCATCTATTTGGGGGAAGCCGGCAACATGGTTCTTTCGGACACTGTCGGATTCAACCGGGAGCTGCCGACCCAGCTGGTAGCGGCATTCCGCGCAACGCTGGAAGAGACGATTCATGCCGATTTGTTGTTGCATGTGGTGGACGCTGCCAGTCCGGTGCGGATGGACCAGATCGAGCAGGTGAACCTGGTGCTGAAGGAAATCGGCGCCGACCATATTCCGCAGATTCTTGTCTGGAACAAGATCGATGCCGCCGGGCAGGAACCCGGAGTCGAGCGCGACGAATATGATAAGATTCGGCGTGTTTTCATGAGTGCTCAGACGGGGGCTGGCGTGAGCCTGCTGCGCGGTGCGCTGTCGGAGTTCGCATCGGGCGATTTTTCCTTGTCACTGAGTACAACCGAACTGCCGGAAGAACCGCCGGTGCCGGTTCTTCCTGAACCGCTTACCTAGCAGCCTGCAGGCCAACCCACTTTCAAAGCCGGATCGCGACAGAATGCTTGTTTCTCTAATCAAAAAAATTGGCGTGAAGTTCAATATTAACGATCCTCGTTGGGGGCGCGGTAATGAGGACGACAAGCCGCACCAAGCACAGGATGGCAAGAAGCCGGGCGATGGACCTCCCGACCTTGATCAGCTCTGGCGCGATTTCAATCTCCGTCTGAACCGCCTCCTGGGCGGCAAGTCCGGTAGCGGAGGCGGCGGCACGGGCAACGGCGGATTCCGTCCGAATGCTCGTGGTGCAGGCATCGGGGCAGGCATTCTTGTCGCAGTCGTTGCTTTCCTCTGGCTCGTCAGTGGCTTTTTCACGATTTCGGAAGGTCAGACCGGCGTGGTCATGACATTCGGTAAATTCAGTCACATGACGCCGGCCGGTTTCAATTGGCGCTGGCCGTATCCGATCCAGAGCCACGAGGTCGTCAACGTGTCCCAGGTACGGACAATGGAAGTTGGCTACCGTACCACGGTCAAGAACAAGCAGCCGAAAGAAGCGTTGATGTTGACCGATGACGAAAACATCATCGACATTCAGTTCGCCGTCCAGTACAAGCTCAAGGACGCCGCCGACTGGGTTTTTCGCAACCGCGACCAGGAAGAGATGATCCGCCAGGTCGCGGAGACCTCAATGCGTGAAATCGTCGGTAAGAACAAGATGGATTTCGTGCTGTACGAAGGCCGTGAAAAGATCGCGTTCGACGCCAGTCAGCTGATGCAGCAGATCGTCAACCGTTACAAGGCGGGCGTGTCGATCACCAACGTGACGATGCAGGGCGTGCAACCGCCGGAACAGGTGCAGGCTTCGTTCGACGATGCGGTCAAGGCCGGCCAGGATCGCGAGCGGCAAAAAAATGAAGGGCAGGCGTATGCCAATGACGTGATTCCCAAGGCTCGTGGTGCGGCGTCGCGCCTGATGCAGGAATCCGAAGCCTACCGTGCCCGCGTCACTGCGAATGCACAGGGCGATGCCTCACGCTTCAAGCAGGTGCTGGCGGAATACCAAAAAGCACCGGCTATCACCCGCGACCGTATGTACCTCGAGACCATGCAACAGATATTTTCCAGTACGACCAAAATCATGGTCGATGCGAAGAATGGCAACAGTCTTATTTACCTGCCGCTCGACAAGCTGATGTCGCAATCCGGTGTGACGGAATCCAGCGCTGCCCGTGTTCCGGCCGCTGCAGGTTCCGGCGCGGCGGGCATCAGCCCGGCGCCGGATCCGTTGCAGGCTCTTGAAGCACAGCGGCTGAAGGATCTGCGCAGCCGCGAGAGTCGTGATTCCCGCGATCGGGAGGCACGCTAATGAACCGCATCGTTTCCTACGGCATCGTCCTGCTGATCGCACTGTGGTTGTTGATGGCGAGCCTGTTCGTGGTAGATCAACGCCAGTTCGCCATTGTCTTCGCTTTAGGTGAAGTCAAGAGCATCATTCGCGAGCCAGGCCTGCATTTCAAGTTACCGCCACCGTTTCAAAACGTTTTGTTCCTCGACAACCGGATCCTGACACTCGACACGCCGGACGCCGAGCGCTTCATCACGGCTGAAAAGAAGAACATTCTCGTCGACGCCTTCGTGAAGTGGCGCATCGTCGATCCGAAACTGTATTTCGTCAGTTTTGGTGGTGATGAGCGCCGTGCCAATGATCGGATGCTGCAGATCATCAAGGCTGCGCTCAACGATGAAATCACCAAGCGCACGGTGCGCGAGGTGATCTCCGGCGAACGCGGCAAGGTGATGGGCGCCATCCAGAAGAAGGTCGGTGATGAAGCCCTGCAGATCGGCGTTGAGATCGTCGACGTTCGCCTCAAGCGTGTCGACTACGTTGAAAACATCAATAACTCCGTCTACGACCGGATGAAGTCCGAACGCACCCGAGTTGCCAACGAGTTACGCTCGACCGGTTCTGCCGAGTCGGAAAAAATTCGGGCCGATGCGGATCGTCAGCGCACGGTGATCCTTGCCGAAGCCTATCGCGATGCCGAGAACATTCGCGGCGAGGGCGATGCCAAGGCCTCGGCGACATACGCGCAGGCTTTCGGTCAGAATCCGGAGTTCTACAAGTTCTATCGGAGCCTTGAGGCATACCGCGCGAGCTTCAAGAGCCATAGCGATGTCGTGGTGATGGATCCGAACTCGGAATTCTTCAAGTATTTCAAGAGTTCCGGCGCCGCACCCGCTGCCGAGCCTGCCCGCAAAAAATAATCGTCGCACGACAGGTTCTCGGACGCATCGCATGGTCCGGAGAACCTGGCTGCATCGGTCGAAGATAGCTATGCGCGAGGTTGGTATGACGTCCAGCGTTGGCACGGCGTAATCCGGGCCCGATGCATTGTTTCATCTGCTGCGGCAGCCGACTTCCAATTGACGTTTTCCCTGCTCCCCATGCCGAACTGGCTTTTACCTGAAAACATTGCCGACGTCCTGCCGTCCGAAGCCCGCAAGGTCGAACAACTGCGCCGCGCCATCCTCGACAGATTCCGCTCCTATGGATATGAACTGGTCATGCCACCGCTGCTCGAGTACGTCGAGTCGCTTCTCACCGGCGCCGGCCAGGATGTCGACCTGCGCACCTTCAAGCTGATCGATCAGCTTTCCGGACGCACCATCGGCATTCGCGCCGACATGACCACCCAGGTCGCCCGGATCGATGCCCACCTGCTCAACCGTACTGGCGTGACTCGTCTTTGTTACGCTGGCAGTGTCTTGCATACCAAGCCGTTCGGCCTGCATGCAACCCGCGAGCCGCTGCAGATCGGCGCTGAGATCTACGGCCATGCCGGACTCGAGGCCGATGCCGAGATACAGCAATTGGCACTGGTTACACTTGCCCTGGCAGGCTTCGATCAGGTCCGGCTCGACCTGTGCCACGTCGGTGTCATCCGGGCCATTATTGGTGCCGATTCCGAGGCCGGCAAGGTCGAAGCCGAGCTGGTCAGCTTGTTGCGTGCCAAGGATCTGCCCGGCCTGCGCGAGGTCACCGCTGCTTGTAATCCTGAGACTCGTGATGCACTGCTGGCGCTGCCGGGACTCTATGGCGAGGTCGACGTGCTTGACCGTGCCCGAGTGATCCTGCCGCGCCTGCCGGGTATCACGACCGCGCTCGATGAGTTGCAGGAGCTGGTTCGGCTTGCCGGGAGCGCCGCCGTGGCGGTCGATCTTGCCGATCTGCGCGGCTACCAATACGAAAGTGGCGCCACCTTCGCGCTGTACGTCCCGAATCTGCCGAACGCGGTCGCCCGCGGCGGACGTTACGACCACGTGGGCGAAGCGTTCGGGCGTGCACGTCCGGCAACGGGCTTTTCGATGGATCTGCGCGAGCTGGCGCGGCTGTTGCCGATGGCATCGCCCGAGCGTTCGATCCGCGCACCGTGGAACCAGGACCTGCAACTGCATGCACGGTTGGCGCAATTGCGCGCAGCCGGCGAAATCGTCATCCAGGCCTTGCCGGGTCACGATGACGAACTGGAAGAGTTCGATTGCGATCGTGCACTCGTGCTGGAAAATGGTAACTGGATCATCAAAAATTTAGGCTGAACGATGTCACAAAAGAGCATGGCTAAAAACGTCGTCGTCATCGGTACCCAATGGGGCGATGAGGGCAAAGGAAAAATCGTCGACTGGCTGACCGATCACGCCCAAGGCGTGGTGCGGTTTCAGGGCGGACACAATGCGGGCCATACTCTGGTCATTGGTGGCAAGAAGACCGCCCTGCAGCTGATCCCCTCGGGCATCATGCGCGCCGGCGTCGCCTGCTACATCGGCAACGGTGTCGTGCTTTCGGTGCCTGATCTGCTGCGCGAGATCGACAAACTCGAAGCCAACGGCCTTGAAGTCGCGTCGCGCCTGATGGTGTCGGAAGCCTGTCCGCTGATCTTGCCGTATCACACCGCACTCGACAGCGCACGCGAGATCGCCCGCGGCGCGGCCAAGATCGGCACCACCGGCAAGGGCATCGGACCGGCCTATGAAGACAAGGTAGCGCGGCGCGCGATCCGCTTGGCGGATCTGCTCAACGAGGCACGTTTCGCCGAAAAGCTGCGCGAGAATCTGGATTATCATAATTTCGTTCTGACCCAGTACCTGAAGTCCGATGCTGTCGACTTCCAGAAAACCTACGACGACGCTTTGGGTAACGTCGCACGCATCAGGCCGATGGTCGGTGATGTCTCGAGCGCCCTGCATGCAGCCTACAACGGTGGCGCAAGCCTGCTGTTCGAGGGCGCGCAGGGCAGCTTGCTCGACGTTGATCATGGTACCTATCCCTTCGTCACGTCCAGCAACTGCGTCGCCGGCAATGCGGCGGCAGGCTCCGGCGTCGGTCCCAACATGCTGCATTACATCCTCGGCATCACCAAGGCCTACACCACGCGTGTCGGCTCCGGTCCGTTTCCGTCGGAGCTCGATACCGTCGATGGCGTTGGCAAGCATCTGTCGGCAGTCGGCCACGAGTTCGGTACCGTCACCGGACGCGCACGTCGTTGCGGCTGGTTCGATGCCGCGCTGCTCAAGCGTTCGGTCCAGATCAATGGTGTCTCGGGCATGTGCCTGACCAAGCTCGACGTGCTCGATGGTTTGTCGACCCTGAAAATTTGCACCGGCTATCGCCTCGGCGACGAGGCGGTCGATATTTTCCCGGTCGGCGCCGAAGATGCCGCGCGATGCGTACCGATTTATGAAGAAATGCCGGGCTGGACTGAAACCACCGTTGGCGCAAAGTCGCTCGCGGCATTGCCAGCCAATGCGCGCGCTTACGTCAAACGCATCGAGGAGTTGGTCGGCGTGCCGATCGACATGGTGTCGACCGGACCGGACCGTGAAGAAACCATCGTCTTGCGTCATCCGTTCAAATAGGCTGGCCATGTCGACCGATCTGCCAGCCTCGACCCAGGGCGATCTGTGGGTCAGCTGGACGGAGTATCACCGGGCGATTGAAGAACTGGCATTGCTGGTACACGAATCTGGCTGGAAATTCGACCAGGTCTTGTGCTTGGCGCGTGGTGGTTTGCGGCCGGGTGATGTGCTGTCGCGTATTTTCGACGTGCCCCTGGCGATTCTGTCGACCAGTTCGTATCGTGAGCAGGCCGGCACCACCCAGGGCAGCCTGGACATCGCCTCCAGCATCACGATGATCCGCGGTCCGCTTGCGGGGCGCGTATTGCTGGTCGATGATCTGGTCGATTCGGGCGTAACGCTGCAGAAGGTGCAGCGGCATCTGTCGGGAGCGTTCCCGGCAGTCACCGAAATCAAGTCGGCAGTGATCTGGTACAAGGAGTGCTCGGTACTGCGGCCGGACTTCTTCCTGCAGCTTCTTCCGCATAATCCATGGATTCACCAGCCGTTCGAGCAATACGACGGGTTGCGGGCAGAGCAGCTCGCGGCCTGGATGAAGAAGGGTACGAACGAGGCCAGCTGAATGATTGCAAAGCCGTGAACGTCGAATCACATCACAGTGTTCACGACGATGCGATGCCTGCGCCAGATAGCAAAAAACCCATTGACGAATCAATGGGTTTTGCTTGAAACCGTGGTGCCCACGGAGGGACTCGAACCCCCACACCCTAAGGCACATGGACCTGAACCATGCGCGTCTACCAATTCCGCCACGTGGGCCTTGCGAAGAAGGCGATTATAGCGGAAAAACAAATGAAGTCAATTGGAAACCAAGGCAAGAAATTCTGTTCGTAACGACTCCCGCCATTGCTCGATGCCAGTGTTTTGGACGGAGACCACCGTCCTCCGTTACACTAACGTCTGCGGCACGAATTTCTGCCCACAACGCAATCCGAATTTGCCCATTGAGCAAACTGAAACAAAACCATAAAGAACCAAGCACCTTTTGAGCCACTATTCCTACACAATTCCAAGCCGCGAGGAAATTCTCGGCCTCCTGCGCAAAGCCACTGAGCCACAGGACATCGATGCGCTCGCCCACGCCCTCGACGTCAAGCCGGACGAACTCGACGGCTTGATCCGGCGCGTCAACGCCATGGAGCGCGATGGCCAGATCAAGCCCGATCAGAGCGGTGGCTATCACCTCGCCAACCTGACCAGCTTCATCGAAGGCCGGGTCTCCAGTCACCGAGACGGCTACGGCTTCCTGGTGCCGGACGCCGGCGGTGACGATATCTTCCTGCCTGAAAAAGAAATGCAGAAGGTACTGCACGGCGACCGCGTTCAGGTACGTCTGATCGGTACCGATCGCCGCGGTCGCCCCGAAGGCACCATCGTCGAAGTCGTCAGTCGCGCCAATACCCATGTCATCGGCCGCCTGCTCAACGAAAACGGTGTCTGGATCATTGCGCCGGAGGACAAGCGCATCGGCCAGGATATCCTGTTGTCTGGCTCGCCCGGCAAGGCCAAGACCGGCCAGGTCGTCAGCATTGAGATCACCGAGCAGCCCTCGCGTTACTCGCAGGCTGTCGGCCGGATCGTCGAGATCCTGGGCGACATCGACGACCCCGGCATGGAAATCGAAATTGCGGTACGCAAGTTCGGCGTGCCCCACGAGTTTTCAGAAGCAGCCAAGAAAATGGCGGCCAAGTTACCGAGCGAAGTCCGCCCCGCCGATCTGGTTGACCGCGTCGACCTGCGTGATGTGCCACTCGTGACCATCGACGGCGAAGACGCGCGCGACTTCGACGACGCGGTGTATTGCGAGCCGGTGCGAATCGGGAAGGCGGACGGTTTTCGCCTGATCGTGGCCATTGCCGACGTCAGTCATTACGTCAAGCCGAACGACGCGCTCGATGTCGATGCGCTCGAACGCAGCACCTCTGTGTATTTCCCTCGGCGCGTGATCCCGATGCTGCCCGAGAAGCTGTCCAACGGCTTGTGCTCGCTGAACCCGGCGGTCGACCGTCTGACGCTGGTGTGCGATGCGGTCATCACGGCCAAGGGCCAAGTCACAGCCTATCAGTTCTATCCCGCCGTGATTCATTCGGCGGCACGGCTGACCTACACCGAAGTGGCAACGATCCTGGCCAACACCAAGGGGACGGAAGCCGCCAAGCGTCCCGGTCTCGTGCCGCACCTGCTGCATCTTAACGAGGTCTATCACGCGCTGCTGCAGGCGCGCGATGAGCGCGGTGCGATCGATTTCGAGACGACCGAGACCTATATCGTCTGCAACGCCATGGGCAAGATCGAGCAGATCCTGCCGCGTACCCGCAATGACGCGCACAAGATCATCGAGGAGTGCATGCTGGCGGCGAACGTCTGTGCGGCCGACCTGCTGGAGCGGCACAACCATCCTGCCGTCTATCGTGTGCATGCACAACCGAGCAAGGAAAAGCTCACCCAGGTACGCACCTTCCTGAAACAGGTGGGCCTGAATCTGGGTGGCGGCGATTCGCCGACCGCTTCGGATTATGCCGCCCTGATGCCGAAGATCAAGGCGCGGCCGGATGCGTTGCTGTTGCAGACCATGTTGTTGCGTTCGATGCAGCAAGCGGTCTACAGCCCGGAAAACATCGGCCATTTCGGCCTGTCCTACAAGGCCTACGCGCATTTCACCAGCCCGATCCGTCGCTACCCCGATCTGCTGACTCATCGTGCCATCAAGGCGATCCTGAAGGGCAAGCGCTACGATCCGAAAGTTCCCGAGATCAGCGTGCTTAACACCACGCTGTCACCGGCCACGCGCAAGCAACATGCGGCCGACAAGGCGGTCGGCAAGAAACGTCCGGACGGTGATCTAGCGGTATGGGAAGCGCTTGGCATTCATTGCTCGGCGAACGAGCGTCGGGCCGATGAAGCCTCGCGCGACGTTGAAGCGTGGCTCAAGTGCTACTTCATCCGCGACAAGTTGGGCGAGGAATTCACCGGCACGATTTCGGGTGTCGCCACCTTCGGTATTTTCGTGCAACTCGATTCGCTGTTCATCGAAGGGTTGGTGCATGTGACCGACCTCGGCGCCGATTATTTTCAGTACGACGATGCACGCCACGAACTGCGCGGCGAGCGCACCGGCATACGCTACCAACTGACCGACCGCGTCACGGTGCAGGTCAGCCGGGTGGATCTCGATGCGCGAAAGATCGATTTGCGCTTGGTGACCGAGCCGGGTATCAAGACCTTGCTGAAAAACGAGGCACGACGCGCCGACGGCGAGCAGCAGGCGCAGTCCGACAGAGCGTCCGGTGATGCAGAGAGTACCAACGACAATGTCGTCGTAGCCGGCTCGGACCGGTCCGGCCGCAGGAGCGGCACCGCAGGTGATGCCCAACGCGTGCCTAAAGCGTTCAACAAGTCTGGCAAGAAGAAACGATAGTCGATGAAAAGCAAAATGATTTTCGGCTTTCATGCGGTAACTGCCCGGTTACGCCATGAAGCCTCCAGTGTCGAAGAAATCTACATCGACGCCAGCCGTGAAGACCGGCGCATGCAGGACCTGGTGCGCGCGGCTAAAGCAGTCAATGTCCGTGTGATCCCGGCAGACGATCAGCGTCTGTCCAACATCGTCGGGACCCGGCGGCACCAGGGCGTGGTGGCGAAGGCCGGCGAACTGTCGCTGGCGCGCAATCTGGATGAACTGCTTGATGCCATCGATGGTCCGCCGCTGATCCTTATCCTCGACGGCATTACGGACCCCCACAATCTGGGCGCTTGCCTGCGGGTCGCCGACGGCGCCGGCGCGCACGCGGTGATCGCACCCAAGGACCGTGCGGTTGGCCTGAATGCCACTGCCGCGAAGGTCGCCAGCGGTGCAGCCGAAACGGTGCCTTACATTACGGTGACCAACCTGGCGCGCACCCTTCGCGATCTGAAGGAGCGCGACATCATGTTGATCGGCACCACCGAAGATGCCGAGAAAGGCCTCTACGAGGCCGATTTTACAGGTGGCTCGGCCTTGATCATGGGCTCGGAAGGCGAGGGCATGCGGCGCCTGACGCGTGACACCTGCGATCTGCTAGTGTCGGTACCGATGTTCGGTTCGGTCGAAAGCCTGAATGTTTCGGTCGCGTCCGGTGTCTGTCTCTACGAGGCCCGCCGGCAGCGGATCGCGACCGACCGTTGATTCGCTTCGCGATGCGCCGCCAGCATTGCGGTGGAAGCAAGGCTTGACAGGACTTGCTACCATCGCTGTTCCTGAATTTTCATTGCCACTCTAGCTCATGTTCAATCGACTGCGTGAAGACCTCGCCAGCATCATGGAACGCGACCCCGCAGCGCGGAGCGGCTGGGAAGTCGCGACCTGCTACCCCGGCTTTCATGCCATCGTCATCCATGGCTGGGCACGCTGGCTCTGGCACCGTGACCTGAAGTGGCTGGGGCGCTTCACGTCGCAGTTAGCCCGCTTCCTGACCGGAATCGAAATCCATCCTGGCGCCACCATCGGACGCCGCGTGTTCATCGACCACGGTTTCGGCGTGGTCATCGGCGAGACTGCCGAGATCGGCGACGACTGCACCATCTACCAGGGCGTGACGCTGGGCGGCACTTCGCTGGCCAAGGGTGCCAAGCGGCATCCGACGCTCGGGCGCGGCGTGATCATCGGCGCCGGTGCCAAGGTGCTCGGTGGTTTCACAGTGGGCGAGGGTGCCAAGGTCGGATCGAATGCCGTGGTCACCAAGGAAGTGCCACCTGGCGCCACGGCGGTCGGCAACCCGGCGCGCATCATTCTCAAGGAACACGGTGACCCGCACGGGGAAGCGGCGGCACGCATGTTTGCAGCCTACGGCGTTACGCCCAACGGGGACGATCCGTTATCGAAGGCGCTGCATGGCCTGATCGACAATGCGACCGCCCAAGAGCATCAGATCGCCAGTATCCTGGCATCGTTGAAGTGTGCCGGTATCGATTGCGAGAGCCTGCGCGCCGGCGACAAGTTCGATCCAGCGGAAATGAACAAGCTGGTCGAATAAGGTTCGGCAACTTCAAGCAACGCTGAGCAAAGCGGCAGGTTGGATTATTGCGATCAGGATCGTCGCGTGGCAAGCTAGCCCACGGTGGATTCAGGTCGGCTCTGGTGCGGTGAGTGTCAGTAAACTGATCTGTCCGGATTCATCGATGGCGATGCCGCCGCCACGCATCGGCATGGTTTCGGCATCCCAATCTGGCAGGACATGACGCTCGGTGCCAACACCATTGTGAAAGTCGCGATGCAGTGCCGGGCGATGGGTATGTCCATGAATCATCAGCGCCGTACCGGACTGGCTGAACAAAGCCGCAATCGCGTCATCATTCACATCCATGATCTCACTGGTCTTGTTACGCTGCGCAGCGCGGCTGCCGGCGCGCATCTGCGCAATGGTCGCCAGCCGCTCGGCGAGTGGTCGGGCCAGGAAAGCCTGCTGCCACGCGGGATCCCGCACCATCCTTCGAAAGCGCTGGTAGTCGATGTCATCGGTACATTGCGCATCTCCGTGGGTCAGTACGAGCCGGCGTCCGCCGATCGTCAGCACGCTGGGATCGGGCAACAAGCGCGCGCCCGTTGCCGCAGCGAAGGCATCCCCGACCAGAAAATCGCGATTCCCAGCCATCCAGAACAGCTCCACGCCTAGATCGCTCAACGACCGCAGTAGCGCCACGACTTCTGCATTGAAGGCTGACGCCAGATCATCGTCACCGGCCCAGTACTCGAAGAGATCGCCCAGCAGATAGATCTGCCGGGCAGTGCGCCCGTGCCGTTCCAGGAAATCAAGGAATGCCCGGGTCGTGCGCGGGGCACCCGGTTGCAGATGAACGTCGGAGACGAACAGTGCCGCCGTCGCTGCCATGCCGGTCTAGACCAGCTCGGCTTTTTCGATCACGACATTTTCGACCGGTACGTCGGCGAACATGCCTGTGCGCGTCGTCTTGACGGCCTTGATCTTGTCGACCACATCGGCGCCTTCGACAACCTTGCCGAACACGCAGTAGCCGAAGCCATCCTGGCCTGGATAGTCGAGGAAGGAATTGTCCTTGATGTTGATGAAGAACTGGGCCGACGCCGAATGCGGGTCCGACGTGCGGGCCATGGCGACCGTGTAGGCGGTATTTTTCAGGCCGTTCTTCGCTTCGTTTTCGACCGTGGCGCCGGTTGGCTTCTGTTTCATGCCTGGTTCGAAGCCGCCGCCCTGGACCATGAAGCCATCGATGACACGATGAAAGATGGTACCGTCGTAATGACCGGCGCGTACGTAGTTGAGGAAGTTTTCGACTGTCTTCGGCGCTTTTTCAGCGTCGAGTTCAAGCTTGATGGTGCCGTGGTTAGTGGTGAGCAGTACAGGCATGAGAATCCTCTATTGGGGTCAGTTGAAAAATGGGTTGGTCAACCGCACGATCAGGGCAGCAGTCGCGCGGTGGTGATGGTGATCGGTTTGAGCGGAACGTCCTGGTAGGGACCCTTGGAGCCGGTGGCGGCCTTCCTGATTTGGTCGACGACTTCTTTACCCTTGACGACTTTGCCGAAGACGGCGTAGCCGGCGCCGTCCGGCTTCGGATAGTCGAGTGCCGCATTGTCGCCCACATTGATGAAGAACTGTGCGGTCGCGGAGTCAGGGTCGCCTGTGCGGGCCATTGCCACGGTGTAGGCCTCATTCTTCAGGCCGTTGCTGGCTTCATTGCGGATTGGCGGGCGGGTAGGCTTCTCGCGCAGGTCCTTGTCCATGCCACCACCCTGGATCATGAAGCCGTCGATCACACGATGGAAGACCGTGCCATCGTATTGACCGCTCTTGATGTATTGCAAAAAATTGTCGACGGTCTTTGGCGCGAGTGTCGGATTGAGTTCGAGAATGATTTCGCCGGCGCTGGTCTTCAGTGCAACGTGTGGGGCGGAAGCGGGTCCGGCCGCCATCGTGATTGGCGATAACGGCAGGAACACCAGCGCGCAAGCCGATGCGACCAGGGCAGAACCGATGCGGCGACGTGAAGCGAGTAAAAAGGACATGGCGAATTCCGAAGTGATGATGCGTGAGGGGGCGCCGGCAAGACGATTCGATCAAGGCGACCGGCACTGACTTTGACGTTGCCGTTTCAGCCGAGCGACGTACCTCGCACGGGGTCGATTGCTTGCATTTCTTACCGATCGTGTGCGAGCATTTCCCGATTTTTTCGGTGCTATACTGCCTGCCGACGCGGCATTTTATCAAACTATGATTGTGCCAGGGCTGCGACTGACTTGCCGGCAAGATGCACGGTCGGCTCCGGGGAGCAACCTGCATGCGCAAGCGCTCGCATAGGAATGACCGCTCGGCTTTTACCCATAAAAACAATTCATGAATTCCCTGAAAATCTACAACACGCTGGCGCGTGAGAAACAGCTTTTTACGCCGCTCCAGCCGGGTCAAGTGCGCCTGTACGTCTGCGGCATGACCATTTATGACTACTGCCATGTTGGCCATGCGCGCATGCTGATGGCATTCGACGTGGTCTATCGCTGGTTGATGACCAGTGGCTACACGGTCACGTACGTGCGCAACATCACCGACATCGAAGACAAGATCATCCGGCGTGCGGTCGAGAACAAGGAAACGATCGGCGAGCTGACCAGCCGTTTCACCCGGTACATGAACGAAGACACGAGCGCGCTCGGCATCCTGCCGCCGACCCACGAGCCGCGCGCAACGGAGTTCGTGCCGCAAATGCTCGGGCTGATCGACCTCCTGGAAAAGAAAGGGCTGGCTTATCAGTCCACCGATGGTGACGTGAATTATGCGGTGCGAAATTTTCCAGGCTACGGCAAGTTGTCCGGCAAATCGCTTGACGATCTTCGCGCCGGCGAGCGGGTGGAAGTCAATGCCGGCAAGCGCGATCCGCTCGACTTCGTGCTGTGGAAAGCGTCCAAGGGAAACGAGCCGGAGGCGGCGAAATGGGCGTCGAAATGGGGCAGCGGCCGGCCGGGCTGGCACATCGAATGCTCGGCCATGGCGTGCGCCATGCTCGGCGAGCGCTTCGACATTCACGGCGGCGGCGCCGACCTGCAGTTTCCGCATCATGAGAATGAAATCGCGCAATCGGAAGGCGCATTCGGCCATCCCTTCGTCAATTATTGGATTCACAACGGCTTCCTGCAGGTCGACAATGAAAAAATGTCCAAATCCCTGGGCAATTTCTTCACGATCCGCGATGTGCTCAAGATCTACGATGCCGAGGTGCTGCGCTTTTTCATCGTGCGCTCGCATTACCGCAGCCCGCTGAACTATTCGGATGTCCATCTCGACGATGCGCGCCAGGCGCTGACCCGGCTCTACACCGCTCTCAAGGCCGTGCCGCCGGATGACGCGCCGCTGGATTGGGACCAGCCGCATGCCCAGCGCTTCGCCGATGCCATGAACGACGATTTCAATACCCCGCTCGCGGTGGCTGTCCTGTTCGACCTGGCGGCGGAGATCAACCGCGGCAAGTTGGCGGCGATGGCGCGCCAGTTGGTGCGCCTGGGCGCCATCATCGGTCTGCTCGGGCGTGACCCGCAGACGTTTCTTCAAGGTGGCCCGGGCGGTGTCGGCGAGGCTGCCGGTGAAAACCTGGCTGCGATTGCGGAAGCGCAGATCGCGGCTCGCGCAGCGGCCAAGCTGGGCCGTAATTTCGTCGAAGCCGATCGCATCCGGGCCGAGTTGCTCGCTAGGGGAATCGTCCTCGAAGACAAACCAGGAGGCGCTACCGAATGGCGAAAAGCGTGATTGGCACGGCCAACGTCGCCACGGCACTGCCACGGCTGAGTGTGCCGTCCTATTGGGATGATGCCAAGATCGAGCTGATGCGGCGCGACCGCATCCTGCGCAAGCTGATACCGCAGTTCGGCGACCTGCAACTGGTTGGGCGGAGTGAACCCTTTACCACCCTGGCGCGTTCGATCGTCGGCCAGCAAATTTCGGTGCATTCCGCCGAGGCCGTATGGCAGAAGTTGTTGCTGATCTGTCCCAAGTGCACCCCCGCGCAGGTACTCAAGGCGGGTGATACGCTGGCCAGCTGCGGCCTGTCCAAGCGCAAGGCAGAGTACATCCTCGATCTGGCCGAGCACTTCAAGGCGCGCCGCGCGCATGCCGACAAATGGATCACGATGGACGACGAGGACGTGATTACCGAGCTGGTGCAGATTCGCGGGATCGGCCGCTGGACGGCTGAAATGTTCTTGATCTTTAACCTGTTGCGGCCGAACATCTTGCCACTCGACGATGTCGGACTGCTCAAGGGCATCAGCGTCAACTATTTTTCCGGCGAGCCGGTTTCCCGCAGCGATGCGCGGGAAGTCGCCGCCAATTGGGAGCCGTTCCGCACTGTCGCCACTTGGTATCTGTGGCGTAGCCTGGAACCCGTGCCGGTAGAATACTGAAGCGCGCTGGACAATTTACACACCTCTGGGGCACGCCGTCAGCATGGCTGCAGGGGTGCATGAAGCACAAGGAGCAAGATGAGCACGATTTCCAAGACAAGTTTTCTCGGTTTCGAACAACCGATCGCCGAACTCGAATCCAAGATCGACGAACTGCGGTTCGTTCAGGACGACTCGGCAGTCGACATCTCGGAGGAAATCGACCGGCTCTCCAAGAAGAGCCAGCAACTGACCAAGGACATCTATGCCAAGCTCACGCCGTGGCAGGTGTCGCAGATCGCGCGTCACCCACAACGTCCGTACACGCTGGACTACATCGGCGAAATCTTTACCGACTTTCACGAACTGCACGGTGACCGCAGCTACGCCGATGATCTGTCGATCGTCGGGGGGCTGGCGCGCTTCAATGGCCAGGCCTGCATGGTGCTGGGCCACCAGAAGGGGCGCGACACCAAGGAACGCGGCCTGCGCAATTTCGGGATGCCCAAGCCGGAAGGCTACCGCAAGGCGATGCGCCTTATGAAGTTGGCCGAAAAATTCAACCTCCCGGTATTCACCTTCGTCGATACGCCTGGCGCCTTCCCCGGGATCGACGCCGAAGAACGGGGCCAGTCGGAGGCGATCGGTCACAACCTGTACGTGATGGCCGAGCTGAAGGTGCCGCTGATCGCCACCATCATTGGCGAAGGCGGCTCCGGCGGTGCCCTGGCGATTGCTGTCGGTGATGCGGTGCTGATGCTGCAATACGCCACCTACTCCGTGATCTCACCGGAGGGCTGCGCCTCGATCCTCTGGAAGACCTCTGAGCGCGCTTCCGACGCCGCCGAAGCGCTCGGGCTGACTGCCCATCGCCTCAAGGCCATGGGCCTGATCGACAAGATCGTGACCGAGCCACTTGGCGGCGCGCATCGCGATCCGAAACAGATGGCCGCGATGTTGAAGCGCGCACTGGCCGATACCCTGCGCCAGTTCGTCGGCGTCAAGACCAAGGATCTGCTGGCGGCGCGCCATGAAAAGCTCATGGGCTTTGGCAAGTTCAAGGAAATCACGACGCCGGAATGAACCTTGTCCACTGAAAGCATGCAGTCGTCGACCGACGACTTCGAACGCGCGCTGGGAGCAATCGCAGCGCGCGTTTTTGATTCGGCACCCCGCGCGCCTGACGTGCATGCAGTGCCGCGCACGATGGCCATTGCCTACAGTGGCGGGCTCGACTCGTCGGTACTGCTGCACCTGGCGCATGACTATGCGGCCCGGCACGGCATCGTGCTCGTCGCCTTCCACATCCATCACGGTCTGTCGGCGCAGGCCGACGCCTGGCTGGATCATTGCGCGCAACGAACCGGAGAGTTGGACATCGTTTTCGATGTTCGCCGCGTTGCCGTCACGGGCGCAGGTGAAGATGGCATCGAAAGCGCGGCCCGCAGCGCACGTTACGCTGCGCTCGGGGCGCTGTGCCGGCAGCATCGCGTGCCGTTGCTGCTGACTGCGCATCATCAGGACGACCAGGCCGAAACCGTGCTTTTGCAACTGCTGCGCGGCTCGGGCGTTGCCGGGCTATCGGGCATGGACCAGGCCAACCACGCGCCCGCGCTGCTGGGTGACGCCCAGCTGCTGATGGGACGACCGCTCCTGGCGCTGGCGCGAGCGGCACTCGAGGAGATCGCGCAAGTGCGTTCGATCACCCATGTCGATGATGATTCGAATCAGGACCCGCGCTACGCCCGCAACGCCTTGCGCCACCGCGTCATGCCGGCGCTGGCAGCCGAGTTTCCCGGGTTTGCGCAGCGGTTCGCCCGCACGGCGAGACATGCCCAGTCAGCACAACGGTTGCTGGTGGAACTGGCGGCGCAGGATCTGAAGCTGTGCTCCGATGATGATGCCATCGACATCGATCGGTTGCGTGGTCTCAGCGCAGATCGCAGCGACAATTTGCTGCGATACTGGTTCGGCGTGCGCGGGATGCGGATGCCCTCGACGGCGTGGCTGCATGAAATGCGCAGCCAACTGCTGGGTGCAAAAGCGGATGCGCAGGTGCTGGTCGGACACGCCGATTGCGACATTCACCGCCACCGCAATCGCATCGTGATGACACCGCGGATCGCCGTGCCGGAGAACGAGCCACAAGCTTTTGTCTGGCAGGGCGAGCCGCAGATCCGCTTTGCCGATTTTGGCGGCACGCTCTGCTTCCGTCCTGCGGCAGCGGGGCAGGGGGTGGACGCGGCCTGGTTACGTGCGCAGTCCCTTACCCTGCGCTGGCGCAGCGGCGGCTGGCGCCTGAAGCTGGCGCCGAATCGTTCGACGCGCAGCCTGAAATACCATTACCAGGATGCCGACGTGCCGGCCTGGGAGCGGTTCCGGCTACCGCTCGTTACGCTGGGAAAACAACTGATCTATGCCGCCGGGCTTGGCATGGACTGTCATCACTTCAGTACGGCGGAAGGGGATACGATCTCACTGCGCTGGGAGCCCGATTCTTTGTAATCGTGGACTGGAGTCGGCTTCTGGCAGCAAATCCAGACTCGCCGCGCAGCGCTGGACTTGTCAATTTGCAGCCCGCGCTGTACAGTCGCGGGTTGTCTTCTGTTCCGCTTTTCAATCACGAATCGGTAGCTTCCATGGCATTAGTCGTTCACAAGTACGGTGGGACCTCGATGGGTTCGACCGATCGCATCAAGAATGTCGCGCGCCGCGTCGCAAAATGGCACGACGCCGGCTACCAGATCATCGTGGTGCCCTCGGCCATGTCGGGCGAGACCAATCGCCTGATCGGCATGGCGCGCGAGATCATGCCGCAACCCGACCCGCGCGAGCTCGACATGCTGGCCTCGACCGGCGAGCAGGTATCAGTCGCCTTGCTGGCCATGGCCCTGCACGCCCTCGGCAAGGAGGCCGTGTCGTATGCCGGCTGGCAGGTCGCAATCCGCACCGACTCTGCCTTTACCAAGGCCCGCATCCAGTCGATCGACGACGTCAAGGTCACGCGTGACCTCGACGCCGGCCGCATCGTCATCATTACCGGCTTTCAAGGTGTCGACGGCGACGGCAACATCGCCACCCTGGGCCGAGGCGGCTCCGATACATCTGCCGTTGCCATCGCGGTGGCGATGAATGCCAAGGAATGCCTGATCTACACCGATGTCGATGGTGTCTACACGACCGACCCTCGGGTCGTGTCCGAAGCACGCCGCCTGAACACGGTGACCTTTGAAGAGATGCTGGAAATGGCGTCGCTCGGCTCCAAGGTCCTGCAGATTCGTTCGGTCGAATTCGCCGGCAATTACAAGATGCCGACGCGGGTACTGTCGTCCCTGACGGACCCGATGATCGCGCTGGAAGAAGAAACCGTTTCCGGC
This sequence comes from Herminiimonas sp., assembly GCA_014376645.1. GTDB lineage: Bacteria > Pseudomonadota > Gammaproteobacteria > Burkholderiales > Burkholderiaceae_D > JANXSS01. The sequence continues at coordinate 891 of JACMRD010000010.1, read as the reverse complement.
ACCCTGATTTCGTTTGAGGAAGATACCAATATGGAGCAAGCTGCAATTACCGGCATCGCATTCAACCGCGATGAAGCCAAGATCACGGTCCTGGGCGTACCGGACCGGCCTGGCATCGCGTTCCAGATATTGGGACCCGTGGCGGAGGCCAATATCGAAGTCGACATGATCATCCAGAATCAGTCGGTGGACGGCAAGACCGATTTCACGTTCACCGTTCCCCGCGGCGAATATCAGAAATCGATGGAAGTCCTTACCAATAGCGTCAAGGCGCACATCGGCGCTGCCAGCATCGCCGGCGACGCCAAGGTGTCGAAGGTGTCGGTGGTCGGCGTCGGCATGCGCAGCCATGTTGGCATCGCCTCGACGATGTTTCGCACGCTGTCGGAAGAGGGCATCAATATCCTGATGATCTCGACTTCGGAAATCAAGATTTCGGTCCTGATCGACGAAAAATACATGGAACTTGCAGTGCGTGCCTTGCACAAGGCTTTCGACCTGGAAAATGCTGACTAATCGACGTTTCGCTTGCATAGTTTCATTGACCAACGTGGCCTGAAAAGCTATCATGCGGTTCGTTGACGGTTTCGTTGGCGCGACGGAGTACGTATTCCGTTGACCGTGTGGAGACGTGGCCGAGTGGTCGAAGGCACTCCCCTGCTAAGGGAGCATACGGGCTTAAACCTGTATCAAGGGTTCGACTCCCTTCGTCTCCGCCAAGAAACATCGTTTTAAGTGTCAAGGAAGTGCCAAAAACCTGCCTCTAGCCCTGTGCTGATGCGGGTTTTTTGTATTGAGCGGTATCGAAATGGAGACCCATGTCCTGGCGGTTCCTCCGCGAGCGCCGATACCAGAAAGTCGACAAAAGTACGTGCTTTGGCTGAGAGGTGT
>JACMRD010000009.1 GCA_014376645.1 Herminiimonas sp. | reverse complement strand
GTAATCGATTTTTCCATCGACGAGATGATCAGGTCGGCCGCTTCCAGCCAGCCCATGTGACGCAACATCATTTCGGCCGACAGGATCAGCGAACCCGGATTGACGTAATCCTTGCCAGCATATTTCGGCGCCGTGCCGTGGGTGGCTTCGAACATTGCCACCGAATCCGACAGGTTGGCGCCCGGCGCGATGCCGATACCACCGACCTGGGCTGCCAGCGCGTCCGAGATGTAGTCGCCGTTCAGATTCAGGGTTGCAATGACGCTGTACTCGTTCGGGCGCAACAGTATCTGCTGAAGGAACGCGTCGGCGATCGAATCCTTGACGATGATGTCGCGACCAGTCCTTGGATTCTTGAACTTGCACCATGGGCCGCCGTCGATCAGGGTCGCGCCGAATTCCGATTGGGCCAGCTCGTAGGCCCAGTCGCGGAATCCACCTTCGGTAAACTTCATGATGTTGCCCTTATGGACAATCGTCACGGATGGCTTGTCATTATCGATGGCGTACTGGATTGCCTTGCGTACCAGACGCTGTGTACCTTCGCGCGACACCGGCTTGATGCCAATGCCTGAACTGCCCGGGAAGCGAATCTTCTTGACGCCCATTTCGTTAATCAGGAAGTCGATCACTTTCTTGGCTTCGTCGGTACCCTCTTGCCATTCGATCCCGGCGTAGATGTCTTCCGAGTTTTCGCGGAAGATCACCATGTCAGTCTTCTCCGGCTCACGCACCGGCGAAGGCACACCTTTGAAGTAACGCACCGGGCGCAGGCAGACGTACAGGTCAAGTTGCTGGCGCAGCGCGACGTTGAGCGAGCGGATACCGCCGCCGACTGGCGTGGTCAACGGACCCTTGATCGAGACCACGTAATCCTTTAGTACCTGCAGGGTTTCTTCGGGCAGCCAGACATCGGGGCCATAAACCTTGGTCGACTTTTCGCCAGCGTAGATTTCCATCCAGCTGATCTTGCGCTTGCCGCCGTATGCCTTGGCAACAGCAGCGTCGATCACCTTGATCATGACTGGGCTGATGTCGACGCCGGTTCCGTCACCTTCGATGTACGGCAGGATCGGGTTGTCTGGTACGTTCAACGAAAAATCGGCGTTTACGGTAATTTGCTTGCCATCGGCAGGCACTTTGATATGTTGGAACATTGTGGTCTCTCCGGAGGGGATTCGGACAATTGCGGCAGGGGCCGACCATCCCATAAACTGAAAAAGCGGGAAAAGGTGGCGTCGGTCTTTATCGGTCTTCTATAAGACACAAGACCATATTTCGTATTATGCACCACTATTTTACTGGATGCCATGCATTTGCAACATCGGAACGCGGTGAAGCAGGCACAATGGCACGCAGAATTTGCTGCCCTCACCACCTTGATTACCCATGCCACTGATTCTTTTCAATAAGCCTTTTCAGGTGATGTGCCAGTTTTCAACGCACCCGGAACGGCCGACTCTCGCCCGATACCTGCACCATCCCGGCATCTATCCGGCCGGCCGGCTCGATGCCGACAGCGAGGGCCTGATGCTGCTGACGGACGACGGCGCGCTGCAGCATCGCATCAGCCACCCGGACCACAAGCAGGCCAAGGTGTATCTGGTGCAGGTCGAGGGCATCCCCGCACCGGAACAAATGGCCGAACTCCGGTCGCCCATGAACCTGGGAGATTTCGTCACGCAACCTGCGAGAACGGTGCAGATCGAGGAACCCGACTGGTTATGGCCGCGCACGCCACCGATCCGAGTGCGTGCCACGGCACCGACCGCCTGGCTGAGCCTGACCATCTCCGAAGGCAAGAACCGGCAGGTACGGCGCATGACGGCACATGTCGGACTGCCGACGCTGCGCCTGATCCGAATTGCGGTCGGTCCGTTTTCCCTGGCTGCCAATCCCCTCATGCCGGGTGAGTACTGCGAAGTCTCTCCCGACCTGGTGATGAACACTTAAAAAGTCAACACCTTCAGATCAAAGGCGCGCTCTACGAACCAGACTAGTGCCAGAATCGTGATCAGGATCGAACCGCCCAGCAGCACCAGGCGGCGGTAAAACCAGCTGCGCCGCAGTATATAGGCCACCGGCAGGAATGCGGCCACGATCGCCAGCTGTCCGGTCTCGACACCCAGGTTGAATCCTACAAGCGCCAGGACCAGGGCGCCCTGCGGCAAGCCGAGGTCGGTCAGCACGCTGGCAAATCCGAAGCCATGGATCAGGCCGAAGACAAAGGCCATCACCCAGCGCCGCTCGCGAAACAGCGGATAGACGTTGTTGAGCGCGGCAATCACCACTGAGGCCGCGATGGTGGACTCGACCCAGCGCGATGGCAGGCTGATGACGCCCAGCGTGGCCAGCGTCAGGGTGATCGAATGGGCCAGCGTGAAGGCAGTGACAATCTTGAGAACGGACCAGAAAGCCGGCTTGAACGCCGAGACCGCATCCCAGCGCCCTGCGCGCCGCACCACGACTGCCGGCAACAGCAGCGCCAGCAGAAACAGAATATGGTCGAAGCCGATCCAGATATGCCAAACACCTTCTCGCGCGTAATCGATGAACTGACGCAGACGGCTCGGACTGCTAAGTGTGAATTGCTGGGTCGCTTTGTCCGGACTAAAAATGGCGGTGCTGGAAGTACCTTGGTATTGCAGGCGTAGCAAGCCCTTGTGTTGCGGGTCGATGTCGAAGAACAACCGATATTGCGCCTGAAGCACTTTCGCTATGTTCGGACAAACCGCCTTGAACTTCATCACTACGTACGCGCCATCGGTGTGGTCGTCGATCAGGTGTTCGCTGACCTGCGCCGGGCAGGCCGCCCCATCGGCGCTCAGTTGCAGACGCGCCATGGCGTAAGCGTCGATTTCAGCGCGCTTGGCGCGCACCTCGCCCCACGTGATCTGGGCGTCGCCGTTGGTGTCGAGGCCGATGGCAAAATCGAGGTCGCGCAGCGCGATGTCCCACTGCCCGTCGACGAGGTTGCCTTCGACGTTGAAAATCAGGTAGCTGTCGCTTGGCTTGTGTGCCTGGGCGCTCAGCGAGAGCAACAAGCAGAACATGCCGATTAGAAGGCGCCTCATGCTTTTACCGCCTTTAGCTGCAGGGCCAGCGCAGTCAGAACCCGGTCTTCGATATGACTCTCATCGAGCCACCGCAAGACAGGCTGTGCGGCGACAGAGTCTTTCAATGCCAGGGCCGCCTCCAGATAGATGCGGGCGTCCCGCGGCTCGAGCTGAACCTTCCAGTTTTCCTGCGCCAGTGCCAGGGCATTTTTCGGGTTTTGTCTGACCTTCAGTTCGAACTGCGCTTCTTCCTGCTGATGCACCGTATCGCCACGCAATTGGGCTGCCGAATATCGCGCAGCCAGTGTCGCTTCACTCGTTGCCGCGCCGGGCAATTTCAGGATTCGTTCGGCCAGCACCAGGCGCAGCAGCAGCGTGTCAGAGCGGATCTTGTCTTTCAACATGTTCTCAACTTCGGCCGGGCGATTCTGCAGCAGTAGAAAGTCTGCGTACGCAGCCAGCAGGAACGTATCCGTAATACCAAGCGAAAGCGCCTGCTTGAAATGCGCTTCGGCGACCTCCATCCGACCCAACCGTTGCGAAATTTCTGCGAGGCGCAGCAAGACCCACAGTTTCTCGTCAGGCGATGCTTCCGGGTGCGCCAAAAATGCCGTATTGAGACGGTCGTACGCTGCCGACGCCTTGCCGGTCAGGCCATCGACCATCGATTCGCAACCAATGGCGATGACTTCGCTGGTAACGCCATGGAGGGCCTCGCAATCGGCGCGGCCATCGGCATAACGTGCCTGCACGATGTTAATCGTCGCGCGCAAGGCACGCGCCTGACCCTGCCGCGGATCACGCTGCAGCACCTTGCCGAGGTCCGAGAGCGAGCCTGCAAAGTCATGCCGGAACTGCGCCAGGCTGGCGCGCAGGATTTGCACCGGAATCGGCGGTTCAGGCATGTCCCACCAAGGCCCCAACGCTGCCTGCGCATAGCCAAGGTAGCGTGGGTCGCCTTCCTCGGCAACCAGACCATAGTAGCGTTGCGCGAGACGGACGGCGACGTCGAGGTCGCGCGGATCGCGCTGTAGCGCAGCACGCAGCTGCGACATTTCGCGCGCGATCGGATCATTTGGTTTGAACGGTAATTTTTCGAGTACCTGGGCATCCGACTTCGGCAAATAAGGGGCTGCATAGACCACGGCGGCGACCAGCGATGTCGCCACAAATACAGAGAGTTTGACGAGATTCTTGAAACCAGGGAGAAGAGGCATGCAGGGTCCGGAGATGTTGCCGAGGGGCGGCGAATGCCGTGCATGATAACAATCCCTTGGAATGCGTGCAATTTGCGCTGGATTCATTAACGCTGGGAAAACCAAGCCGGGGCGTCCGAGCCGTCGTAACGAGCGAAGTAGCATGCGGGGCCGCGAACGCGGTGCGCAGTGCGCAGTGCGCAGTGCGTTGACAATTAAATAATTTTTCGAAAAATCGTTATTATTTTATGGAAATGTGTCAACCGTCCAGCAAGCACGCCGTTATCGGACGTGATTCACCAGAATCGCACTTCATCATGATGACTATCCTAGGAAACCTAAAATGAAAAACCTTATCGCTGCCCTGGTTGCTGGCCTGTTCGCTGTTTCGTCGTTCGCTGCTTCGCACACTGCCGCTCCTGCTGCACCGGCTGCCGCTCCAATGGCTGCTGACGCTGCACCTGCTCCAAAAGCCAAAAAAGCAAAGAAAGCAAAAAAAGCAAAGAAAGCTGCTCCAGCTGCAGACGCAATGGCCAAGTAAGTTACTTGTCCGTTCCATAAAAAGGCAGGTGCTTCCTGCCTTTTTCTGTTTACACTGCCGTTTCCTGACGCACTAGACTCACTGCAGCCAATCGGCCGTATCCCATTCCATGAACCTTACCCAGCACTGTAAGCTTGCAACGACAGCCGCGCTCGCCACCCTGACGATCTCTCTGTCAATGAATGTCGCAGCGCAGCAACCAATCAAATTCGACACCATTCCATTGACTGCCGGGATCAACTTGGTCAAAGCAGAAGTGGCATCCACACCGGCCCAACGGGAGCAGGGATTGATGCTGCGCGAAAAAATGGCACCCAATGAGGGCATGGTATTCATGTTCGAAGGTCCGGCGGAAGTGTGCATGTGGATGAAGAACACGCTCTTGCCGCTATCGGTCGCATTCATCGACGGCAACGGCAAGGTCGTCAACATCGAAGACATGAAGCCGCAAACTCTGAATTCGCATTGCGCGAAGTCGCTGGTGCGCTATGCGCTGGAGATGAATTTGGGGTGGTTCAAGCAAAAGAACATCAAACCCGGCATGGTAATTGGCGGCCTGGCAGCGATTCGTTGAGGCGATTTGGAGCTCTCACCATCGCAACGACGACCGTTTCAGGCGGGATCGCGCCGCGCCTCGATCACACAACAAAAACCCGCGTTGCAGGCGGCACGCGGGTTTCGATTTAATCGGATCTGCCGGTAGGCGCAGACCGGGTCAAACTTCGATCAGGCCAGAGCCTTCAGAGCTGCGGCCAGGCGGCTCTTGTGACGTGCTGCCTTGTTCTTGTGAATGATTTTTTTGTCAGCGATGCGGTCGATGGTCGAGACCGACGACAGGTACACCTGCGACGCTGCGGCCTTGTCACCGGCTTCGATGGCTTTACGAACCGCTTTGATCGCGGTGCGCAAGGTCGAACGCTGGCTCGAATTGTGTGCATTCTGTTTGACTGCTTGACGAGCGCGCTTGCGTGCCTGTGCGGTATTTGCCATGTGTGCTAATTCCTAAATCGAAGTCGGGGCGCCTGCCAATAACGAACGAGCGCGCTGGTGGTACATTGAGCCTGATGCCAAGAGCGGCAAAATTCTGTGGAGCCTTGCATTATAGTGGGCTTTGTTGAAACGTGCAAGTTGCTGGACGGAGCAGCATTCACAGGGGTCGCCAGCACAAGTGACGCTTCGTCCGGCTACCCTTGCGGCTATAATGCGGCCCCATGAACTTGCACAAAACGTTGGCGACCATTTTTGGCATGACGATGCTCTCCCGCATCACCGGATTTCTACGCGATTTCCTGATTGCCCGCGCCTTTGGCGCATCCGGCTACACCGACGCGTTTTTCGTCGCTTTCCGAATTCCGAATCTGCTGCGAAGGTTGTTTGCCGAAGGCGCCTTTGCCCAGGCGTTCGTACCGATTTTGGCCGAATACAAGAACCAGAAAGGCGATCGCGCCACGCGGCAACTGGTCGATCACGTGGCGACCGTCCTGACCTGGTCGCTGCTGCTGACCTGCCTGATCGGCATCGTGGCGGCGCCAGTAATGGTGTATTTCATCGCGTCTGGCCTGAAATCCGATCCTGCCGCTTTCGATGCCTCGATCGTGATGACGCGGATCATGTTCCCGTATATCGGCTTCATGTCGCTGGTGGCGCTTTCAGGCGGCATCCTCAACACCTGGCGCGAGTTCCGCGTGCCCGCCTTCACGCCGGTGCTGCTTAACCTGTCGTTCATCGCGGCGTCACTGCTGCTGGCGCCGCATATGTCGCAACCGATCTATGCCCTGGCGATTGCGGTCTTCGTCGGCGGCGTGCTGCAACTGGCGATCCAGATACCGGCGCTGCGCAAGATCGGCATGCTGCCGCACGTTTCGCTGTCATTTCGCGCCGCGCTCGGCGACCCGGGTCTGCGCCGCGTGCTGAAAAAAATGGTGCCGGCCACCTTTGCCGTCTCGGTCGCCCAGATCAGCCTGATCATCAATACCAACATCGCCACCCATCTCGAAAAGGGCAGCGTTTCCTGGCTATCCTATGCGGACCGGTTGATGGAGTTCCCGACCGCGTTGCTAGGCGTCGCGCTGGGTACCATTCTCTTGCCAAGTCTGTCGAAGGCGCACGCCGACGGTAATGACACGGAATATTCGTCCCTGCTCGATTGGGGACTACGGCTGACCTTTTTGCTGGCACTGCCATCGGCGGTCGGCTTGGCAACGTTGTCCGAGCCGTTGTCGGCCACCCTTTTTCATTACGGTAAGTTCGATGCGCAGGCAGTCACGATGACCGGGCGTGCCCTTGTTGCCTACGGGGTCGGCCTGATCGGCCTGATCCTCGTGAAAATTCTGGCGCCCGGGTTTTATGCGAAACAAGATATCCGCACACCCGTCAAGATTGCTGTGGGCGTACTGGTGGCAACCCAGTTGATGAACCTGGTGTTCGTCCCCTGGATCGCGCTGGCCGGACTGGCGCTCTCGATCGGAGTGGGAGCCTGCATCAATGCGATCTGCCTGTTCATCGGCTTGCGCCGGCGCGGCCTGTACGTACCCGAGGCCGGCTGGATCGCATTCGGCATCAAGTTGACCGGCGCCCTGTTCCTGATGGCGGGCGTGGCATTGTGGATGGCAGGAAAATTCAACTGGCTGGGAATGCAACCGCATCCCATCATGCGGCTGGCGGCTCTGACGGGCGTGATCGGCGCATGTGGCATCACCTACTTCGGCGCCCTGCTGGCGATGGGTTTCGATTTCAGGTCGTTCAAGCGGGTCGCGAGCTGACCAAACCCGGTCAAGCAGATCGACTGCAGTCCGAATGCTCGCGGCTGACAGGCGGCACTTTATCTGCCGCTGCGCCCGTTATATGATGACGTGAACATGACCCCGACATCCCTTGACTATTTCGCTTCGCTCGTACGGGAAGATACATCGATCCTGCTGTTCGAGGCGGCGCTTTCGCTCGGCCTGGACGTCGAGCCCGTGCTCGATCTATCTGCGCCCCAGATGGAACTCGATACGCTGGCCCTGAAGCTGCGTCAGCGCTTGCCGTCCGACGCCCCATCGATGCAGAAGCTGCGCATGCTGAACCATTTCTTCTATCAGGAACTCGGCTTCTGCGGCAACGTCAATGACTACTACCATCCCGACAACAGTTATCTCCATCGCGTCATCAGTACCCGGCGCGGCATTCCGATCTCGCTGGCCATGGTGTACATCGAACTGGCGCAACAGATCGGTCTGCAGATCCGGGGAATCTCCTTTCCCGGCCATTTCCTGATGAAGCTATCGATGCAGTCGGGCGACGTGATTCTCGACCCGTTCAACGGCAGCAGTCTGTCACGCGAGGAGTTGGAAGAGCGGCTCGAGCCTTTCGTCGCGCCACGTCCAGACGGTGTCGAACCAACCTTGGGGGCCTACCTTCAGCCAGCGCCGGCGCGCGACATCCTGGTCCGCATGCTGGGCAACCTGAAAGCCGTGTTCATGGAGCAGAACGACTGGCGCCGCCTGCTGGCGGTACATGAGCGGCTCGTGATCCTGCTGCCGAATGACATCGGCGAGCGCCGCGATCGCGGCCTGGCATATGAACGACTGCAGTGTCCGCAGGCGGCGCTTCAGGATCTCGAGTGGTACCTGGCGCAAAAACCCTATGCGGCCGATGCCGACACCCTGCGCCGCAAGCTACCGGCACTGCGCAATGCGGCGAAACGCCTGAACTGAACCGAACCGCACCGCACCGCGAACGGTACGCTGTTGCGACGCTCCCTCCCGATTCAGCCCTTGCTGCGCGCCTCGATCGCCTCCCATTTTTCCAGCGTCTCCAACAACTGCGTGTCGAGTTCGGCGTGACGCCGGTGCAGCTTCTGTACGTCAGCTGCCTTCTGCTTGTAGAGATCGGGATCAGCCAGTCGCTGCGCGACCTGGGCCTGCTCCACCTCCAGATGCGCGATCAGTGCCGGCAGAGCGTCGAGCTCGCGCTGCTCCTTGAAACTGAGCTTCTTGGGCTTTGCCGCCGGTGCGATGGTATTTGCCGGTGCACCTGAAGCCGCCTTGCTCTCCGCTTTCGCCGTCGCCGCAACTGCCGTGGCCGTCGGACGAACACGCTCCCAGTCGGTGTAACCACCGATGTACTCGCGCCACTGGCCCTCGCCCTCGGAGGCGATCACTTGGGTGACCACATTGTCGAGGAAGGTACGGTCATGGCTGACCAGAAAAACCGTCCCGGCGTAATCTTCCAGGAGCTCTTCCAGCAGTTCCAGGGTATCGATGTCGAGATCGTTGGTCGGCTCGTCGAGGACCAGTACGTTGGCCGGTTTGGCAAACAGGCGTGCCAGCAAGAGGCGGTTGCGTTCGCCGCCGGACAGCGATTTCACCGGTGAACGCGCACGTTCCGGTGCGAACAGGAAATCGTTCAGATAGGTCATCACGTGACGTCGCTGGCCGTTGATCTCGACCCAGTCGCTGCCAGGCGCAATGGTATCGGCCAAGCTGGCCTCTTCGTCGAGTTGGGCACGCATCTGATCGAAGTACGCGACCTGCAGCTTGGTACCCTGACGGATGGTGCCGCTATCCGGCTGATCTTCGCCGAGGATCATTTTGAGCAGCGTGGTCTTGCCGGCGCCATTCGCGCCGATCAGTCCGACCTTGTCGCCGCGCAGGATGGTGGCACTAAAATCCTTGACGATGACCTTGTTGCCGAATGCCTTGTTCACGTTCGTCAACTCGGCGACGATCTTGCCCGAGCGGTCGCCGGTAGCGACATCGAGCTTGACCTGCCCCTGCTGGTCGCGGCGGGCGCTGCGCGACAGGCGCAAGGCTTCCAGGCGCCGCACACGACCTTCGTCGCGGGTCCGGCGAGCCTGGACGCCTTTGCGAATCCAGACCTCTTCCTGCGCCAGGAATTTGTCAAACTTGGCATTTTCGACTTCTTCTATTTCCAGCTGTTCGGCCTTGCGTATCTGGTAGGCGCTGAAATTACCGGGAAACGAGAGCAGCTTGCCGCGATCGAGTTCGATGATCCGGGTGGCGACATTGTCGAGAAAGCTACGGTCATGGGTAATGAACAGCACGCTGCCCTTGTAGTCGCGCAGGAGACCTTCGAGCCACAGGATCGAGCTGAAATCGAGATGGTTGGTCGGCTCATCGAGCAGCAGCACGTCAGGCGTACTTACCAGCGCGCAAGCCAACGCAACCCGTTTCTGCATACCGCCCGATAGCGTGCCCATCAATGCGTGCTGATTGAGATTGAGCCGGTCGAGCGTTGCCTCGACCCGATTGTTGAGCGACCAGGCATCGGCTGCATCGAGCTTGGTCTGAATCTCGTGCATCCGGTCCATCACCTCGTCATCCTTGCCTTGGCCGAACTGCCCGGTCAAGGCGTCGTACTCGCGCAACAATCCGGGCAATTCGCCGAGTCCGGACGCGACCGCGTCGAATACCGACAGCGCGACATCGAAATGCGGTTCCTGGTCGACGTAGGCGATTTTCAGTCCCTGTTGCATGACCAGCAAGCCGTCGTCGAGCCTGCCGGTGCCAACGATCGTTTTCAGAAGCGAGGATTTACCGGTGCCGTTGCGGCCGATCAGCCCGACCCGCTCGCTGGACTCCAGTGAAAACTCTGCATGATCGAGCAATGCAACGTGGCCGAATGCCAACTGGGCATTGGAAATTGAGATGACTGCCATAGGAAACGCCTGCTGAAATCGGGATGCGCACCTCTCGGCGCGCCATCGGTTAATGAAACGAAGCCCGCATTGTACCGACCCACACCACGCTGTGCTGAATTCGGCGGTGATTCAGGCGCATCGTGCGCGCCACAGCCTGCTGCAACATCAGTGGAACCGGCAGCGCATCGACCGATGCGTCAATGGTTGAGTCTTTGCCGCGTGGTCGGCGAACCGCCCGTCACGCCAGTCGATGCCACGCTCGAGGCCGCTTGCCCCAGCAAAACAGCCAGAAACGTCAAATCTTCTTGCAATACGCCAGCGGCTCGGTGCAGTTCCGGACAGTGATCCTGTCTGCTACAATCCGCGCTGGATCGACTGGGGTCGTCATTCGCGCCACGCGAACTGCCCCTTGACCCGGAAATATCGTGGTGCACCGTACGGTGCGACTTCACGACTGCCTCGCCGTAGCACAATGGATAGTGCACATGCCTCCTAAGCGTGGGATACAGGTCCGATTCCTGTCGGCGGGACCACAAATCCGGCGAAGAACAACGCCTTCGGCGCATTGCCCTCCTACAAGCCCAGCCGCGCACCCGCACCCAACAGCGTGGCAATACCCAGCACCAGGAAAATACCCGCGGCAACGGAGTGGACCAGT
>JACMRD010000290.1 GCA_014376645.1 Herminiimonas sp. | reverse complement strand
CGCGCGCCCGAGTTGCGCGGCCAGGTCGCCGCGCCAGATGTCTTGCACGCCGCCCATGCGCTGGTAGTTTTCCGGGCCGGGCGCAAACACCGGGCTGGTGGCGGCCAGTTCCAGCAGCCGTTGTTCCGGCACCTTGGTGATGCGCGCCATCGCCGGTAGGCCCATCACGCGGATGGTGGCGTCGGGCAGCGCGTAGCAGGCGTCGGCCATCAGGCCGCTGGTGATAAAACCGCCCGACAGCGCCTGGTCGTACACCAGCGCGATGATTTTGTGGCCCTCGCGGCGCGCCAGTTCGACGCATTTTCCCAGGTGGGCCATGTAGCTGTTGATGCCCAACATTTCGTCGCGGTGGCGCAGGCGCTGGCCTTGCGTGTCGACCAGCATCAGGATTGGCCGGCCCGGATGCTCGCGCACCGTCGCCAGCACGAACTGCGCCTGCGCCAGCGCGATTTCCACCCCGATCGGGGCATGCCCGGTGGTGCCGACCACGGCGACCGTCTGCCCGCCATATTCGCCGCTGCCGAACAGGAAATTGTCGGTCTCGGTGACCGCGTGGCCATCCGGGAACAGCGCGCCTGCCAGTATCTTCCAGTCCATCAGTGTCCTCCCAGACGGTGCGGTGCGGCGGCGGCCATGAATTCGGCCGCTTCGAGCATCGGTATTGCCTTCGCATGCTCGACGCCGAGCGCGCTCCAGATGTCGAGCGGCTCGGTCATGGCGCCGAAGCGCTCGATCCGTTCTTGCAAAAGCGCTTGCTCCTGTTCCAGTGCGTGCAGGCTGAGGGCAATCGGCTGCGCGCGGCAGACCGCCACCGCGTCGATCGCCGCCTGGCGAAAGGCCGCCACCGAATCGGCGACGATGGCCTGGCAGTCGCCCAGCAGGTAGCGGTGCTTGCCGCCGGTGGTGCGCCAGACCAGCGCCCGGTCTTGCGAGTCGAATTCCTCGACGCCGCTGGCGGTCTCGATCACTTCCGGGCCTGACATCGCCAGCCGGCCTTCTTCGGACATCACGATCGCGTTGGTGCAGCGGGCCACGATGCCCATGCCGCCAAAGACGCCATTGGCGCCGCCCGCCAGCGTGATGACCGCCACGCCGGCCGCGCGCGCGTCGAGCACCGCGCGCATGACTTCGGAGACCGCGATCAGGCCGGCGTTGGCTTCGTGCAGGCGCACGCCGCCCGTCTCCAGCAGCAGCACGACTGCGCCGATGCGTTCGGTGATTGCGCGCCGCAGCAGGCCGACCAGCTTGGCGCCGTGCACCTCGCCCACCGCGCCGCCCATGAAGCCGCCTTCCTGGGCGGCGGCAAACACCACTGCGCCACCCAATTGTGCGGGGCCGATGACAACGCCATCGTCGAACGCGACCGGCGCGGCGAGCGGGCACAGGTGCGGGCTGATGACGCGCGCCGGCGGCGGCAAAAATTCCGTGAAGCTGCCTGCGTCGAACAGGCGCTGGATGCGTTCGCGGGCGGTCGATTCGAGGTAGCTGCTCATGCTGCGCCTTCGAGTATTGTCTCGACCGCCTGGTCGAGGCGCAGGCTGACCACGGCTGGCGTGGCGCCCATGTCGTTGATGGTGATGCGGGCGTTGGCCAGCAGCCAGCGCGCGTTAAAATCGTGCATCACGGCCTGCCAGGTCGCGCCAAAGCCGACCGCGGCGGTTTTGATTTCGATCGTGCAGGCGCCATCTTGCGGCGCCGATTCGATCAGCACTTCGAGGTTGCCGGAGCCGACCACGCCGACCACCTGGGCGGTGGCGGGCAACGGGCGATTGCCGTTTTCAAACTGATATACCAGCGTTTCCATATGTTCGATCCCTTACCAGTTGCGAAAGCGCTGCGGCGGCGTGTACAGGCCGCCGGACGCGCGCACCAGGTCTTTCATGTTCTTGGCCGCCAGCAGGTCGCGCGTGGCGAGCCGCTTGTCGACCCCGATGTCTTCGGCGCGCTGGATGATGCCGCGGTCGCGCAGGTTTTCCACCATCCGCTTGTCGCGCGCCATGCCCACCGGCGTGTAGCCGGCCACGCCGCGGATCGCCTGTTCGCGTTCTTCGTCGCTGCGGCACAGCAGCAGGTTGGCGATGCCTTCCTCGGTCAGGATGTGGGTGACGTCGTCGCCGTAGATCATCACCGGCGGGATCGCCATGCCGGCCTGCTCGGCCAGTTCCCACGCATCGAGCCGGTCGACAAAAGCCGGCTGCATGTGCTCACGGAAGGTCTCGACCACCTGCACCACCAGCTTCTGGCCGCGCGGGATCAGGTTCTTGCCGGCGCGGGCCTGCTGGCCGGCCTTCAGCCACGCCGGGCTGACATGACGGCGGCCGCGCGCATCGGCACCCATGTTGGGCGCGCCGCCGAACCCGGAAATCCGGCCCAGCGTCGCCGTCGACGAATTACCCTGCAAATCGATCTGCAGGGTCGAGCCGATGAACATGTCGCAGGCATAGTGGCCGGCGGCCTGGCACAGGGCGCGGTTGCTACGCATCGACCCGTCGGGGCCGACGAAGAAAATATCGGGACGGGCGCGGATGTATTCTTCCATCCCCAGTTCCGAGCCGAAGGAATGCACCGATTCGACGAAGCCGGCCTCGATTGCCGGAATCAGCGCCGGGTGCGGATTCAACGCCCAGTGCCGTGCGATCTTGCCCTTCAGTCCCAATGACTCGGCATAGGTCGGCAGGATCAGTTCGATCGCAGCGGTGTCGAAACCGATGCCGTGGTTCAGGCGTTCGACCTGGTATTCGGCGTAGATACCCTTGATGGCCATCATCGCCATCAGGACCTGGATTTCCGAGATCTGCGCCGGGTCGCGGGTGAACAGCGGCTCGATGTAATACGGTTGCGGCGACTGCACCACGAAGTCGACCCAGTCGGCCGGTATGTCGACCCGCGGCAGCGTGTCGACGATGCGGTTGACCTGGGCGATCACGATGCCGCTCTTGAAGGCGGTGGCTTCGACGATCGCCGGCGTGTCTTCGGTATTGGGACCGGTGTAGAGATTGCCGTGCCGGTCGGCCGCTTCGGCCACCACCAGCGCCACGCGCGGCGTCAGGTCGACGAAATAGCGACCGAACAGTTCGAGATAGGTATGGATGGCCCCGATGTTGAGCTTGCCGCTGGTGGCCAGTTGCGCCAGGCGTCCGGCCTGCGGTCCGGAGAATGAAAAGTCCAGGCGCGACGCGATGCCGCGTTCGAACACATCGAGATGCTCAGGCAGCGCCAGCACCGACAGCAGCATGTGCAGATCATGGACCCGCGCCGGGTCGAGATGGGCCAGCGCACTCCCCAGAAAATCCGCCTGCTTCTGGTTGTTCCCTTCCAGGCAGACGCGGTCGCCGGACTCGATCACCTGGTGCAGCAGTTCGCCGATACGCCCTGCCGCCACCACTTTGCCGTTCAGATCATGACCAAGAGCCGTGACCGCCCTTGCCAGCCGCGCGCCACGATTGCGCTGCTGCGTGTCCCAGGATTTACCCGTTACGACCGTCTCGGCGGCACCCATTTATTTTGCTCCCATCAGGACATCAGGCAGGTAGGTGGAGATACCCGGGAAAAAGCACAGCAGGAACACCGCCACGAACATCAGGCCGACGAACGGCATCACGCCCCAGATCACGTCCTTCAACGGAATGTCGGGTGCGATATTGCGGATGACGAAGATGTTCAATCCCACAGGCGGATGGATCAGTCCCATCTCCATGACGATCGTCATTACCACGCCGAACCAGATCAGGTCGAAGCCGGCAGCCTTCAGCGGCGGCAGGATGATCGGTGCCATCATCAGGATGATCGACACCGGCGGCAGGAAGAAACCGAACACGATCACCATCAACAGGATCACCGACAGCAGAACCCATTTCGACAGATGCAACGCGACCACGGCCTGCGCCGCCGACTGACTGATGTGCAGATAGCTCATCACGTAGGAATACAGCAGCGACATGCCGATGATCACCAGCAGCATCGTCGATTCCTTGATGGTCGACTGCAGGATCGGCGCCAGGTCGCGCGGCCGCCACAAGCCGTAGACCACGGCCACCAGGCCGAGTGCCAGCACCGCGCCCAGACCGGCAGTCTCGGACGGCGTCGCAAACCCGCCGTAGAGCGCCACCATCACGCCGATGAGCAGGATGATAAAGGGCAGCACGCGCGGCAGCATCTCGACTTTTTGCTTGAAGGTGAAATTCTCTTCGTGCAGGTAGGCCGATTTTTCACCGCCGCTTTCGTAGATGGCATAGGCCAGCCGGTATTCCTTGCGCGCCCGGTACACGGCATAGCCAGCAAAGAGCGTCACCAGCAGAACACCGGGACCAATGCCGGCCAGAAAGAGGCGCCCCAGCGATTGCTCGGCAGCGACCGCATACAGGATCATCGTGATCGACGGCGGCAGGAGGATGCCAAGGGTGCCGCCGGCGGCAATGATGCCGGCCGCGAAACCGGGCGAATAGCCGCGCTTGCGCATCTCCGGGATACCGGCCGAGCCGATGGCCGAACAGGTCGCCGGGGATGATCCGGCCATGGCGGCAAACAGCGCGCAGGCAAACACGTTGGCAATGCCGAGTCCGCCCGGCACTTTGTTCAACCAGGTATGGATGGCGGAATACAGGTCCTTGCCGGCGGGCGACTTGCCGATGGCAGCGCCTTTGAGGATGAACAGCGGGATCGACAGCAATGTAATCGATGCCATTTCCTCGTACACGTTTTGCGTGACCGTATCGAGGGACGACGACGGCATGAAGAAATACATGAAGCTGACTGCCACCACGCCCAGCGCGAACGCAATCGGCATCCCCGAAAACATCACCACCAGAGTGGCGCCGCCGTAGAGCAGGCCCAGTGTCAGTTCAGTCATGATTGCCCCTCCGGTTGGTCAGGCGGGCTGCGAGCTGCACCAGCAACTGCAGGCACAGCAGCGTCATGCCGAATGCCATGATCGAATACGGAATCCAGAGCGGCGGCGCAAAGGTCGAAGTGGTGGTCTGCCCTTCCACCAACGCTTCATGGAACAAGGTCCAGGATTTCCAGGAAAAAAAAGCGCAGAACAGCATCGAGAACAGGTCGACAGCAATCAGCCGCACCCGGTTGACGGCCTGCGGCAAGAGTTCGCCGAGGGCTTCGATGCCGATGTGGCCGCGATACGACTGCACATAGGCGGCGCAGAAAAAAGTCACGCCGACCAGCATGAAGACCGAGGCTTCATCCTGCCAGTCGGTGGCGACCTTGAAGAAATAACGGCTCACCACCGAATAGGTCAGCACCAGCGCCGTGACGATCAGCGCCACCATCGACAGGATCAGCAAGCCGCGATTGATGCGATCGAGCAGGCCCGATACCTTTGCCAGCGCCGGGTTGTCCGGCACTGCCGGCCCCTTCGCCGGCGCCAGCTCGAAGCCGTGACTCACAGCGTCTTCTCGGCCAGTTTCAACAGCTTGGCGCAGTTTTCATTGCGTTCGCCGTAATCCTTCCAGGCCGAGGTGCGGGCGATCGCCTGCCATCTTTTGACGGTCGCCTCCGACAGGTCGACCACCTTGGCGCCGGTCTTGGCATACACCGCCGCCACCAGCGAATCGTCGAGCTGGGCCGACTTGCGGGCAAATGCTTCCATCTCGGTGCCGACGGCCATGATGGCCGCCTGCTGGTCCTTGGGCAGCTTGTCGAAGATGGCCTTGGACATCATCAGCGGCTCGAACATGAACCAGTAGGCCTTGCCACGCCCGGTGGTCAGGTTCTTCGAGACTTCTTCCAGGCGGAATGAGATCAGCGAGGTAGACGAGGTCAGCGCCGCATCCATGGCGCCGGTCTGCATGGCGGCATAGATTTCATTCGATGGCAGCGACACCACGGCGGCCCCGGCCGATTTCAGGATCAGGTCCATCTCGCGCGAGCCGCCGCGGATCTTCAGGCCCTTGACATCTTCCGGCTCGACGATCGGCTTGGTGCGGGAGGCGACGCCGCCGGCCTGCCAGATCCAGCTGACGACCACGATGCCCTTGTCGAGCAAGAACTTGTTGAGCTCGCGGCCGACCTCGGCGTTCTTCCAGCCGTAACCCTGCTCGTAGGAAGTCACGAGGCCGGGCATCAGCCCGATGTTGACCTCGGGCAGTTCACCGCCGGCGTAGGACAGCGGCACCAGCGACAGGTCGAGCGCGCCCTTGCGCATGGCCGAGAACTGGGAATTGGTCTTCATCAACGAGGAGCCGGGATAGATCTCGAACTTCAGCGCGCCCTTGGTGCGTTTCTCGACCTCGGTGGCAAAGAGCCGGCACAGGCGGTCACGAAAGTCCCCTTCGGTGGCCGACCCGCCGGGAAACTGATGGGAAATCTTCAGGGTCGTCGTTTCTGCGAATGCCGAAGAAAGATTCCACAGGGGGCTGGTCGCCAGGGCGCCCAGGATGGTTCTTCTTGTTGCCGATGTCATGGTGTCTCCTCGTAAAAGGGAAAGGCGGGGCAAAGCCGTGAAGTGCATGGAAACGCGCTGTCTTTGCAGTCGCTTGTAAGTCGTCGCAACGATGGTTCGTCGCGACATTATTGAATCAACTTGCGTGATTTATATGCACACTTTTAATTCTTGTATACAAGAATATCGATAATATATGCATTGTCAAGCGCTAGCGGCAACTTATAATGAATCAATTGCAAACGTCAGGACGACTACAAGGGCGGCTGATGAAAAATCACAATGTGAACTTGCGGGAATCCATCGAAGAAATGATTGCAACGGGAAAATTAACTCCCGGGCAACATCTTGATGAGACCGAATTGGCGACGCAATACGGGGTATCCCGTACGCCGGTGCGCGAAGCCCTGATCCAACTCGCCTCCATGGGCATCATCGTGATCCGGCCACGGCGCGGCGCGGTGGTGGCAGAGATCGGGCCGCAGCAACTCGTGGAGATGTTCGAAGTGATGGCCGAGTTCGAAGCCATGTGTGGGCGTCTGGCCGCGCGCCGCATGTCGGTGGAGGAACAGGCGCAATTGCTGGCAGCGCACCAGGCCTGCAAGGATGCCTGCCAGGCGCGCGACAGCGACGCCTATTTCTATCAGAACGAGCTGTTCCATGATGCGATCTACACCGGAAGTCATAACGCCTTCCTGGCCGACCAGGCGCGCGCCCTGCACCGCCGCCTGCGTCCTTACCGGCGCCTGCAGTTGCGGGTGCGCGACCGACTCGCCAATTCCTATTCCGAACACGAGGCCGTGGTGCAGGCCATCGTCGACGGCGAGGGCGAGCGCACCGCGGAGCTGCTGCGCAGTCACATCATGATCCAGGGCCAGCGCTTCGCCGACCTGATGGCCTCGCTCGATCAGTTGCAGGCGCGCGCGGCCTGACGCCGGCGGCATCGACCTCAACCGCTCATCGATGGCACTGTCCCGCAGCCTCACCGTCCCCCTCATCGTCGCCTGCGCCCTGTTCATGGAAAACATGGACTCGACCGTCATCGCCACGTCCCTGCCGGCGCTGGCCACCGATCTCGGCGAAAGTCCGATCGCCCTCAAGCTGGCGCTGACTTCCTACATCGTGAGCCTGGCGGTCTTCATCCCGATCAGCGGCTGGATGTCGGACCGCTTCGGCTCGCTCACTGTCTTTCGCACCGCCATCGGCGTGTTCATGCTGGGCTCGATCCTGTGCGGCATGTCGAACTCGCTGGTCGGCTTCGTCGCCGCGCGCTTCCTGCAGGGCATCGGCGGCGCGATGATGGTCCCGGTCGGGCGGCTGGTGATCCTGCGCAGCGTCTCCAAGGCCGAGCTGGTCAAGGCCCTGAGCTACCTGACCATACCGGCACTGATCGGACCCATCATCGGCCCGCCGCTGGGGGGCTTCATCACCACCTATTTCCACTGGCGCGGGATCTTCTTCATCAACATCCCGATCAGCATTCTCGGTATCTGGCTGGCCACCCGCTACATCGAAAATTTCAAGGATGAGGACGTGCCGCCGCTGGACTTCCAGGGCTTCCTGTACACCTCGGTCGGTTGTTCGCTTCTCATGCTGGGCCTGGCGACAGCGGGCCGACACCTGGTGTCCGACCAGGTCGCCGCCAGCTGCGTTGCCATCGGTAGCCTGGCGCTGCTGGCTTATTCCTTCCATGCGCGGCGCGTGGCGCATCCGCTGATTGATTTCCGGCTGCTGCGGGTGCGTACCTTCCGCATGAGCGTGCTGGGCGGGTCGTTCTTTCGCATCGGGGTCGGCTCGATTCCGTTCCTCTTGCCGCTGATGCTGCAGCTCGGATTCGGCCTCAACCCGTTCCAGTCCGGCCTGCTGACCTGCGCCTCGGCCGTCGGCGCGCTGGGGATGAAGACCATGACCACGGTGATCCTCAAACGCTTCGGCTTTCGCAATGTCCTGGTCTTCAATGCATTGCTCGGTTCGCTGTCAGTGGCGTCCTTCGGCCTCTTCACCGTCGCCACGCCGCACATGCTGATGATCGCGGTGGTGCTGATCGGCGGCTGCGTGCGCTCGCTGCAGTTCACGAGCTTGAACGCCATCGCCTACGCCGATATCGAGCGGCATGAACTGAGTCAGGCCACCAGCATTGCCAGCGTGGCGCAACAGCTGGCCGTGGGAATGGGGGTAACGGTGGGCGGCATCGCCTTGCAGCTTTCAAACACGACCCAAGGCCATGCATCGATCGTCGCCAGCGATTTCTGGCCGGCGTTCCTGATCATCGGCATCGTGTCGGCGATGTCGATTCCCTTCGCGCTGCGCCTGCCGAGCAATGCAGGCGCGGAACTCGCGGGTCGACCCTTCGGCTAAGCGTACAGCCTAGGAAATCTCGGCCACGCGGTGGCAGGCCACCAAGCGTCCTTCGAACGGCGCCAGCGGCGGCACCTCGATCCGGCAGCGGTCGATCGCATGCGGACAGCGGGTATTGAAGGCGCAGCCGGGCGGCGGCGCCAGGGGTGACGGCAGCTCGCCGGACAGCATGATTTTTTCCTGGCGCTGGCGCGGGTCGATGCGCGGCGTACTGGCCAGCAGTGCCTTGGTGTAAGGATGCAGCGGCCGGCTGAAGATAGCGGCCTTGCTGCCGTGCTCGACCGCCTTCCCCAGGTACATCACCAGCACCTCGTCAGCCAGCAGTTCGACCACCGTCAGGTTGTGCGAGATGAACAGGTACGCTACGCCGCTGTCGCGCTGCAGGTCCATCAGGAGGTTCAGCACCTGGGCCTGGATCGAGACGTCGAGCGCCGAGACCGGCTCGTCGGCGACGATGATCTTCGGGTCCAGCATCAGCGCGCGCGCAATCGCGATGCGCTGCCGCTGGCCACCGGAAAACATGTGCGGATAGCGGCTGTAATGTTCCGGACGCAGGCCGACCCGTGCCAGCATGGCCCGTCCCTTTTCTGCCCGCTGCGCCGCCGACAGGGCGGTATTGATGATCAGCGGCTCTTCCAGCATGGCGCCAACCTTCTTGCGCGGATTCAAGCTGGCATACGGATTCTGGAACACCATCTGCACCAGCGGGCGCACTTTCTTCAACAGGGTGCGGTCGGCGGTGGCGATGTCGACACCCTCCATCCACAACTGGCCGCCGGTGGGCGGTTCGATCATCGTCACCTGGCGCGCCAAGGTCGACTTGCCGCAACCGGATTCACCGACCACCGCCAGCGTCTTGCCGGCCTGCAGGACAAACGAGACACCGTCGAGTGCACGGGCGACCGCCCTAGGCTTGAAGAATCCTTGGGAAATGCTGTAATGGCGCGACAGGTTCTTCGCCTCCAGCAGATTTGTCGGGGCCATCGTGTCGATTGCTTGGGTCATCATGCTGCTTTCTGCCAGCCGTTGCTCGGCTGCCCGGCCGCGTCGAGCGGGAAATGACAGCGCACCTGCGCCGTGGCGCCGCCCGTCAGCGCCGGACGCGCAGCGCGGCAGCGCTCGACTGCGTAGGCGCAGCGCGGACTGAGCAGGCAACCGGTGGGCCGGTCATATAGTCCGGGGACGACGCCGGGAATCGTCTGCAAGCGCTCGCGTCCGACATTATGTTCGGGCAGCGCCGCCAGCAGGGCCTGGGTGTAGGGATGCTGCGGTGCGTTGAAGATCTCGGGCACGGTGCCGGTCTCGACCACCTGGCCGGCATACATCACGACGACGCGCTGCGCGGTCTGTGCAATGACCGACAGGTCGTGGGTGATCAGCATGAGCGCCATGCCGCGATCCTTCTGCAAGGTCAGCAACAGCTCCAGCATCTGCGCCTGCACGGTCACGTCCAGCGCAGTGGTCGGCTCGTCGGCGATCAGCAGGCGCGGGTTGCAGGCGATCGCCATGGCCACCATCACGCGCTGGCTCATGCCGCCGGAGAGCTGATGTGGATACGCGTCGAGCCGCCGTTCCGGGTCCGGGATCTCGACCTGTTTCAACAGCGTAAGCGCCTTCTCGCGCAAGGAAGATTTGCTGCCGCCCTGATGCACGCGCAGGGTTTCCATCAACTGATACGCCACCGTGAAGCACGGGTTCAGGCTGGTCATCGGATCCTGGAAGATCATGGCGATGTCCTTGCCGAGCAACCCACGCCGCTCGCGCTCCGGCATGGTCAGCAGGTCGCGCCCGTCGAAGGCCATGCGCTCTGCCGACACCCGGCCCGGATAATCGATCAGCCCCATCAGGGCGAGCGAGGTCACGCTCTTGCCGGAACCGGATTCGCCGACGATGCCGACGACTTCACCGGCCTCGATCCGCAGATCCAGGCCGTCGACGGCGATGAAGGGCGAGCGTTCGGTACCGAACTCGACTCGTAGTTGTTGAATGTTCAGAAGCGGTTGAATGTCCGGAAGCGCCATGGTGGATCGCCTTGCTCAGCGTTTCAGTTTCGGATCGAGGGCATCGCGCAGCCCGTCGCCCATGAGGTTAAATGCCAGCACCGACAGCAGGATCGCCAGGCCAGGAAAGGTCACGACCCACCAGGCGCTCTGGATGAATTCCAGCGCGCTGGCCAGCATCGAGCCCCACTCCGGTGTCGGCGGCTGTGCGCCGAGGCCGAGAAAACCGAGCGCCGCCGCGTCCAGGATCGCGCTGGAAAATCCGAGCGTAGCCTGCACGATCAACGGCGCCGCGCAGTTGGGCAACACGCAGTTGAACATGATGCGCAGCGTGCCGGCGCCGGCGATGCGCGAGGCACTGACGTAATCGCGTGAGAGCTCGCCGATGACCGCGGCGCGCGTCTGGCGCGCGTAATGCGGCAGCATCACCACCGCGATCGCATACATCGCATTGATCAGGCCTGGTCCGAGGATGGCGACGATGGCCACGGCCAGCAACAGGCTCGGCAGCGCCAGCATGATGTCCATGAGCCGCATGATCGCCACTTCCACCACGCCGCGGTAGAAGCCGGCGACCAGGCCCAGGATCACGCCGACTGACATCGACAGCGACACGGAAACCAGGCCGATGATGAGCGACAGCCGGGCACCGTGGATCAGGCGCGAGAGCATGTCACGCCCGACCGGGTCGGTACCAAGCAAGAACTTGCTGCTGCCACCCGCCTGCCACGCCGGCGGCACGAGGGTCGCATCGCGATATTGCAGAGTCGGCGAATGCGGCGCGATCACGTCGGCCAGCAAGGCCGTCAGGATGATCAGGCAGACGACCACCAGGCCGATCACGGCGCCCCGGTTCTGGCTGAAATAATTCCACATCTCGCGCAGCGGATGGGGCGGCGCCGATGCCACTTCGGTCATGGCGGTGGGTGGCGTCATCAAGGTGCTCATGTGTTATGCCGGATGCGGGGATTGATGACGCCGTACAGCACGTCGACGATCAGGTTGACCAGGATGATGATGGTGGCCGACAGCAGGATACCGCCCTGCACCACCGGGTAATCGCGGCGGTGGATCGCCTCCACCAGCCACTTGCCGATGCCCGGCCAGGAAAAGATGGTCTCGGTCAGGATCGCGCCGGCCAGCAGCGTGCCGACCTGCAAGCCGATGACGGTAATGACCGGAATCAGGGCATTGCGAAAGGCATGGATGCCGATGACCCGCATGCGTGACAGGCCCTTGGCACGCGCGGTACGGACGTAATCCTCGCGCAGCACCTCCAGCATCGACGAGCGCGTCATGCGGGCGATCACCGCCAGCGGAATGGTGCCCAGTGCGATCGACGGCAGCACCAGGTGCGACAGCGCCGAACGGAAAGCGCCGGATTCACCCGAGAGCAGGCTATCGACCAGCATGAAACCGGTCACCGGCGGCAGGTCGTACAGGATGTCGATGCGGCCCGATACCGGCGTCCAGCCGAGCGTGACCGAAAACAGCAGGATCAGCAACAGCGCCCACCAGAAGATCGGCATCGAGTAGCCGGTGAGCGAAATGCCCATCACCGAATAATCGAGGAAGGTATTGCGCTTCAATGCCGCCAGCATGCCGGCCGGCAGGCCGATCACCAGCGCGATCATGATGGCGCAGAAGGCCAGTTCCAATGTGGCCGGAAAGAGCGTCAGGAATTCGCGCAGTACCGGTTCGTGGGTCGTGATCGAATTGCCCAGGTCGCCCTGGAACACATGCCCGAGATAATCGAAGTACTGGACATACAGAGGACGGTCCAGACCGAACTCGTGCAACAGCCGGGCATAGCGCGCCGGATCCATGCCGCGCTCGCCGGACATGGCCTCGACGGCATCACCGGGGATCAGGTGGATGAGCGAAAACACGAGCAGGGTAATGCCCAGAAAGGTCGGAATGATCAGGCCGACCCGGCGCAACAGAAAACCAAACATCAAGGACATCCTTGCCAGAGGTGGATGCAGCGGCATGCTGCAAGAAGTGGCTGCGCCGGTCCGGCAGAGCGGTCCGAATCGGCACCGCTGCCGCCGATCACCGGCTTACTTCGCCAGATCGACCTTGCCGAAATTATGGTGGCCGACGGCGTCCATCTTGAAGCCGATGACTTCCTTGCGCACCGGCGTGAAGCGCACCGAGTGGGCGATCTCCAGCAGCGGCGCTTCTTCATGCACGATTTCCTGTGCTTTTTCGTAGAACTTCGCGCGGTCGGCCTGCTTTGGCGTGACCTTGGCCTTGTTGATCAGGTCCTCGAAATCCTTGTTGCACCAGCGCGCGGTATTGCCGCCGCCCTTGACCGCTTCGCACGACAGGAGCGGTACGAAAAAATTGTCCGGGTCGCCGTTGTCGCCGGTCCAGCCGAACATCATCGCGGTCTGCTCGCCGGCCTTGCTGCGCTTGCGGTACTCGCCCCACTCATAGGTAATCAGCTTGGTCTTGACGCCGATCTTTTCCCAGTCGGCCTGGATCAGTTCGGCCATGCGCTTGCCGTCCGGGTTATAGGGACGCGTCACCGGCAGGTACCAGAGTTCGATCTCGACGCCCTTGGCATAACCGGCCTTGGCCATCAGTTCCTTTGCACGGGCGACGTCGTACGGATAATCCTTGATCTTGTCGTTGTAGCCCCACATCAGCGGCGGGATCGGATTCTTGGCAGCCTGGCCGGCGCCTTGGTACACGGTCTTGAGAATCGTCTGTTTGTCGACCGCCATCGTCAGGGCCTGGCGCACCAGCTTGCTGTCGAAGGGCTTCTTTTCGACGTTGAAAGCGATGTAGCCGATGTTCAGGCCTTCCTTGGTCAACAAGGTGATGTTCTTGTCGGTCTTCATGGCGGCGATATCGGCCGGCTTCGGGAACGCCATGACGTGGCACTCGCCGGCCTTCAGCTTGGCATAGCGCACCGAGGCATCCGGCGTAATCGCGTAGATCAGGTTGTCGATCTTCGGACGACCGTCCCAATGTGCGTCGAACGCCTTGTAGCGGATGATGGCGTCCTTCTGGTACGACACGAACTGGAACGGACCGGTGCCGATCGGCTCGCGGTCGATCACGTCGGGCGTGCCGGCAGCCTTCATCTTGTCGGCATATTCGGCCGACAGGATCGAGGCGAAATCCATCGCCAGGTTGGCCAGGAACGGCGCTTCCGGATGCTTGAGCTTGAAGCGCACCGTCATGTCGTCGATTTTTTCCAGCTTGTCGACGATCTTGTCGAGGCCCATGTCTTCGAAGTAGGCGAAGGTCTGCCCGACCGCGGTGCTGTGGAACGGATGCTTGGGATCGGCCATGCGGTTGTACGAGAACAGGATGTCGTCGGCATTCACGTCACGGGTCGGCTTGAAACGCGCGTTGCTCTGGAATTTCGCGCCACGGCGCAGCTTGAAGATGTAGCTCAGGCCGTCGGGTGAGATTTCCCAGGATTGCGCCAGACCCGGCACGATGTTGGTGCTGCCGAGTTCGAACTCGACCAAGCGATTGTAGATCGGCACGCTGGAGGCATCGGCGGTGGTACCGGTCGTAAAGAGTTGCGGATTGAAGCCCTCGGGGCTACCTTCGGAACAGAAAACCAGTGTCTTGGCTGCCAGTGCCGTGCCGGCGTACGTGGCGCATGCCGCCATCAGCGCGGCCGGTATGACCCAGCGTGCCAGCGAACGGTGGCTGATTGACTTGGATGCGCTCTGGCGCCGTGTGGACTGCTCTGTCATTGCTCTCTCCGTGGAAGGCTGTCAATTCGATCGAATTCGTGGCCCGTGACGTTTTGGCCGCGCATTGATCGAATGCGCCGGTCAAAATGAACGGCGGAATTTACCATAAGCTGTTGCAATCGACCAAGAAATTCATGCCCGACGCCGTGCGCAAAAATGCCCTAAACTCCAAGCGCCGCGCAGCGGTTCACCCCGATTGCCCATCCTATTTTATTCAAGGAATCAATTTACCATGACATCCCGCACTATCGATCTCACCAGCCACGACGGCAAGACCTTTCAAGGTTATCTGGCGCTGCCGCCGGCCGGCACCGGCCCCGGCATCGTGCTGATCCAGGAAATCTTCGGCGTCAATGCACACATCCGAGCAGTGGCCGATCAATACGCGCTCGACGGTTACGTGGTCCTGGCGCCCGACCTGTTCTGGCGCATGAAACCCGGCGTCGAACTCGGTTACGACGAAACCGATTTCGGCGCTGCGCTCGGCTACATGCAAAAGATGGATTTCGCGCTCGCGATCCAGGATCTCTCCAGCACCGTCGCGGCCCTGAAGGCGCTGCCCGAATGCACCGGCAAGGTCGCCTCGCTCGGTTACTGCATGGGCGGCCTGCTGTCGTATCAATGCGCCGCCAATGCCGGCGTCGACGCTGCGGTCTGCTACTACCCCGGCTCGATCGAGCAGCACTTGGGCCAGGTCGCCAAGGTCCACTGCCCGATCCTGATCCATTTCGCCGGGCAGGATCATTACATTCCAGCTGCTGCGGTCAAGGCAACCCAAGAAGCATTCAAGGATGCGCACAATGCAGTCATCGAAGTCTATGCCGGCGTCGATCACGGCTTCAATTGCTGGGAGCGCCCATCCTACGACCAGAAGGCCTCGTCGCTGGCGCACGGCCTGTCGCTGTCGTTCCTGGCCAAAGCGTACTGATTTCCACCCTGACGACGATCGACTGACCACATGACCATTGCCTCTACCGAGACCGCCGACGCCGGCAACCGCCCTGCGCTGTTCGCGCCGCTGACCATCGGCCCGCTGACGCTACCGAACCGCATCATGATTTCCCCGATGTGCCAGTACTCCGCAGTCGACGGCAACGCCACGCCGTGGCACACGGTGCATCTCGGCACGCTGGCCATTTCCGGCGCCGGCTTGCTGTGCCTGGAAGCGACCGCGGTCAATCCCGCTGGCCGCATCACTTACGGCTGTCTCGGGCTCTACAACGACGACAACGAAGCCGCCCTGGGACAGTTGATGCAGACACTGCGTGCGGTATCCGCCATGCCCCTGGCGATCCAGCTCTCGCATGCCGGCCGCAAGGCGTCGAGTCGCAGTCCGTGGGATGGGGGCACCCTGATCGACCTGGCCGACGGCGGCTGGCAACCGCAGGCACCATCGGCGCTGCCGCAAAAAACGGACGAGGCCGCGCCGCACGCGATGCGCCGCGCCGACATCGACGGCGTGATCGCCGACTTTGCCGCTGCGACCGTGCGCGCCAAGCGGCTCGGTTTCGACGCGATCGAAC
Organism: Herminiimonas sp.; assembly: GCA_014376645.1. Taxonomy (GTDB): domain Bacteria; phylum Pseudomonadota; class Gammaproteobacteria; order Burkholderiales; family Burkholderiaceae_D; genus JANXSS01. Next base: position 7,214 of record JACMRD010000290.1, on the reverse strand, counting down.
TGCACATGGCGCATGGCTATCTGCTGCATCAGTTCCTGTCGCCGCTGGCCAACGAGCGCACCGACGATTACGGCGGCTCGCTCGAAAATCGCATGCGCCTGCCGCTGGCCGTCCTCGCGGCGGTGCGCGAAGCAGCCGGCACTGGCATGGCGGTCGGGGTGCGGTTGTCGGGTACCGACTGGGTCGAAGGCGGATGGGACATCGAACAGTCCGTCGTTCTGTGCAAGCGGCTCGAAGCGGCTGGCTGTGCCTTCCTGGACATGTCCAGTGGCGGCATTTCGCCGGCACAGAAAATCCCGCTCGGGCCCGGTTACCAGGTGCATCTGGCCCAGCGCATCAAGAATGAGGTGGCCATGCCGGTGATGACGGTGGGTCTGATCACCGATCCGCGTCAGGCCGAAAGCATCATCGCCGAAGGCCAGGCCGATATGGTGGCGCTGGCGCGCGGCATGTTGAACGACCCGCGCTGGCCGTGGCGCGCCGCCGCGGAACTGGGCGGCACGGTACAGGCGCCGCAGCAGTTCTGGCGCTGCCTGCCGCACGGCACGCCGCCGATCTTCGGTGACATCCGGATCGGACAGCGCTAACGTCAAGGGCCCGTCGCAGCGGGCCCTCGGCAAAGCAATTTCCGCGTCATGACATCGACACGGATACGGTTCTAGCGCCGGTTCGGATCGTTCGGTCGCGCATCGACCCGATTCGGTACGCCGTCGCCGTCACGGTCGCGGCCGCCACGGGCCCAGCGGCCGCTCTGCATCGCCCAACGTCCGTCGCGCTCGATCCAGGTTGGCGAACGGTAACTGTAACCCGGACGATCGCGTAGCCAGCTGCCGCCGATCCAGACGTGCTGCTGGCGACGCCATTCCCAGTGACCTGGCGTCCACACATATCCGCGGCGCGCCTGTGGAACCATTTCGGCACGCGGCGGAGGAGGTGCGACGCGGACATACCTCTCAGCGACGGCCGATTGGCTGATGCCGCCGAGCGCGGCGACCATCAGCGATGCGAGTAATGTTTTTTTCAACATGGTGTCTCCTTGAACGACGGTTCAGGAGACCGTTGTAACGCGGCGTGACGCCCCAGTCTGTACGTTGCTGCGCTTAAAACTTGCTCCATCAACCTCAGCTGTCGCCTGCTGTTCGGGATCAGGAACGACGCATTACCCGCTTCAGCAGTTCCCGTGTCGCCACCAGCATCTGCTCGGTGGCTTCCTCATCGGCCGGCTGGCGGGTAACCATCGCGCTCCCGGTCGGCGCGTACCCGGAGCCACTGCCCTCGGGCGGAGCCCAGGTCGTCAAGCAGGTACGCAGGTCGGCACTGGATGCAATCCGCATGAGCACCGTGCCATGCGCCTGGTTGTTGAGCCAGAGTTGCAGGTCGGGGTCGAACGGGTCAGCCAGCACGCCGCTGAGGATGCCGTCGGCATCCCGCAGCAGCATGCAGTTCCACTGTTGCGCCAGCGGCAGCGGCAGCAGGTCGAATGCCGGCGTCAGGCCGGACCGGCCTGACAGGGCCGACAGGTCAATTGCCGTCATGCCGAACATGACAGCGAGCTGCTGCACCAGTTCTTCCGGCGTCCCGTTGTGCTGATGTTCAAGCTCGGCCAGCACCGAACGACCGCTCTCGCGCGCAAGGTTGCGCACGCGCCGCAGATGCGCCTGATCAACCCCATACGGCTTGCTGGGTGGTGGGTGACTCACGGCGTGCGCCGGGTAGAGAAACAAATTTGCATGGCAGCGAAATCGGCTTTTGGAACTGAAGGCTACCACGAAGAATCTTTTTTAAAAACCCATCAACCGCCTGTGGCGATGGTGGGTAGGTCGGCGGGGCGCCGGTTCGGCGGGCGCCAGTAATTCGTGGCGCGCCGTCAACGGTTGTTGACATCACGGAACGGGCGTGCGACGTACCACCTGGCCGCCCTTCATCACGAACTCCACCTCGGTGAGGACAGTGACGTCGACGGTGGCATCCTTCTGCACGGCGATCAGGTCGGCAAACTTGCCGCTGCGGATGCTGCCGATCCGGTCTTTCCAACCCATCAACTCGGCTGCGTGGATCGTGCTCGACTGGATGGCCTGCATCGGTGTCATGCCGTACTTGACCATGTAATAAAACTGCTTGGCATTGTCGCCATGCGGGTACACACCTGCATCGGTACCAAAAGCCATGCGGTCGCCGCCGACGTACGCCTTGCGGAAATTATCACGCTGCAGCTGGCCGATCTTGCGCTCCTTTTCCAGCGACTCCAGTAGAAAACCGGCTTTCTCACCCTCGGCCAGGATGTAATCGTCGACATAGATGTCCATGACCAGGAACGTACCCTTTTGGCGCGCCAGGCGGATACCTTCGTCGTCGATCAGGCTGGCATGCTCGACCGAGTCGACGCCGGCCAGGATCGCATCGCGGATGCCGGTGGTGCCGTGGGCATGGGCTGCGACCTTGCGGCCGAGCTTGTGGGCTTCGTCGACGATGGCCTGCATTTCTTCCAACGTATATTGCTGGGCGCCGGCTTCATCGCCCTTCGACAGCACGCCGCCGGTGGCGCAGATCTTGATCATGTCGGCGCCGAATTTCGCCATTTCGCGCACCTTGGTGCGGGCGGCCCAGGGGCCGTCGGCAACGCCGACGCCAGTGTCGTTGTACTCGGGGGGTAGCAGGTTGTTATCGCAATGACCGCCCTTGATGCCAAGTGCGTAACCGGACACCTGCATGCGCGGACCGGGGAAGTCGCCGTCGTTGATGGCGTCGCGCAGGGCGACATCACCGAAGCCGCTGGCGCCGACGTTGCGTACCGTGGTGAAGCCGGCGTTGAGCGTGTCACGGGCAGCCCGCACGCCGTAGAGCGCTGCGCGCATGTTGGAGGTGCCCAGGCCGACGTAGCCGTGCTCGCGCGGATTGCCGGTCAGATGGGTGTGCACGTCGATCAGGCCGGGCAGCACCATCGCCTGCGACAGGTCGATGATTTTTGCGCCCGGCGGAATGACCAGCGTGGCGGCGGGGCCGACGGCCTTGATGCGCTCACCTTCGATCAGGATCACCTGGTCGAGCAGCAAACGGCCGGCTTCGACATCGACCATGCGGCCCGCCTTGATGGCCGTCACGCCTGCTGGAACGGCCGCAGTCGCACCGAAGGCGAGCGCGCTACCGCTGCACAGCGCCAGCAAGCTGAGGAAACGCGCAGCAGGGCGCAGTGCGAAATGAATCGTCATGAAATCTCTTTCGAAAGAAATGGTCCGGATCGGTTCGCCCGGGATCGGCAAGGTCCGGCCCGACGGCAGAAACACCGCCGGGAGTGTACTTTAATTTTCTTTAAAGAAATGCGACGCGGGTTAATTCGCCCCTGGCAGGGAGGCGGTAGCGGGCACGCTGACGAACCGCAGGAATTCGTCGATCGGCAGCGGCCGGCTGACCAGATAGCGTTGAAAGGAATGGCAGCCGTTCTCGGACAGGAAGCGGCGCAACGCGTTTCCCGTATCGAAGTTGCATCTCGGCGATACCGAGTCTGCTTTAATATTGCAATATCGCTATTTCATTTGACCACCCATGACGGATAACCATTTTCCGAAGCACGCCGCTGAGAGCGCGGACAGCGCGACCGGCGTGCGGGCCATGCGCCTGTTTGGCATCGACTTCACATCCGCACCAACCCGGCGCAAGTCGATCACGATCGCCGGTGGCGTCCTGGCGGGCGACACCTTCATATTGCACACGCTTTCGCACCTTCACGATTTCGACACATTCGAGCGGTGGCTGCGCCTGCCCGGCCCCTGGCTCGGCGTGTTCGACCTGCCGTTTTCGCTGCCACGCGAACTGGTCGAGACCCTGGGCTGGCCGACCTGCTGGCCGGAACTGATCGCCCACGTCGCGGCGCAGACCCGGCCACAACTGCGCGAGTCGTTCAAAGGCTTTTGCGCTGCGCGCGCGGTCGGCAACAAATTCGCGCATCGCGCCACCGATCTGCCGGCCGGATCATCGTCATCGATGAAGTGGGTCAATCCACCGGTGGCATACATGCTGCACGCCGGCGTGCCGCGCATCGTGGCGGCGGGCGTGACGGTGTTCGGCATGCAAGCCGGCGACCCGTCACGCATCGCCCTCGAGGGTTATCCGGGAATGGTCGCACGCTCGATCGTGCGCACCTCCTACAAGAACGACGACCTGCGCAAGCAGACGTCGGCACGGCGCGACGCCCGCGCCGTCATCCTGGCGGCGCTGCAGGCAGGCGATTATCCCTTGGGCATTCGGCTGGACGCCGGCACGCATCTGCCGGCCTTGCTGGAAGACGGTAGCGGCGACCTGCTCGATGCAGTACTGTGCGGCGTGCTGGCGGCATGGGCCTGGCAGCGCCGCGATACGCAGTTCGGACTACCCGTTTTCGATCCCCTGGAAGGCTGGATCGTCGGTGCCTGAACCGGCCTGTTCTCAGGCCGCCGGTCTGGTCGTGCGACTTGCGGCGAACGCGGCGAAATAATCCAGACTGCGCGGGTTGCTCATCGCATCGGGGTTGGCGATTTTTTCGATCGGCATGCCGAGCAACAGGTTCTTGACCGGCAGTTCCATTTTCTTACCCGTCAATGTGCGTGGCACGTCGGCGATGGCGAAGATGTCATTCGGCACATGTCGCGCCGAGAGCAACTGCCGGATCGCCTGGTTGATGCGGGCCTTGAGGGCGTCGTCGAGCACCGTGCCGGGGCGCAGCACGACGAACAGCGGCATGTACGATTCGCGGCCCAGGTATTCCAGATCGACCACCAGGCTATCGAGAACCTCCGGCAGCTCTTCGACGACCCGATAGATCTCGCTGGTACCCATGCGGATGCCATATCGGTTGATCGTGGTGTCCGAACGGCCGTAGATGATGGCGCCGCCGCGCGGCGTGATCCGGAGCCAGTCGCCATGGCGCCACCAGCCGGGGAAATGCTCGAAATAGCTCTCCCGATAGCGCTTGCCGCCCTGGTCGTTCCAGAAGTACAGCGGCATCGATGGCATCGGCTTGGTCACCACCAGTTCGCCCACGACGTCGATCTGCTCCTTGCCCGCATCGTCGAGCGCGCTGACTGCCACGCCCAGGCAGCGGCACTGCATCTCGCCGGCATACAGCGGCAGGATCGGGCAGGCACCGACGAACGAGGCCGCTACGTCAGTGCCGCCGCTGATCGCCGCCAGCATCAGGTCGGTACCGACCTCCCGGTAGATCCATTCATAGCCCTCGATGGCCAGCGGCGAACCGGTGGCGCCGACCGAACGCAGCCGGTGCAGATCGGCCAGGTGTGACGGTGCGATGCCGGCCTTCATGCAATTGGAATAGAAGGCCGAGCCGGCACCGAAAAAAGTGACGCCGGCTTTCTCGGCAAAATGCCAGAGCGTGCCGAGGTCGGGATAACCCGGGTTGCCGTCGTAGAGGCAAATCGTGGCGCCGACCAGCAAGCCGGTGATCTGCGAATTCCACATGATCCAGCCGGTGGTCGAAAACCAGTGGAAGAAATCGTCCGGCCCGAGGTCGAGATGCAGGGCATGGCCCTTGAGACTTTCCAGCAGGCTGCCGCCATGGCCCTGCACGATAGGCTTCGGCATGCCGGTCGTGCCCGACGAATACAGAATCCACAGCGGATGATCGAAGGCGACCTGCTCGAAGCGCATCGGTTGCGCATGCGCGGCCGGATGCGTGAAGAGACCGGCCCAGGGCGTGGCGTAGTCACGCACCGCAGCCGTATCCAGATACGGTAGCAAGACCACCTGTTGCAGCGTCGGCAGGGCCTCGTGCATGGCATCGACCACCGCCAACCGGTCGAAGTCCTTGCCGCCGTAGCGATAGCCATCGACGGCGATCAGCAGCTTGGGATCGATCTGCTTGAAACGATCGAGCACGCTGGCGCTGCCCATGTCGGGCGAGCAGCTCGACCAGATCGCGCCGATGCTGGCGCAGGCATAAAAGGCGATCGCCGCTTCCGGTATGTTGGGCAGATACGCCACCACCCGGTCGCCCGGCCCGATGCCAAGTGCACGCAGCGTGTTGGCCACCGCACTGACCTGCCGCCGCAGATCACGCCAGGACAGCCGCGTCATGCCGCGCAGTTCAGACTGCGCCACGATCGCCGGGTGATCCGCATCGCGACCATCGACGTCCGGATCGTAGAATCGGAACATCTGTTCCGCAAAATTCAAGCGCGCGCCATCGAACCACTGTGCGCCCGGCATGACGTGACTGGCCAGCACTTTGCGGTACGGCTCGGAGGCGCGGATATCGAAGTATTCCCAGATCGACGCCCAGAAATCCTCGACCTGGTCGACCGACCATTGCCAGAGCGCCGGATAACCGTCGAAGTGCAGTTGTTTTTCGCGCTCGAGCCAACGCAGATAATGCTGCAGGCGGCTGTGCTCGATACGCAGGTCGGAGGGCTGCCATAAAGGCTGCAACACAGGCTGCAACACAGGCTGCAACACGGGCTGAATCGAATCGGTCATGAGGTATCCTGATGCGTCGGAAGTTGGTCGGCTTGGCCGACGACTATACCGCGTTTGTAACGCTCAATTACCAACCAGGGAATCGATTCGATGAACATCACGATGATCGGCGTCGGCGCCATCGGCGGCCTGATCGGCGCCCGACTTGCACGGAGCGGCGCGCGGGTCAGCGCGGTCGCACGTGGCGCCACCCTCGTCGCATTGCAGGCGCACGGCCTGCGCGTGGAAAACGCCGACGGCAGCGCCGCCATGCCGGACCAACCGATCCACGCAGTCGCCGATGCGGGCGATCTCGGCAATCAGGACCTGGTGGTGCTGGCGGTGAAGGCGACGCAACTGGCCGAGGCAGTTGCCGCGATCTCCCCCCTGATCGGACCGCACACGCTGGTCATGAGCGCCATGAACGGCGTGCCATGGTGGTTCTTCGACCAGGCCGAGGGACCACAGGCTCGATTGAAACTGAATAGCCTCGATCCGCATGGCGTACTCGCCCGCGCGATACCGGCCGGGCGCACGCTGGGCTGCGTGGTGCACCTGAGCGCCGCCTGTCCGCAACCGGGGACGGTGCGTCTGAACTTCGGCAACCGGCTGATCGTCGGCAGCGCCTGCGGCGACCTGAGCGAGGCGGCCGCGCCGGTCGTGGCGGCATTGACGGCGGGCGGCTTCGACGCCGCCTGGAGCAGCGATATCCGGCGCGACATCTGGTACAAATTGTGGGGCAACATGACCATCAATCCGATCTCGGTCCT
>JACMRD010000289.1 GCA_014376645.1 Herminiimonas sp. | reverse complement strand
CGCTGACATTGATCGCAAGGACCAGGTCATCGATCATCAGTTGACCTGCAGGATTCGGCCTTGGGTGTCGGTGATCATCCTGCCTTCGTCCGACTCGAACGCGATTGCCGCGATCCGCAGTCGCTTCTCCTGCAACTTGCGGGCAGTGATGTCGCGACGGATGATGACTGCGCCGGCCGAGCGGTCGTGCAGGGCCGTCACGGTCATCTCGAACCAGCGCTCCGCAGTCGGCGAATTGCAGGCCTATTCGGCATTGAACAATGTCCGTTCGCCCGCCAGGACGCTGGCGATGCCGGCGCCGATGCGCCGCGCCGCCGCCCGCTCCGGCCCGACGGCAGTTTGGCAAATGGCGAGATGGTTGCCGGTGCCAACGCCGTCAGACAACGATGCCCCGTTTTCAATGGCAAAGCGACGTCAGGCGACATTGATTTCGATGATGGTGCCTTCGCCGTCGATGATGGCGATCTGTTCGGACAGCGTATCGACTACCGCCCGGGCGCTCGGCGGAGATACGTGGACCATCGACACGACGGGGGAGTTGAGGATCATTTTTGCCAGAACCGGTTGATTTCTGCGGCGATGTGCGCCAACGGCATTTCGACATCGACGGCGTTGAGCTTGACGGCCTCGCGCGGCATGCCGTAGACGACACAGCTCTGTTCATCCTGGCCGATGGTGCGCGCGCCGGTGTCATGCATGCCGCGCAGGCCGCGGGCGCCGTCGTCGCCCATGCCTGTCATGATGATGCCGAGCGCGTTGCTGCCGGCGACCTGTGCGACTGACTTGAACAACACGTCGACCGAGGGCTTGTGGCGATTGACCGGCGGGCCATCCATGACGCCGACATGGTAGTAGGCACCGCTGCGTTCGAGCCGCATGTGCCAGCCGCCCGGAGCGATCAGGGCCCGACCGGCGATCACCCGGTCGCCGTTGCGCGCCTCGCTGACCTCGATGGCACAGATGCCGTTGAGCCGGGCGGCGAACATTGCCGTGAATTTTTCCGGCATGTGCTGGACGATGACGATGCCCGGACTGACACGAGGCAGGGCGGTCAGCACCGCTTCGAGTGCCTGGGTACCGCCGGTCGAGGTGCCGATCGCCACGACCTTGTCGGTGGTCTGGCTCAATGCCTGCGCATTGCCTGCCTCGAGGTGCTGTGCTGCCGATTGGGCCACCGGCGCACCGACCCCTGGCAGTGCCTGGGGTTTGGCGCGCGCCGCCATCTTGACGCTCTGGATCAGCTCGGCGCCGGAGCGTTGCAGGAAATCCTTCAGGCCGAGAGTCGGCTTGGTGATGCAACAGATGGCGCCGGCCGCCAGCGCCTGCAGGGTGGTCGTCGCGCCATTCGCTGTCAGCGTCGAGCAGATCACCACGGCGGTCGGCCGCTCTGTCATGATCTTCTTGAGAAACGTGATGCCGTCCATGCGCGGCATCTCGACGTCGAGCACGATGACATCGGGCCACTCCGATTGCATGCGTTCCTGCGCGATGATGGGATCGGCCGCCACGCCGATGACCTCGATCCCGGGATCGCTTGCCAGTACGGCCGTCATCACCTGCCGCACGACAGCCGAATCGTCGACGATCAGAACCTTGATGCGCGTAGTCATGACGTCTCCCGGGAATGACGAACCCAGACGTCGCCGGTGCGCACGTCGAATGTGATGTCGCGGTATCCGACGCCGAAGAGATCTTCAGCGGCAAGCCGCAAGCCATGTTCGCCCACCAGGGCGAGGGCGGCTTCGCCGTTCCTGCGTCCGACGTGCAGGGAATCTGGTAAGCAAAAATCGGGAAACATGTTACCTCCGCCAAAAACCTTGGCAATGCATTGGTCGACGGCGATGCCGGCTTGTTCGAGCGCCCCGGTCATGATGTCCATTACCTGGTCGGCGTACATGCCCGAACGCCGCCGGCACGGCTGGCCAGGCTGCGATGCCAGCAGAAAATGTGACATTGCACCGAAGCGCAGTATCGGGTGCCACAGCACGATCGACACACAGGAGCCGAGCATGGTGCGCACGACGTAGTCCTGGCCGCCGACGAAATAGTCGCCCGGCTCGAGGAAGATCCGGCGGGCGTCATCTCGGCCGTCATCCCGGGCGCCAACCCGCAACGCGACAGGCAGCGATTCCGGCAGGTGCTCGAAAGCGTCTGGAAGATCCGAAATCGGGCGGTTGCCGCAACGGGCGCTCATGGCGCCCTCGCAGCGCGTCGTTCGAGCCGGTAAGCGCCCGGACCGATGCACACGAGGCCGTCGACCAGTCCGTTGAGGTTCTCCGCCATGCCGACGATGAGCACGCCGTCCGGCACGAGCGTGGACAGCAGTTGCTGGACGACGCGCCGCTTGATATCGGCTTCAAAATAGATCATGACGTTGCGCAGGAAAATGACGTCGAACGGCACCAGTTCCGGCAGCGGGTCGACCAGATTGATCTGCGCAAAATCGACCCGTTTGCACAGCGCCGGGTCGACCAGCATCTGCCCTTCGTACGGTCCGGTACCCTGCAAGAAATAGCGTTTCAACAGGTCTGGCGCGATGCCCTCGATACGATCGCAATCGTAAAGCGCGGAGTCGGCTTTCTCCAGCACGCGGGTGTTGATGTCGGAGCCGCGCACCTGCCAGTTCAGCGGGTGCGACTTGCGGACCACCTCCTGCAGGGTCACGGCAATGGTATAGGCCTCCTCGCCACTCGAACAGGCAGCGCTCCAGACGCGGAAGATCTTGCCCTTCGCGGCGTCCCTGGCGATATCGGCAAGCAGCCTGAAATGCTGCGGCTCCCGAAAAAAATAGGTCTCGTTGGTCGTCAGTAGTTCGACCGCCTCCTGCACTTCCTCGGGATCGCTGCCCGACGCCAGCAAGGCGAAATACGCTGAGTAAGAGGGCAGTCCGAGTCGCTGCACGCGCTTGTGCAGACGACCGGCGACCAGTGCTTTTTTCGAGGCGCCCAAGGCGATGCCGGAGCGCTGGTGCAGCAATGACCGAATCATTGCGTAGTCCCGATCCGTCAGCGATTGCATCTCCATGTCAGATCCGTGAAGTCAGTTGCGGACAGCGCTGTCGAGCCCGTTCAGCTCGGTCAATTCACCGAGCGAAAACGTACGGGTCACGTCAAGGATGATCACGAAGCGGTCATTGACCTTGCCGATGCCTTCGATGAAATCGATGCGCACGCTGGCGCCGAATGCAGGCGCCGGCTCGATCTGGTCCGCACCGATGTCGATGACTGCCGATACCGCGTCGACCATGATGCCGATGTCGTGCCGCTCGTCTTCATGGCTGACTTCGATGATGACGATGCAGGTCCGCTTGCCGACCTGCGCAGCGCCGCGTCCGAAGCGCGCCTGCAGGTCGATGACTGGCACCACTGCGCCGCGCAGGTTGATGACGCCGCGGATGTGCGCCGGCATCAGCGGCACGGTTGTCAGTTGGCCAAACTGGATGATTTCCTTGATCACGAGGATGCCGACTGCGAACAGTTCGGACCCCAGCGAGAATGTCAGGTACTGCGCATTCTCGGGCTGCACCTGTACTGCGGCCGGGGCCGCAGCGCGGCGGGACAAAGTGGCGGAAGTTGCCGTTTGCATGCTGCTCTCCTCTCAGAATTTCTTGAAGTGGGCCTGATCGGGCGCGTTCCCCGAGGCGACCCGAAGCGTGCGGCCGGCCGGCGGACGGCCGATCGCCGGTTGCTTGACCGGACGCTGCATGGTGGCGGCGCCGTTACCGGAGCCCAGCGTGAAAAATTCCATCAGTCCTTGCAGCTGCTCGGCCTGGCCCGACATTTCCTCGGCCGTTGCGGCCAGCTCTTCGGATGCCGACGCATTCTGCTGAGTCGCCTGATTGAGCTGGCTCATGGCGGTGCTGATCTGCGACAGGCCGGTGGTCTGCTCTTCCGACGCCGCCGTGATCTCCTGCACCAGATCGGAGGTCTTGCGGATCGAGGGGATCATTTCAGTCAACAGCGCCCCGGCCCGTTCGGAAACGGTCACGCTGTCGATCGCCAGTTCGCCGATTTCCTTGGCCGCGACCTGGCTGCGTTCGGCCAGCTTGCGCACTTCGGCAGCGACCACCGCGAATCCCTTGCCGTGTTCGCCCGCCCGTGCGGCTTCGATGGCGGCATTGAGTGCCAGCAGGTTGGTTTGATAAGCGATGTCGTCGACGATGCCGATCTTGCCGGCGATCTGCTTCATCGCCGCGACGGTCTTGCTGACGGCGTCACCGCCTTCGACCGCTGCGGTGGCCGATTTGGCAGCCATGCCATCGGTGACCTTGGCGTTCTCGGTGTTCTGCGCCACGGAGGTCGACATCTGCTCGACCGAGGCGCTGGTGCGCTCGACGCCTGTGGCCTGCTCGGTGGCCGACTGCGACAGGCTCTGCGCCGTGTCGCTCACCTGGGCCGAAGCCGAGGTCAGGGCATCGGCGGCGCTGCGGACGTCTTCGATGATGCCGGCCAGTTTTTCGCAGGTGCTGTTGGCGTCTTCCTTCAACTGGCCGAAGGTGCCGGCGGCATCGCGGGTGATGCGCTGATTCAGGTCACCAGTGGCGAGGCCGCCGAGGACACGGCCGACATCCTCGATGATGTTCGAGAGCTTCTCGGCGGTGCCGTTTGCATCGTCCTTGACCTGGCCGAACACACCCGAGTAGTCACGGTTGATGCGCTCGTCGAGCTTGCCTTCGGAGAGGGCGCCGAAGACCCGACCGATATCGTCGAAGATCACGCCGGTCGTTTCCAGCATGGCGTTGACACCTTCGCACAAGACGGCGATCGGTCCGGTCTTGCCTTCCATCGGGATGCGCTGGGCGAGGTCGCCTTCCTTGGCTGCCGAGGTCACTTTCTGCGCTTGTGCGACTGCCTGCACCAGCATGTTGGCGGCATTGACCTGGACTGTGGTGTCGGTAGCGTACTTGACGACCTTGTATGGCTTGCCGTTGAGATCCATGATCGGATTGTAGGAAGCCTGAATCCAGATTTCGCGCCCGCCCTTGCCAATGCGCTTGTACTCGCCGGCATCGAACTCGCCGCGTCCGAGCTTGTCCCAGAACATCCGGTATTCCGGACTGCTGCGGTAAGTCGGATCGACGAACAGGCTGTGATGTTGGCCGACGATTTCGTTGAGTGTGTAACCGAGGGTCTGCAGAAAATTGTCATTGGCGCTGATGATCTTGCCGTCGAGTGAAAACTCGATGACGGCCTGCGCCTTGCCGATGGCGGCGATCTGGCCGGCGGAATCGGCTGCTTTCAGTTTGGTAGCAGTCACATCAGTAGCGTACTTGACGACCTTGTACGGCTTGCCTTCGGTATCGACGATCGGATTGTAGGAGGCCTGGATCCAGACTTCACGGCCGGCCTTGCCAATGCGCTTGTATTCACCGGCATCGAATTCACCGCGGCCGAGCTTGTCCCAGAACTGGCGGTATTCGACGCTGGCGCGGTAGACCGGGTCGACGAACATGCTGTGATGCTGGCCGCGCACTTCCGTGAGCGTATAGCCGAGGGTGCTGAGGAAATTTTCGTTGGCGTCGATAACCTTGCCGTCCATCCCGAACTCGATGATCGCCTGAGTCTTGTCGATGGCGTCGAGCTTGCTTTTCATGTCGGCCGTGACGGCCAGTTCGGCACGCCGTTCGCGTTCGATGCGCGCTTCTTCCTCATGGTTTTTCGCGCCGTTGAACATGCGGGCCATCCAGGGCTGATTGATCAGGTTCATTGTGGTTCTCCTCTGTGTGGCAGGTGGGTGTTTCAGGCCAGGATGGCAAATTGATTCATCATTGAAACAGGACAGTACTCATGCGCCGACGGTTTCGATGCGCGCTGCCGGCGCGCTTTTTTCACGAAGTGCCGTGGGCAGATCGTGGCTCTCGTGTTCGATCGCCAGCTTGACCAGCGCCGGTACGTCCAGGATCAGCGCGACTTCGCCCGTACCCATGACGGTCGAGCCGCTGATTCCCCGTAGCATGTGGAACAGCTTGCCGAGTGGCTTGATCACAGTCTGGTATTCGCCCATGAGCTGATCGACCACCAGTCCGGCCAGGGCATTACCCTGCTTGACGACAACGACGCTGCGCCGCACCGGTGGCTTGTCGGTCACGCCGAAGACCTGGCGCAGCTCGAGATACGGCAGCACGTCGCCGCGCAGGCGCAGATGTCCCGCCCAGTCGCCGTTGGCCTGCAGCTGGTCGGCTGGCGCGTCGATGCATTCGACCACCGCATGCAAGGGAATGACGTAAGAGCTGCTGCCGACGCGGACCAGGAAGCCGTCGATGATGGCCAGCGTCAGCGGCAGGCGGATCTCGATGGTGGTGCCTTCGCCGGGCTCGCTGTCGAGGACGATGCTGCCGCGCAGTGCCTCGATGTTGCGCCGCACGACATCCATGCCGACCCCGCGACCGGACAGGTTGGTGACGGCTTCAGCCGTCGACAGTCCGGGTTCGAAGATCAGCTGCAGGCGGTCGGCTTCGCTCAGTACCAAGTTGGGTGCGATCAGGCCGCGTGCACGGGCCTTGGCTTCGAGCCGCTCGCCGTCAAGACCGTGGCCGTCGTCGCTGACGCGGATGACGATATGGCCGGAGTCGTGATGCGCGGCCAGACGCACGGTGCCGGCCGCCGGTTTGCCGGCTGCAACCCTGGCAGCAGGACTCTCGATACCGTGATCCATGGCGTTGCGCACGAGGTGCATCAGGGGATCGCTGATTTTTTCGACCACGGCCTTGTCGAGTTCGGTCTCGGCGCCTTCGATCTCGAGGGTGATCGCCTTGCCGAGTTCGACGGCAGTGTCGCGCACCACGCGCCGGTAACGGGCGAACAGTTCGCCGATCTGCACCATGCGCAGGCCGAGCGTGCCGTTGCGGATTTCTTCGACCAGGCCGCTCATCTGCTGGAGCGTTTCGGTCATCGTCGGGCTGCGCAGTCCTTGCGCCAGGACGGCGGCGCCGGCGCCGCAGATCACGAGCTCACCGACGAGGTTGATCAGTTCGTCGAGTTTGTCGGCCGGCACGCGCACGAACCGTGCTTCTTCCTGCCGCTGTTCGTGCTTGCGCTGCTTCGACAGGGCGGCATCGACCACGGTGCTGGCGACCTTGCCTTCGGCGACGAGGATTTCTCCCAGGCGGCGGGGTGGGGTCATCATTTCCGCTGCGCTGGCCTGTTCCTGATGCTGGCGCATCAGGGCCGCATTGAGCGTCTCCACGCTCACGGCGCCCGATTCGACCAGCAGATCGCCGATTCGGCTTTCATCCGGCAGTGCCGCCATGGCTTCGACGAAATCGGCCGCGGGCCGCGCCGGTGGCAGCAATTGCATGACGCAATCGTCGCGCACGAAGTCGAAGGCAGCCTCGATGGCGGCCTGGTCGGCGGTGGTGCGCAGATCCAGCTCGAATCCGAGATGACACGATTCGGGGTCGAGGTCTTCCAGGGCAGGTATGTCGTCGACGACGACCTTGACGTTGGCGAGTTCGCCGACCGTGCCGAGGTAGCGCACCACGCTGAGCGGATCGAAGCCGTTGCGAAACGTGTCGATTCCGAAGCGCAGCGACAAATGCCAAGTGCCGGCGCTGTTGTCGCGCTCGACTGCCGCTGCCTGCGCGACCGGTGACGCGGCAGGCTTCAGGTCACAGTAGGCAGCCAGTTCTTTCGTCATGGTCGCAGTGCGCGCTTCCAGCACGACAGTCGCGGCGGTGTCGCCGTTGCCGGTGGCAGCATGCTCGAGCAGGGCAGCGATCAGGTCGGCGCTCTTGAGGAGGCGGTCGCTGAGCGCGCCATCGATGCGCAATTCGACGTTGCGCACCCGGTCCAGCACACTCTCGACCTGGTGTGTGGCCCGGACCACTTGGTCCAGGCCGAACAGACCCGCAGATCCCTTGATGGTGTGCGCAGCGCGAAACAAGGTGTTGATCGTCTCCTGGTCAGCAGGATCGGTCTCCAGGATCAGGAGGCAATCCTCGATCTGCTGCAGCATCTCGCGCGCTTCAGCGAAAAAAGTCGCCAGCGCGTCGTCGTAAAGGTGTGCGTCGTCGCTCATGGCGCTGGCCTCGCTACGGCGGTGCCGAGCAAACGGCTCACGTCGAGTCTGTCGAACCTTTCCAGAATCTCGGGCGAAATATCGTTCCAGACCAGTGCCCTGGCATGCTCTGCAGCGCTGCGTGCCAGCGCGAGCAGCAGTTGCAGCCCGGCGCCATCGCACTCATGCAGTTGCGACAGGTGAAGGGTCAGCGGCGGCGTGCCGGCAGAGGCAGAGACGGCGGCAGATTCAGGGGCAGCGGCCAGCGCGGCCAGCATGGTCTGGCGCACGCTGTCGACTTCATAGATGCTCAGCTCCGGTCCGAGGGTGATGACAGGGCGCGCCGCGTTAGCGGTATTCTGATCGAACGGATCGGTCTGGTCGGCGGTATTCATGGCGTCCCTTTTGATGGCTTCTGCGTGGCGGGGGTATCGGTGAGTCGGTTCAGGGTGCGATGAACTTGGCGACCGCAGCGAGCAACTGCTGCGGATTGAAGGGCTTGAGCATCCAGGCCCGGGCGCCTGCGGCGCGTCCTTCATCCTTTTTTGCTTCCTGACCTTCGGTGGTCAGCATGACGATCGGGGTGAATTTGTATGCAGGCATTTTCTTGACTTCCTTGACGAACGTGATGCCGTCCATGACCGGCATGTTGACGTCGCTGATGATCAGGTGGATCTTCTGCCCGGTCATTTTTGCCAGCGCCGCCTTGCCGTCGCCCGCTTCGATCATCTCGTAGCCGGTGCCGCGCAGCGCCACTTGCACCACTGCCCGCATGCTGGCCGAATCGTCGACGATCAGGATTGTTTTCGACATGTCATGCTCCCTGCCCTTGAAATGAATGATCCATGAAGCGGCTCAATCGCTGCGACTGCTCCTGCAGATGGCGATCGTGGCTGTCGCGTTCGTCGCTCATGGTGTAGGTCTCGCGCAGGGCGTCGAGCCATTCCGCGGCCGGCGGCGCAGCCGGGGCATCGTCCGGTTGCAGCAGCAGATCGAACTTGCGCATGTCGCCGCCGACGACATCGAGGATCTGGCTGACGCGGTCCTGGAACTGCATGTTCACGAGCATGGATTCGACCTCGTCGCGGATGACTGTGCCGCGCTCCCGCATCGCCTGTGCCGATGTGCCGAGCAGCTCGACGTTGGCGAGCACGTCGCGCACCATGGCTCCCGAGTTTGCGGCGAGCGTGCGATCCTGTTCCGATGCCTTGTCGGCTGCGGCCAACGCGGCAGCCACCGTGGTGGCGACCTGCATGACCCGGTCGCTGATGCTTTTGCCGGTGGCGGCCGAGCGTTGCGACAGCTTGCGTACTTCATCGGCCACGACTGCGAAGCCGCGGCCTTCGGCGCCGACACGGGCGGCCTCGATGGCGGCATTCAGTGCCACCAGATTGGTCTGGGCAGCGATCTGGGTGACCTCGTTGGCCATGTCGCGCATGGTGGCGGTCGAAGCGGCCAGGTCGCGGACGCAGCGCAGCAGTTCTTGCTTGCCGACCACCATCTGCTCAATCGAATCAACGACGGGCAACAGTTCGTTGCGGCATTGGTCGAGCAGGGCGACGGTGTTGTTGCCGTGCGTAGCGCCAATGCTGCCGTTCGTGCCGAAGCCGGCATCGTCGAATTGGCCGACCAGTGCGGCAAAGCGGCCGATGAGCTCGCCGACCGCACCCTCGGTCTGCTCCTTGACCGCGCCGATGTGCCGTGCCCAGAGCGGCAGAACCGCGCCGAGCAACGCGAAAATGCTCTCCCGGGCACCGGCTTCGGACTGGGTCGAGTCTTCCTGAACGCGGGGCGTTCCAGCCAGGCTTGCCAGTACGATCGCAATGACCGCAATGAGGAATTCAGCCACGGAGACGACATCGACATGTTGTTGAAGCAGCGCTGCGCAAGCGGCGATGGCAACCACGGGCATTGTCCAGCGGGGGATTCTTGACGTGTTCACAGGAGACTCTCTTCAGGCCGGTTGGCCACCGCAGCGTTCGGCGCATGGGCTTGCATCAAGGGAAAATGATCGTTGTGTTCCATGTGAGAAATTATGTTCTTATGGAAATTTTGACGCCATGAGTGAATGTCGGTAAATCGCATGGGCATTCATGAAATGTTTCTGTAGGGAATTGACTACAAGACTCACGAGCCTCGTATGAAACGGCAGCTTTGCTCGCGCGCGCCCCTTAGTTAGTTTCTTTTAGAAAATAGCTTGGACGCTTCTAATTGCGTGTGCGAATATCTGAATGGCGATGTGCCCGCCCTTGTAGCCACAAGAACAAGTCGAATCAGCCATCGATGTCGGGAGTCTGTAGATGCGCAGTAATCCACCCGCTCGAATCGAGAACGCTCCGGCTGCGGCCAAGCTCTCGTCACCGGTGCCAGAAAACAGCGGCAGTGCGCCGCAGCCCTGTTACGACAGCCTTTCCCGAATTGCTTCCAGCGGTTACTTTTCCGTTGATACCCTTGGTCGAGTAATGCATGCCGACGTTGCGATCAAAATACTGCTCGCAGACGATCTACCGGTCGGCGCCGCATTCCAGGCTTGCCTGTCTCTCTCCGATGGGCTGCTGTTCGCCGCGCTGCTCGAGAAGTTACTTGTGCTGGGTATGCCACAATCCTGCCGGTTGACTTCAGGCGCTCGCATCCTGCGGATGGACTCGGTGCTGTCGACTGATGGCACGCACTGCCAAGCCATGCTCACCGATATCAGCGAAGCGGTTGCTGCCGAGGTGCGTCACGCGACCGTGGCGCGCCGTCTGGCAGCGCTATTGGCGGCCGAACACGAATGCGTGACGTTGCTGGCGCACGATGGCAGTCTGCTGGAAATGAACGCAACCGGGCTGGCGATGTGGCAGGCCGAGTCGTTCGACGCGATCGCCCAGAGCGGCATTTATCCGATCATCGCGGAGGAGTTCCGTCAGGCTTTTCAGGATCTCAATCATCGGGTTTTCGACGGTGAATCGGGCATGCTCGAATTTCAGATCGTCGGCCCCCGAGGGGGGGTACGTTGGCTCGAAACCCGCGCCTGCCCGTTGCCCGATGCCGATGGCAACATCACCGCGGCGCTCGGCGTGACGCGCGACGTCACCGAGAGAATCGAGCGCGAAGCCCAGTTGCGGCTACTCGAATCCTGCATCGCCTGTGTCAATGACGTTGTCCTCATTACCGAAGCCACGCCGACCGATGCACCCGGTCCCCGTATCCTGTTTGCCAACGCTGCCTTCGAGAAGCTGTCCGGCTATGATCGCGCCGAGGTGATCGGCCGATCGCCGCGCATCCTGCAGGGTGCGGCCACCGACCGCCGCGAGCTCGATCGCATCCGTGCCGCGATCGTCGCGCAGGTGCCGGTGCGGGCCGAGGTGGTGAATTATTCCAAGTCGGGCCAGGCCTACTTGCTCGAAATAGACATGGTGCCGATCTTTTCGCCGGCTGGCGTCGCCACCCATTTCGTGGCGATCGAGCGCGACATCACCGCCCGCAAGGCAGCGGAAGAAATCGTGGCGACGGCCAACCAGGAACTGGCCCGCTCGAACCTGGATCTGGAGCAGTTTGCCTATGCTGCCTCGCACGACCTGCAAGAACCGCTGCGCGCCGTCAGCAGCTGTCTGCAATTGCTGCAGATGCGCTACAGCGGCAAGATCGATGCGCGCGCGGATGAATTCATCGACCACGCGGTCAGCGGCAGCCAGCGCATGCAGATGCTGATCGATGACCTGCTGGCTTACTCGCGCATCGGTTCCAAGCCGCAGCCCCCCGCACCGGTCGATACGGCGGTGCTCTTCAACAAAGCCTGTGCCAATCTCCGGATCGCGATCGCAGAAAGCAAGGCGCAGCTCTCCTGCGACCCGCTGCCGATGGTCAACGCCAATGCGCAGCAGGTGGTGCAGCTGTTTCAGAACCTGCTTGGCAATGCGTTGAAATTCCGGGGCAGCAATCCGGCCCGCGTCCATGCGAGTGCACGGCGCGACGGTGACAGCTGGATTTTTTCCATCCGGGACGAGGGCATCGGCATCGAAGAAGAACATTTCAGCCGTATCTTCCAGCTCTTCAAGCGCCTGCACACCCGCGAGGAATATCCCGGCACCGGTATCGGTCTGACGATCTGCCTCAAAATCATCGAGCGGCACGGCGGCCGCATCTGGGTCGAATCGACGCCGGGCGAGGGTGCGACTTTCTATTTTTCACTTGCTGCGGCAGTGAACGACAAAGCAGTGACTCCATGAAACGCAACGAATTCATTGTCCTGCTGGCCGAGGACAACACCACCGACGTCTTGATCATGCGGGAGGCGCTTCTCAATACCGAGCGCGAGGTGATCCTGCACGTCGTGTCGGACGGCGATGCTGCCTGTGCCTTTCTGCAGCAATCCGGCTCGTTTGCCGGCGCGCCGCGGCCTGACCTGATTTTTCTGGATCTGAACATGCCGCGCAAGAACGGCATCGAGGTCCTCGAGCATGCCAAGACCGATCCGGCGCTCTGTGGGATACCGGTCATCATGCTGACCACGTCGCGGGCGGAGGAAGATGTGGCGCGGGCCTATGCAGCGCATGCCAATTGCTACTTGCGCAAGCCAGCCGATTTCTCGGATTTCGCGGCGCTGATCAGACAGGTCACGCATTTCTGGTTATTCCAGGCCAGCATGGTGCGCAATTGAGCGGGAGCCCGCCGAGCGTTCGCATCCTTCTGGTGGAAGACAACGCCACCGATGCCCTGATCGCCTGCGACGAATTGACCCATGCTGCGGGCGTGCGTTTCGATATCCATCGTGTGGTGCGCCTGGAGGAAGCGGTCGCCTACCTGCAGACGTTGAGCGTGGACCTGGTCCTGCTCGACCTGAGCCTGCCGGACAGCGAAGGACTGGCTTCGTTTCATCGGCTGCGCACCGTCGTACCGATGCTGCCGGTGGTGGTCTTTACCCATCGCAGCGACGAGGAGCTGGCGCTGTCGGCCGTGTACGCCGGCGCCCAGGATTATCTGATCAAGGGCCAGGGGCATGGACAGCTTACGCGCTCGGTGCGGCACGCCATCGAACGGTCGCGCTCCGAGATCGCACTGCGACGCTCCGCGGCTGCACTGGCGGCGGCGCAGAAGCTCGCCAATATCGGCAGCTGGTCCTGGGACATCGACGCCGGCACGGTAGAGTGGTCTGAGCACTTGTATACAATTTTCGGCCTTACCGACAACTCGCAGTCGATGCCGCCTCCCGGGCGTTTCGACGCTCTGATTCATCCCGGCGATCACGCTGCCGTCGTCGGGTGGCGGCGGCGACTGATCGCGACTGGCGCAATCGAGCCGATCGAGTTCCGCATCGTGCGCAGTGACGGCAGCGAGCGCATTTTGCGCAGCGAAGTCGGCGAATTGCTGCGCCACGCCGATGGTCGCATCCACAGCATTTCCGGGATCGTGTGCGATGTCACGCAGAACCGGGCCTCCGAACGCCAGCTGCAGGATTCGCATGACCGGCTGCGCGCGCTGTCGGCGCGTCTGCAGACGGTTCGTGAGGAACAGAACCTGCGGATCGCACGTGAGATCCATGACGTCATGGCGCAAGAGCTGACACTGCTGAAGATCGACCTGGTCTGGGTCAGTCGCAACATCACTGCACCGGTCGATGAAACCCTGCGCCGCAAGGTCGCACGGCGCATCGACGACGCCACCGTCCAGGTCGACTGTGCCATCACCTCGGTACAGAAGATTGCGACCGAGCTGCGCCCGGTGGTGCTCGACAGCCTGGGATTGTTTGCGGCAGTCGAGTGGCAGGTCGAGGAATTCGGCGCGCGCACCGGAATCGTGGCACGGGCGCAGGTACCGGTCGACGAAACGCCGCCAGACCGCGACCGTGCCATCGCAGTGTTCCGGATACTCCAGGAAAGTCTGACCAACGTGGTTCGTCATGCGCAATGCAGCAAGGTGGACGTCGACCTCAAGATGGATGAAGGGAGCTTGATCATGACGGTAGCCGATGACGGCGTCGGCATCTCGCCGGACCAGAGCGCAAGCGCGCATTCCTTCGGGCTGGCCGGCATGGGGGAACGCGCGCTTGCCTTCGGCGGCACGGTGAGCCTGGACGGTGCGCCAGGGCTCGGCACCACGGTGACGCTGTCGATGCCGCTGGAGGTGAGCCGATGATCCGGATCCTGCTCGCTGACGATCATGCCATCCTGCGCCAGGGGCTCAAGCAGATTCTGGCGGAGGAGTTCAAGGACGCTATTTTCGGCGACGCCGGCAACGCCAGCGAAACACTGGAACAGTTGCGCCTGACCAGCTGGAATGTGCTCATCCTGGACATCAACATGACCGGGCGCAACGGCTTCGAAGTGCTCGCCATCGTCCAGCGCGATTATCCAGGACTGCCGGTACTGATCCTGAGCTCGACGCCGGAAGATCAGCTGGGTTTGCGTGCCTTGCGCGCCGGTGCCTCCGGCTACCTCAACAAGCAGGCGGCGACCGAACAGCTTGTGAGCGCGGTACGGCAATTATTGGCTGGGGAGCGTTACCTGAGCAAGGCGCTGGCGCAGAAAGTGTTCGCCTCCATCGGCCAGCCTGCCGACGACGGCGCCCGCATCCACTCGCTCTCGGTGCGCGAACTGCAGGTGCTGAAGATGACGGCGCGCGGACAGTCGGTCAAGGAGATCGCCAGCGAGCTTTCGCTGAGCAGCAAGACCATCAGCACCTTCCGCAGCCGGTTGTTCGAAAAGCTCGATCTGCACAATGATGTCGCGGTCGCCCTGTTCGCCCGCGAACACGGATTGCTCGACAACTGACGACGGTGTAGGGCGCGCCCTACACGACATCTTCCGCAATCCTCATGTTGCTTACAGGCACTTCCTGATGGCGCTCGTTGAACGAGCGTTTCATACTGTGGGCATGAACCAGCCCTCGCTTGCGTGTTCGCCTGAACGCCTTCATGTACTTATCGTCACCGAATTCGCGGAGACGGGAGCAGCCATCGCCAGCCTGCTGGAAGATGACGACCTGATTTCCACCTGTACTCGCGACTGCGTGGTCCAGGTCATGCGTGGCTCGGGGGATTGTGCGATCAATGTCGTGCTGCTCGACGTCGAGCCTTGGCCGAACGGTCTGAGCGAATTCGTCTTCGATGCACGACGAGGATCCGCCGCACCGCTGCTGCTGCTGGCGGTGATTCATGGTCCGGACGAGCGCATGCGGAAGCTTTTTAGCGCCGCCGGGATCGATCACTTGTTCGACCGCGCCGGCGATTTCAAGGATCTGCTGGCGGTACTCGAGGCGAGGCGGACCACCTCGCTCGATCACGGTCGCTAGATACGCTCGTCGTTTATCGACCGGTGGTCAACGCACGCACGCGACATAGGCGCCGGCCAGATCCGACTGTGACGCCACAGCGCCGGTTGCCAGGTCGACCGTGTCATGTGCACCCTTGACCGGCAGCTTGCCGGCGTCGAGGCTTGCCGCCGACGACCAGCTGCGCGCCAGAATCCAGCTCTGTCCCGCGAGTTGGCCCGAGGCCGCCAGATCGCTCATCTCGAATGTACCGGGCAGGCGCCAGCCGGTCTGGCCGTTGATCGTGGTCTTGCTGCAGTAGGCATTCGCATTAGCCCAGGTGTCGACGAAGCGCACCGGCATCCAGGAACGGTCGCCGCGGGTGACGATATTGCCGGCAAGTTGTGGGGCGACGCATGCGCCGTTGATGCGCTCTGCCGGCGCGATGCAAGCGCGTGGCGCGACCTTCAGCAGCGTCGAGGCGCTGGTCGGCGACCACGTACCTGAGCCAGCCTGTTGCGCGGTGATGGTACTGGTGCCGTCGCGCAGGATCGTCACGGTGCTGCCGGTGACGATGGCAACGTTCAGGTCG
>JACMRD010000288.1 GCA_014376645.1 Herminiimonas sp. | reverse complement strand
CTGCGCCGGCTACGGCGACTACGACAACGCCTGCCAACGGTGGCCAATCGAACCAGATTCCAAAGTAAGACTGGATGCAATGCTTGTGTGTGGCGAATAACCTGCTGCGTTGCTTGATTCACTGCAATGCCTCATTGATCATCATGGGGAATTCAGGGTAAAATAGCGAGCTCAGCCGACGTGGTGAAACTGGTAGACACGCTATCTTGAGGGGGTAGTGGCGAAAGCTGTGCGAGTTCGAGTCTCGCCGTCGGCACCAAAACAAAGACAGCCAGCGAGGGACGTACCCGAGCTGGCTTTTTATCGAGAATGGGTCTTCCGGTCCAGGCAGTGCTAAAGTGGTCCGGCGACCAATCGTTCAACCCATTTTGCGTGATTGCGCCAAACCGTGAACCTCGAAAATTATTTCCCTGTCCTATTGTTCATTCTTGTCGGCATTGGTGTCGGCATAGTCCCTCAAGTCCTGGGACGGGTGCTTGCGCCATTCAAGCCGGACGTAGCAAAAAACTCACCGTACGAGTGTGGCTTTGAAGCCTTCGAGGACGCGCGCATGAAGTTCGATGTGCGCTACTACCTCGTCGCCATTCTGTTTATCCTGTTCGATCTTGAAACGGCATTTTTCTTCCCGTGGGGTGTAGCTATGCGCGACCTCGGCTGGGCTGGTTTCCTGACGATGCTCGGCTTCATCGCTGAGTTCGCCGTCGGGTTCTGGTATATCTGGAAGAAAGGTGCCCTTGATTGGGAGTAATTCATGTCAATTGAAGGCGTATTAAACGAAGGTTTTGTTACCACGACAGCCGACAAGCTGATCAACTGGACGCGTACCGGCTCGATGTGGCCGATGACGTTCGGTCTGGCCTGCTGCGCCGTCGAGATGATGCACGCAGGCGCGTCGCGTTACGATATGGATCGCTTCGGCGTCGTGTTCCGGCCGTCGCCGCGGCAATCGGACGTGATGATTGTGGCCGGCACCTTGTGTAACAAGATGGCGCCAGCACTACGCAAGGTGTACGACCAGATGGCCGAGCCGCGCTGGGTCATCTCGATGGGTTCGTGCGCCAACGGCGGTGGCTATTACCATTACTCGTACTCCGTCGTGCGCGGATGCGACCGCATCGTGCCGGTCGATGTCTATGTGCCCGGCTGCCCGCCGACGGCAGAAGCGCTGCTGTACGGGATCATGCAGTTGCAGAACAAGATCAAGCGCACCAACACCATTGCGCGCTAACCGGTATCCGGCACAAAGACTATGACCACCAAACTGGAAACACTCGACGCGGCGTTACGCAACGCCCTGGGCGACCATGTGCAACATCTGACGACGGCGCTGTCCGAGGTCACGTTGATCGTCAAGGCTGCCGATTATCTTTCGGTCATGCGCGTGCTGCGCGACCACGCAGACCTGAAGTTCGAAGAGCTGATCGACCTCTGCGGTGTCGACTATTCGGCCTATGGCGACGGTGCGTGGGAAGGCCAGCGCTTCGCAGTCGTTTGCCACCTGCTGTCGATGACGCACAACTGGCGCCTGCGAGTGCGGGTATTCGCGCCCGACGATGAGCTGCCGGTGGTGGCATCATTGACAGATCTCTGGGCATCGGCGAATTGGTACGAGCGTGAGGCGTTCGACTTTTTCGGTATCCTGTTCGAAGGGCACAACGATCTGCGCCGCATCCTGACGGACTACGGCTTCATCGGCCATCCGTTTCGCAAGGACTTCCCGGTGACCGGTTATGTCGAGATGCGTTATGACCCCGAGCAGAAGCGCGTGATCTACCAACCCGTCACCATCGACCCGCGGGAGAATGTACCGCGCGTGATTCGTGAAGAACAGTACGGGATGAAATAATGGCTGAGATTAAAAACTACACACTCAATTTCGGACCGCAGCACCCTGCGGCACACGGCGTGTTGCGCCTGGTGCTTGAGCTGGACGGTGAGGTTATCCAGCGCGCCGATCCGCATATCGGACTGCTGCACCGCGCCACGGAAAAGCTAGCCGAGCAAAAGACCTACCTGCAGTCGGTGCCGTACATGGACCGTCTCGATTACGTCTCGATGATGTGCAACGAGCATGGCTACGTGATGGCCATCGAGCGCCTACTGAACCTTGAAGTGCCGCTGCGCGCGCAATACATCCGGGTCATGTTTGACGAAATCACGCGCTTGCTGAACCACTTGCTTTGGCTTGGCGCACATGCGCTCGACGTCGGCGCGATGGGCGTGTTCCTGTACGCCTTCCGCGAGCGTGAAGACCTGATGGACTGCTACGAAGCGGTTTCGGGTGCGCGCCTGCACGCTGCCTACTATCGCCCGGGCGGTGTCTACCGCGATCTGCCGGACGCCATGCCGCAGCACAAGGCATCGATCCTGCGTAACGCCAAGGCGATCAAGCAGCTCAATGAAAACCGCCAGGGATCGTTGCTCGATTTCATCGAGGATTTCACCAACCGTTTTCCGCACTACGTCGATGAATACGAAACCCTGTTGACCGACAACCGGATCTGGAAGCAGCGCCTGGTTGGTATCGGCGTCGTCTCGCCGGAGCGTGCCAAGGCGATGGGCTTCACGGGGCCGATGCTGCGTGGCTCGGGCATCGAATGGGATCTGCGCAAGAAGCAGCCGTACGAAGTCTATGACTTGTTGAAGTTCGACATTCCGATCGGCGTCAACGGCGATTGCTACGACCGCTACCTGGTCCGTATCGCGGAAATGCGCGAATCGAACAAGATCATCCGCCAGTGCGTCGATTGGCTGCGCAACAATCCCGGACCGGTCATGACCGACAACCACAAGGTGGCGCCACCGTCGCGGATCGGCATGAAATCGAACATGGAAGACCTGATCCATCACTTCAAGTTGTTTACCGAGGGCTTCCACGTGCCACCGGGTGAAGCGTATGCGGCAGTCGAGCATCCAAAGGGCGAGTTTGGCGTGTATCTGATTTCTGATGGCGCCAACAAACCGTATCGCATGAAGATCCGTGCCCCGGGCTTTCCTCACCTGCAAGGACTCGACGAAATGGCCAAGGGCCACATGATCGCCGATGCCGTGACGATCATCGGGACGCAGGACATCGTGTTTGGTGAAATCGATCGCTAGCGATCGTCAGGACACACAGGCTATGACGCCTGTGTGCGATTCGACATTGAGGCAATGAGAATGCTGTTATCTGAGCAAGCGTACAAGAAGATCGATCGTGAAGTAGGCAAGTTCCCGGCAGACCAAAAGCAATCGGCGGTCATGGGTGCACTGGCGATCGCGCAGGATGAAAAGGGTTGGCTGTCGCCCGAAGTGCTGGAGGACGTCGCCACCTATCTGGAAATGCCTGCCATTGCGGTGCAGGAAGTAGCAACCTTTTATACGATGTACAACGTCAACCCGGTCGGCAAGTTCAAGATTTCAGTCTGTACCAACTTGCCCTGCGCCTTGTCCGGTGGCGAGAAGGCAGCCCACTACCTGAAACAGAAGCTGGGCATCGGCTACCGCGAAACGACGGCGGATGGAAAATTCACGCTGCAGGAAGGCGAATGCATGGGCGCCTGCGGCGACGCGCCGGTCATGTTGGTCAATAACAAGCGCATGTGCAGCTGGATGTCCGACGACAAGATCGATGCGCTCATCGGCGAGCTCAGCAGTGAGCCCAGTATCGCCTCTTGCCTGGAGAACGCAAAATGACAAGCCTGCACAATCGTCACATCAATCCCCTGATCCTGGCCGGTCTGGATGGCCAAAACTGGCATGTCGCCGACTACGTCAAGCGCGGCGGCTACGAGCAACTGAAGCGCATCCTGATCGACAAGATCACGCCGGAGCAGGTCATCGCTGAAATGAAGGCCTCTGCACTCCGTGGCCGTGGCGGCGCCGGTTTTCCGACAGGGCTGAAGTGGAGCTTCATGCCGCGCCAGTATCCCGGCCAGAAGTATTTGGTTTGCAATTCTGATGAAGGCGAGCCGGGTACCTTCAAGGATCGCGACATCATTCGCTACAATCCGCATGCATTGATCGAAGGCATGGCAATTGCCGCCTACGCGATGGGCATTTCGGTCGGTTATAACTACATCCATGGCGAGATCTGGGCCGACTACGATCGCTTTGAAGAGGCCCTGGACGAGGCGCGTGCTGCTGGTTTCCTGGGCGATAAGATTGCGGGCAGCGAGTTCAATTTCCAGCTGCATGCATTCCACGGCTATGGTGCCTACATTTGCGGCGAGGAAACCGCTTTGCTGGAATCGATGGAAGGCAAGAAGGGGCAGCCGCGTTTCAAGCCGCCATTTCCTGCCAGCTTCGGCTTGTACGGCAAGCCGACCACCATAAACAATACCGAGACTTTCGCCGCAGTGCCGTTCGTGTTTGCTTTGGGCGGCGCGGCATTCGCCGGTTTGGGCAGGCCGAACAACGGCGGCACCAAGATCTTTTCAGTGTCGGGCGACGTCGCCCGGCCAGGTAATTACGAAGTTCCTCTTGGCACGCCATTTGCGACCTTGCTGGAATTGGCCGGTGGAATGCGCGACGGTAAGAAAATCAAGGCCGTGATTCCTGGCGGTTCGTCGATGCCGGTCATTACCGGTGACCTTATGATGGCAACCGACATGGACTACGATTCGATCGCCAAGGCGGGGTCGATGCTGGGCTCGGGCGCGGTCATCGTGATGGACGAGACGCGTTGCATGGTCAAGTCGTTGCTGCGCCTGTCGTATTTCTATTACGAAGAATCGTGCGGCCAGTGCACGCCTTGCCGCGAAGGCACCGGCTGGCTTTACCGGATGGTGCACCGGATCGAACATGGGCAGGGAAGGGTTGACGATCTCGACATGCTCAACTCGATCGCCGACAACATCCAGGGCCGCACGATCTGTGCGCTGGGCGATGCGGCAGCGATGCCGGTGCGCGCGTTCATCAAGAACTACCGCGAAGAATTTGAATACCACATCGAGCACAAGCACTGCCTGGTACCGGCCTACATCTGAGGTCGGGGGTTTCCAGCAGCAGGGCGCGAGCGCGCATCGAATGAAGCGGTTCCTACCGCACACTGAGGCAACAAAGCAAAGCCATGGTTGAAATCGAAATAGACGGCGTAAAAGTCGAAGTCCTGGAAGGCAGCATGGTGATGGACGCTGCCAACAAACTGGGCACGTACATTCCGCACTTTTGCTATCACAAGAAATTGTCGATTGCGGCAAACTGTCGCATGTGTCTGGTCGAAGTCGAGAAAGCGCCGAAGCCATTGCCGGCCTGCGCCACGCCAGTTTCCGCCGGCATGATCGTGCGCTCCAAGAGCGCCAAGGCGGTGCAGGCACAAAAAGGCGTGATGGAGTTCTTGCTGATCAATCATCCGCTGGATTGCCCGATCTGTGACCAGGGCGGCGAATGCCAGTTGCAGGATCTGGCAGTCGGATACGGCAAGTCGTCGTCGCGCTACGAAGAAGAAAAACGTGTCGTCACGCCCAAGGATGCGGGTCCGTTGATCTCGATGAAGGAAATGGCGCGCTGCATCCACTGCACGCGCTGCGTACGCTTCGGACAGGAAATTGCCGGCCAAATGGAATTCGGCATGATCGGGCGCGGCGAACACGCCGAGATCACCTCCTTCGTTGGTAAGACCGTTGAATCCGAGTTGTCCGGTAACATGATCGATCTGTGCCCGGTCGGCGCGCTGACCTCGAAGCCGTTCCGCTACAGCGCCCGTACTTGGGAGCTGTCACGCCGCAAATCGGTCAGCCCGCATGATGGCCTGG
Source organism: Herminiimonas sp. (assembly GCA_014376645.1). Taxonomy (GTDB): domain Bacteria; phylum Pseudomonadota; class Gammaproteobacteria; order Burkholderiales; family Burkholderiaceae_D; genus JANXSS01. Next base: position 806 of record JACMRD010000288.1, on the reverse strand, counting down.
GCGCCAATCTGCTGGTGCAGGTCAAGGGTGCGCGTGTCATGCGCGTCTTGCCACTGGAAAACGATGCCGTCAACGAATGCTGGCTGTCGGACAAGGACCGGTTCTCGTATGAAGGCGTCAACAGCGAGTCGCGTCTGACTTCGCCGATGATCAAGCAGGACGGCCGCTGGCAGCAGACCGATTGGCAGACCGCGCTGGAGTACGTTGCGCACGGATTACGCAACATCCGGCACGAACACGGCGCCGATTCGATCGCCGCCCTGGCAACGCCGACTTCCACGCTCGAAGAATTGGCGCTGTTGCAGAAAGTCGTGCGCGGCCTTGGTTCCGAGAATATCGATTTCCGCCTGCGCCAGTCGGACTTTGCCCTGACGGGCAAGGTCACGCCATGGCTGGGTATGTCGATCGCCGAATTCGGCGAATTGAAGCGGGCCTTCGTGATCGGCTCGTTCCTGCGCAAGGATCATCCGCTGCTCGCGGCCCGTCTACGCCAGGGTATCAAGCGCGGCGCCAAGCTCAGCATCCTGCATGCGACCGACGATGACCTGCTGATGCCGGTGGCAAACAAGATCATCCGGGCGCCATCGGAATGGCTGGTCGCACTCGGCGAAGTCATCGCTGCGATCGCTGAAGCCAAGAGCATTGCAGCACCTGCCGGTTTCGGAGATATTCACGCATCGCCGGAAGCCAAGCAGACAGCAGCCAGCCTCCTGTCGGGCGAGCCTGGTGCGATCTTCCTGGGCAATGCTGCGGCTCAGCATCCACAGGCTTCGCAACTGCATGCCGCCGCTGAATGGATCGCGACG
>JACMRD010000287.1 GCA_014376645.1 Herminiimonas sp. | reverse complement strand
GCCGGCTGAAACAAAACTCGGCACTGGCTTGAAGCAGTTATTTGACCGGAACGTGGAGCTTTCAGGGTCAGAGTTTTTTTTCGCAGCCCAGTCGCGAAAATTATTCTGACCCTGATAGCGGCCTTCGGAGTCGGGAGTGCGTTCTGCGACAGGGATTCAAACCGGTTGCATCATCCCGGCAAACGCGCGTTGGTCCGCAAGCAGGGTCAGAGTCAAGTTTCGCGGTGAAACCTGCGAAAGTTGACTCTGACCCTGCTTGCTGCATCTGCGCTGGTTGGAGCTCATTTTTACGACTTCGCTGCTTTACGGGCTGCCACGTCTAATTGTGAAGCCTGCGAAAGTTGACTCTGAGCCTGGTTGCTGCGCCTGCGCTGGTTGGAGCGCAGTTGTTCTGGCTGGAACTCAGCTGTTACTTCTTTGCCGCCTTGCGCGCAGCACGATCAAGTTCTCGCAAATAAGCCAGCTTCTCGCCGATCTTGTGTTCCAGCCCACGCGGGGTCGGCTGATACCAGCCCGGCTCGCCGATCCCGTCCGGCAGATAGGTTTCATCGGCCGCATAGGCATCCGGTTCGTCATGCGCGTAGCGGTACAGCTTGCCGTAGCCGAGCTCCTTCATCAGCCGGGTCGGCGCGTTGCGCAGGTGTTCCGGCACCGGCCGCGACTTGTCCTTGGCAATGAAGGCACGGGCGGCATTGTAGGCGTTGTAGACAGCGTTCGATTTCGCCGCGCAAGCCAGATAGATGACCGCCTCGGCCAGCGCCAGCTCGCCTTCGGGCGAACCGAGCCGCTCGTAGGTTTCAGCGGCGTCCAGGGTCAGGCGCAGGGCGCGCGGATCGGCCAGTCCGATGTCTTCACTGGCCATGCGCACCAGTCGACGCGCCAGATAGCGCGGATCGGCACCGCCGTCCAGCATGCGCACCAGCCAGTAAAGCGAGGCATCCGGGTTGGAGCCGCGCACCGACTTGTGCAGCGCCGAGATCTGGTCGTAGAACGAATCGCCGCCCTTGTCGAAGCGACGCAAGGCATCGCCCAGGCAAGTCGCCAGCAAGGCCGCATCGACCTCGGTGACGCCTTGGCCGGCTGCCGCACGAGCGACGATCTCGAGATTGTTCAGCAGTTTGCGCCCGTCGCCGTCGGCACTGGCGACCAGACTGGCGCGGGCATCCACGGCAAAACGCAGGCCACCCAGCTCGACGGTGCACGCACGATCCAGCAATTGCCCGAGATCGTCCTCGGTGAGCGTCTTGAGCACATGCACGGAGGCGCGCGACAACAGCGCACCGTTGACTTCAAAAGAGGGATTCTCAGTGGTCGCGCCGATGAAGGTAAAGAGGCCGCTTTCGACATGCGGCAGGAAGGCGTCCTGCTGGCTCTTGTTGAAGCGATGGACTTCATCGACGAACAGGATGGTCCGACGCTGCATCCCCGAGCGCAGCAGTTGCGCCCGTTCGACCGCCTCGCGGATGTCCTTGACGCCGGAGAGCACCGCCGACAGCGCCATGAACTCCGCCTGAAAACTGTCGGCCATCAGGCGCGCCAGCGTGGTCTTGCCAACGCCGGGCGGCCCCCACAGGATCATCGAGTGCGGTTGCCCCGATTCGAAGGCGACCCGCAGCGGCTTGTCCGGACCGAGCAGATGCTGCTGCCCGATCACATCGTCGAGAGTTCGCGGGCGCAAGCGCTCAGCCAGCGGCGCAGAATCCATTTGTGTTGCACGATCGTTCATTCCCGCCAGCTCGCCGTCCATGCTCAAACCTGCAATCGGCGGCGCATCAGGCCCGCGTCCTCAATTGGCAAAGACATCCGCACCCTTCGGCACCACGAACTTGAACTGCTCACCGGCGAGCGCCGGATTCTTCTCGAACCGTGTGAAGGTCAGCAGCGAGACTTGGCCGAAGGAGTCGCGCAATTCCATCGCCTCCGGCAGTCCGTTGCGAAAACCGATGCCGATATGGTCGAAGGTCGTGTCCTTGGCCTTGGGCGTGGCTTCCAGCCATTCGAGGCCGCCCTTCTGCCCGATTTCCTTGAGCGTGAAATTCTTTTCCAGGTCGTTACTGCCGAACAGGATCGCCGCCGGTGACGAGCCGAGCGCATTGCCCAGCTTGCGCACCGTGACCTGATTCAGGTCCTTATCGTAAATGTAGAGCTTGTCACCATCGGCCTGCAGCAGTTGTTCGTAGGGCTTCTGGTAGGTCCAGATGAACTTGCCGGGCCGGGCGAACAGGAACGTGCCAGCGGACGGGTTGGAAACCTTTGCCTGTGGCGCGGCAGCCGCGTCGCCCTTCGCCGGCGCCTTGACTTCGGCCTTGACCAGGCGCTGCGTGAATTCGCCGCGGGCGCCGTTGGTGCTCGAGACGAACGACTTGAACTGGTCCAGTGCGGTTGCCAGCGCCAGCGACGGCAGCGTCAGGGCACCCGCCAGCAGCAGAGTGGCAATGACGCGGCCAGGTTGATGATGCGTTACGGATGACTGCTTCAATGGGATTCCTTTGTCGGGCATCCCGGTCGGGATGCATCGCTATTCAACGGCGGCGCCAGCGCCGGCAGGAACGAGAATTTCGCGGTTGCCGTTGGACTGCATGGTCGATACGAGACCGCTCTGTTCCATCTGTTCCAGCAGGCGCGCGGCGCGGTTGTAACCGATACGCAAATGACGCTGCACCAGCGAGATCGACGCCCGACGATTCTTCAGCACCACCGCCACCGCCTGGTCATACAACGCGTCAGACTCGCCGCCGGCTGACACTTCGCCGCCGGTGACGCCATCGGCGCCTTCTTCGAGCACCCCGCCTTCGAGAATGCCTTCGATGTAATTCGGCTCGCCCTGCGCCTTCAGGTGATCGACCACCCGGTGCACTTCCTCGTCCGAGACGAAGGCGCCGTGCACGCGCACCGGCAGCCCGGTCCCCGGCGGCATGTACAGCATGTCACCCATGCCGAGAAGGGCCTCCGCTCCCATCTGGTCGAGGATGGTGCGCGAATCGATCTTGCTGCTGACCTGGAACGCGATCCGGGTCGGGATGTTGGCCTTGATCAGGCCGGTGATCACGTCGACCGATGGCCGTTGCGTGGCCAGAATCAGGTGGATACCGGCAGCGCGCGCCTTCTGGGCGATCCGGGCGATGAGTTCTTCGACCTTCTTGCCGACCACCATCATCAAATCGGCAAGCTCATCTATGATGATGACGATGGTCGGCAATTTTTCAAGGGGCTCGGGTGCATCCGGGGTCAGACTGAAGGGATTCGGTATCTTTTCCTCGCGCTTTTCGGCCTCGATGATCTTCTGGTTGTAGCCCGCAAGATTACGCACGCCGAGCTTGCTCATGAGCTTGTAGCGGCGCTCCATCTCGTTGACGCCCCAGTTCAGCGCATGGCCAGCCTGGCGCATGTCGGTCACCACCGGCGCCAGCAGATGCGGAATGCCTTCGTAGATGGACAGCTCCAGCATCTTCGGATCGATCAGGATCAGGCGCACCTGATTCGGGTCCGACTTGTAGAGCAGCGAGAGGATGGTGGCGTTGATGCCCACCGATTTGCCGGAACCGGTGGTGCCAGCCACCAGCAGATGCGGCATCTTGGCCAGATCGGCCACCACCGGATTGCCGGCGATGTCCTTGCCAAGGGCGATCGTCAGGCTCGAGACACCGTCGTTGTACACCTTGGAGCTGAGGATTTCGGTCAGGCGCACGATCTGGCGCTTCGGATTGGGCAGCTCGAGTCCCATGTAATTCTTGCCCGGGATGGTTTCGACCACCCGGATCGACGTCAGCGAGAGCGAACGCGCCAGGTCCCGCGCCAGGCCGACGATCTGGCTACCCTTGACGCCGACGGCCGGTTCGATTTCGTAGCGCGTGATGACCGGTCCCGGGTACGCTGCAACGACCTTGACCTCGATGCCGAAGTCGGAAAGCTTTTTCTCGATCAGGCGACTGGTGAATTCGAGCGTCTCGATGCTGACCGTCTCTTGCACCACAGGTGCTTCGTCAAGCAGCGACAGCGGCGGAAGATTTGTGTCCGGCAGATCGGTGAAGAGCACCACCTGGCGTTCTTTCTCGGCGCGCTCGGACTTGGCCACCGTAACGACCTGCGGCTCGATGCGCATCGGTGCGGCTTCGACGATGCGGGCGCGCTCGTGAACCACTACGACTTCGCGTTTGACCGCTGCCTCCATGCCGACCTTGCGGTCTTCTCGCGCGACGTAAAAGCTGCGCAGTTGAAGCACCGCTCGTTCGAGCCAGCCGCCCACGCGCTCGGCCACGCTCAGCCACGAGACATGAAAGAACAGGCTGAAGCCGAGGCCGAACAACAGCAGCAGGAAGAGCGTGGCGCCGGTGAAGCCTAAAGCGCGCTGTGCCGCATCGCCGATCAGCTCGCCGAGCACACCGCCCGGTGCGCGCGGCAGCTGTGCCTTGATCGAGTACATGCGCAGGAATTCGATGCCGACGCTGCCGGTGACGAGCATCGCGAAGCCGGCGACACGGATCGCGACCTCGTGCCGGTGCTCGGCTTCTGCCTCGGTGCTGGTGGTGGCGCCGCCTTTCCTGTCGGAGCGTGTGGCGCCCTGGGCTTCGGCTTCGCCGGTACCGGGAAAGCGATGCGAAAGGCGACGATAGCCGTTGCGCACGGTACGCAGCAACAGCAGACTCCACCACCAGGCCGAGAGTCCGAAGACGAACAGCAGCAGGTCGGACACATAGGCGCCGGTGCGACCGCCCCAGTTGTGCACGCGTGGCACGGCCGTCGAAAATGAAAATCCCGGATCGCTGCGGGTATAACTGGCAAGGATCAACACCAGGTACAGGCCGACCGCTGCGAGGACCAGCCAGCGCGCTTCGGACAGCAGCAGCACTAACCGGTTGGGCAAGGGCTGCGGCTCGGCGGTGGCACGGGTATAGGCTTGCGTGGTTCTAGTCATGATGATCGGGTTCTGGGATACGGAATGCGGGCGAAGAACGATGCGTGGCGATCGGCCCCGCGGCGCGCGCTGCAAGGGGCAAATCAGGCAGCAAATCGAACTGAAATCAGCGCCGCCAGCGCCGCCGCCGGTGGCAGCCAACCGCGTGTCTGGCCGTTGAGCCTGCTTCGTCTATAATCTTAACGAGTTTTCCACACTAAAACCGAATTAATCAAGGCACTGTTGGAATTCGCGCCAGCGGCAGCGTCTCTGCCATCGTGATCGTCCTTTGAACCTCGCTGAACGAATCGGCGCCATCCCACCCGAGATAACATTATGTCCACACCAAAACACGCGCATGTCCTGATCCTCGGCTCCGGTCCTGCAGGGTATTCAGCCGCGGTCTATGCCGCCCGCGCCAACCTGAAGCCGGTCCTCGTCACCGGCGTCGAACAGGGTGGCCAGTTGATGACGACCACGGATGTGGAGAACTGGCCAGGTGACCCGATGGGCGTACAGGGACCGGAACTCATGCAGCGTCTCTTGCAGCATGCCGAACGGTTTGAGACCGAGATCATCTTCGATCAAATCCACACCACGAAGCTCGACGAGCGGCCGCTGCGCCTCATCGGCGACTCCGGTGAATACACCTGTGATGCACTGATCATCGCCACCGGCGCCTCGGCCCAGTATCTTGGGCTGCCCTCCGAAGAAGCCTTCGCCGGCAAGGGCGTGTCGGCCTGCGCGACCTGCGATGGTTTTTTCTATCGCGGCCAAGAAGTCGCGGTCATCGGCGGCGGCAATACCGCAGTCGAAGAAGCACTCTACCTGTCCAACATCGCCACCAAGGTCACGATCGTGCACCGTCGTGACAAGTTCCGTGCCGAAGCGATCCTGATCGATCGCCTCATGGCCAAGGTTGCAGAGGGCAAGATCGAGGTCAAATGGAACCATACCCTCGACGAAATCACCGGTGACGCCAGCGGTGTCACCGGGATGAACGTCAGGTCCACCGTCGACGGCAGCGTCACGCCGGTCAAGCTGCACGGCGTCTTCATCGCCATCGGCCACAAGCCCAATACCGGCATCTTCGAAGGGCAGCTCGACATGAAGAACGGCTACATCCGCACCCTCACCGGCCTGGAGGGCATGGCGACCGCGACCAACGTGCCTGGCGTGTTCGCTGCAGGCGACGTGCAGGACCACATCTATCGGCAGGCCATCACCAGCGCGGGCACCGGATGCATGGCCGCTCTGGACGCCCAGCGTTATCTGGAAAGCCTGGAAGACTGAGCACCTGCCCGGACGTTCCCGATTCACTGGCCAGCCTCACCGGCCAGCTTCACCAGCTTCACCACACCGGCGGCACCATGGCTGAACCGATCAAGGATTTCGCCGCCCTGCAAGGCTTGCAGCGCGAGCTGAAGACGCAACAGCAGGCCCGCGAACAAGCGGAGGCGGCCCGGCGGCGGCGCGAACAGGCGGCCGCGCTCGAGGCCGATCTGTTCAAGCGCAGCATCGGCGCCGTCGCGCCGCTGGCGGCACCCGAACGACAGGCTGCCTACACACCACGGCCGGAGCCGATCGCGCGCATGCATCTGGCCGACGAGCAGGCGGCCCTGGCCGAATCGCTATCGGACGATTTCAGTGTCGAGACCCTGATGGACACTGACGAGGCGCTCAGTTTCGCGCGCAGCGGCATTGGGTCCGATACGCTGCGCAAGCTGCGCCGTGGGCACTGGGTAATCCAGAGCCAGCTCGATCTGCACGGCCTGCGCACCGAGGAAGCCCGCACCGCCCTGGCCGAATATCTGCGCGGCGTCGGCAAGCGCGGCCTGCGCTGCGTGCGCATCATTCACGGCAAGGGCCTGGGTTCGATCAACAAGGAGCCGGTCCTCAAGAACAAGGTGCGCAACTGGCTCGCACAGAAGGATGAGGTGATCGCCTTCTGCCAGGCCAAGGCATCCGACGGCGGCAGCGGCGCGCTGGTAGTCCTGCTCAAGGCACAAAGTTAGTCATGACGTGCTGATGTCGAAAATGTCGCTGATTAACCTGATCGAAATCCTGGCGATCTTGGTCGGCGCATTCTCTGGCTTCATCGAAGCGCGCAGCAAGAAAATGGATGTGGTCGGCGTCTTCACCGTGGCATTCATCACCGCTTTCGGTGGCGGCACGCTACGCGACATCCTGCTCGACAAGCGG
>JACMRD010000008.1 GCA_014376645.1 Herminiimonas sp. | reverse complement strand
ACAAGCGACGCCGAGGTGCAGGCGTTTTTCAGTACGCCCTTACCGGCGCCGGAAGCCGAATGGCGCACCGTCACGCTCGACCAGCTCAAGAATTTTTTCAGTAATCCGAGCCGTTATCTGCTGCAGAACCGACTGCAATTGCGCATTCGGGAAGACGACGCCACGCTCCAGGATGACGAGCCGTTCCTGCCCGACTGGGCCGGCCAGACCGACCTGGCGCGACGCCTGCTGCCGCTGTTGGCGCAGGACCTTCCGCTTGCCGACATCGGCGCCATGGCGCGCGCCGGCATCGAACTGCCGCCCGGTCCGATGGGGACCGTCGCACTCGACAAGGCGCTGCACCGGATGCATGCGTTTTGCGCGGAGGTACGAGAAGCCAGCATCGAACCCTGCCTGCCACCGCACCCGGTCGATCTGTCGATTGACATCGAAGGCGAAGCCTGGCGACTCACCGGGGCTTTCAGCGACCTGCGCACAAGCGGCCTGGTGCGCGCGCGCTTCGACGACACGCGTGCAACCGATTACCTGGCGGGCTGGATCGACCACCTGGCGCTGAACGCAAGCCTGCCGGCCGGGGTCGTGGGCAAGACCATGTGGATCTCCTGCGATGGTCACTACCGTCTCGTGCCTTGCAGCGATGCGGCAAGGATCCTGGGCGATCTGGTTCGCCTGTACCGGTCGGGATTGTCGGCGCCGCTACACTTCTATCCCAAGGCGGCATGGGCCTACGCCTCCGGGAGCAACGATCTGTCGGCGGCACACAAGACCTGGTTCAGTTCGAAGTTCCGCGAGCATGGCGAAGACCGCCACGTCACCTACCGCCTGGCCCTGCGCGGAGTCGACGATCCGCTCGATCGGGACTTCGAGCAGGCCGCCCACACCGTGTTCGGCCAGATGATGGAATACCTCGAGGAGGACCGCCCGTGAACCCACCCCCAATCCACGCAGCGCAGGAACTCGACGTCTTCGACTGCAGCCTCGACGGCATCAACCAGATCGAGGCATCGGCCGGTACCGGCAAGACCTGGAACATGTGCGGCCTCTACCTGCGCCTGCTGCTCGAGCGCCAGTTGCCGGTGCAGCAGATCCTGGTCGTCACCTTCACCAAGGCGGCAACGGCCGAACTGCGCGAGCGCATCCGTGCGCGCATCGGCGACACGATCCGGTTTCTGGCGGCGGCAGGTAATAGCAGCAGCAGCAGCAGCAGCAGCAGCAGCAGCAGCGTCAGCGTCAGCGGCGCCGACCCCTTCGTCGCCACCCTGGTCGGCACGCTGGAGACACGCGGCATGCTACCCGCCGCCATGACGGCGGTGCTCGAGCTGGCCTTGCAAAGCTTCGACGAGGCAGCGATCTTCACCATCCACGGGTTTTGCCAGCGCGCCCTGTCCGATGCGCCGTTTGCCGCGGGCGTACCGTTTGCCACCGACCTGCTGGCCAGCGACGACGATTTGGTCCTGCGCGCCGTACAGGATTTCTGGCGGCGCCACATCAGCAGCGGCATCCTGCCGACCGAAGTGACCGGCTACCTGCTGTCGAACGGCGATACGCCGGACAAGTTTGCCGACCTGCTCAAGCGCCAGCGCGCAAAAACCCAGTCACGCACCCTGTGGCCCGACGACATCGATGCGCCCTTCACGCCGCACCAGGCAGCAATCGAACTGGCGTACGGCGATGCCGCCGCTTGCTGGAACGGTCACACCGAACAGATCCGGTCGCTCATGCATGCCACCCTCGCTGAACTCAACGGTGTCTCCTACACGACGAAATCGGTCGATGCTGCCTGTAAAGACTGGCAAGCCTATGCCAATGCCGGCGATGCAATGACCATGCTGGATCTGGACAAATCGAAGCTTCTGCTGCTATCAACCGAGCGCTTGAAAAAAGGCACCAAGAAGAACAAGACCACGCCCTCCCATCCATTCTTCGACCTTGCCGAGGATCTGCTGACCCTGCGCGCACAGGCCAAAGTGAACCTCGAGCTGGCCCGCCTGCGCCTGCTGCGCGATCTGTTCGCCGAAGGCGCCGACACGCTGGCACGCATGAAACGCGAACAGCGCATCCAGTCCTACGACGACATCCTCTACAACGTCTACGCAGCACTCAAGAGCGAGAAGACGCCGTGGCTGGCGGCAGCGCTCCTGGCACGCTACCCGGCGGCCCTGATCGACGAGTTCCAGGACACCGATCCGCTGCAGTTCGCGATCTTCGATGCGATCTATGGCGCCGGGACGAACCCGCTGTTCTTCGTGGGCGATCCCAAGCAGGCGATCTACAGTTTTCGGAATGCCGATCTGCAGACCTACCTGCAAGCGCGCAACAAGGCAACGGCGCAGTATTCGCTGGCGGACAACCAGCGTTCCAGCGCCGGCCTGATCGCCGCGCAGAATGCCCTGTTCTCGGCCAACCCGCATGCCTTCCTGCTGCCGGGACTGGACTACCAGGCTGTACACCTGGGGAAGAAGCCGCGTGCCAATTTCCGCGACAGCAGTGTCGGCATTACCGGCAGCACCGGCGCCGCCCTGCAGATCTGGGAACTACCGGTCGGCGAGGACGGCACCGTCCTCGCCGGTAACGTCGCCAAGACCGCTGCCGAAACCGCCACCGCCGCCGAGATCGCCCGCCTCCTGCGCGCCGCCCAGGCCGGCCAGGTCACGCTGGGCGAGCACGCGCTGCAGGCTGGCGACATCGCGGTGCTGGTGAAGAGCCATGCGCAGGGCAGCGCCATCCGCAACGCGCTGGCCAGGCTCGACATCGGCAGTGTCGAACTCTCGCACGCCAGCATCTTCGACAGCGTCGACGCCGAAGAACTCGAACGCCTCTTGCAAGCCGTACTGGCGCCGACCCGCACCGACATGCTGCTGGCGGCGCTGGCCACCGAACTGCTGGGCCACGACGCCGCCGCAATCGCTGCGATTGCCGGCAATGAAACAGCGCTGCAGAAACAGATCGAACACTTCGACACCTACCGCACCCTGTGGCGCGAGCGCGGCATCGGCTTCATGTATCGCCGCCTGCTCACTGCCGAAGGCGTCAGCAAACGGATGCTGGCGCGCCTCGATGGGGAACGGCGCATGACCAACCTGCTGCACTTGGGCGAGTACCTGCACCAGGCCGGCCACCAACATCCGGCACCCGACGCCCTGCTGCACTGGCTTAACGCCCAGCGACGCCATGCCACCGGCGACGAGGCGGCGCAATTACGCCTCGAATCCGACCAGAACCTGGTGCAGATCGTCACCATCCATCGTTCCAAGGGGCTGGAATATCCGGTCGTATTCTGCCCGTTCCTGTGGTCCGGCAGGATGGGTGGCGGCGTCACGCTGGAAGGCCGCGAATATCACGACACCGACGGCCACCCGGTCATCGACTTCCGGCGCGAGCTGGACAAGACCGAAGACGATGCGATCAAGGCGATCGTCCGCCAGGAAACCGCCGCCGAATTCCTGCGCCTGGCCTACGTCGCCCTGACCCGTGCGGCGCACCGCTGCTACCTGGTCGCCGGCTGCTACGGCGTCAATTCATTCGGCAAGCTCAGCACCAAAGAGAGTACCCGCAGCCAGCTGAACTGGCTGGTCGCCGGCGCCGCCACTGCGCCGCACGCCTGGGCCAAACACGACATGGCGCCGGCCGACATTGCCGCCGCCTGGTCCGCGCTCGCCGGCAGCCACGCGCCGCATATCGGCATCGTCGACATACCGCAAGCGCCGGGCACCCCGGTCACCTTCGTCCGTCCGGCGCCCGATACCCTGCACGCCCAGACGCTGCCGCCGATCCTGCGCGACGGCTGGCGCATGACCAGCTTCTCGGCTCTGCAGCACGCTACCGCCGGCGAGCAGGACAGCAGCGACCATGACGCGCGCAGCACCTGGACCCGGTCGCGCCCCGACCAGTGCCCGCCGGAGCTGCCCGCTGACGACATCCTGCGCTTTTCTCGCGGCGCCAGCGCAGGCGACACCCTGCACGCCATCCTGGAAAAGCTCGACTTCGCCGACCCCGGCACATGGGACCGCACGATCCGCCACGGCCTCGCTTCGCACCCGCAGATCCTGCCCGGCGTCGCGAAGGACCAGCAACTGGCGCTCCAGTCTCGCATGGTGCGCCAGATGCTCGACCGGATGACGGCGACCGACTTGACCGGCGGCGTGCGGCTCACCGATCTCGAACCGGGCACCTGGCTGTCGGAACTCGAGTTCAACCTGCCGGCGCCGCGTCTGCAACCCGAAGCCCTGAACAGCCTGCTGGCCGACGCCGGCTACGCAATCGCGCCCCTGAGCTTTCGCAAGCTCGAAGGCTATCTCAAGGGCTACATCGACATGGTGTTCGAAGCCGACGGCCGCTTCTACCTGCTGGACTGGAAATCGAATCATCTCGGCTACGGCGCGCAGGATTACGACAGCCAAGGCATCGAAGCCGCGATGGCCGAACACGGCTACCACCTGCAATACCTGCTGTACGCACTGGCGCTGCACCGCTACCTGCAGCAGCGCCTGCCGGACTACCGGTATGCCACGCACTTTGGCGGCGTGCTGTATCTGTTCATGCGCGGTGTGCGTCCCGACTGGACGACTGCCGCCGGCACCCCGGCGGGCGTATATTTTCATAAACCGGACGAGGCGGTCATCACCATGCTCGATCAACTGTTCCACGCACCGATCCTGCGGAGCGCAGCATGAACCCCGTCGACCTGCCCCTGCCCGCCGACCTGCTCGCGCGCGGCTTCGCCAGCCATGTCGTCAGCTGGTCGAGCCAGCAACAGCCACTGAACGAAGACGCGAGCAGAATGCTGCACCAGATCGCGCTGTATCTGAGCCTGGCGGGATCCGACGGCCACGTCTGCGCTCGCCTGGCCGACATCGCCGCCGCCAATCCGCCGTGGAGCACTGCGATGCTGCGCGCCTGCCTGCAGGCATCCGGTGTCACCGGCACGCCGGCGAAACCCGGCGCGCAACCACTGATCCTGGACGACGACGACCGGCTTTATCTGCATCGTTATTTCGACTATGAGCAGCGCCTGGCGCGGCGCCTGATGCAACCGCGCGCAGCATTGGCGATGGTCGACACCGCATTGCAACTGCGCTTGAACAACCTGTTCGCAGCCAACCAGAAAGGACTCGCCGGCCGACCCGACTGGCAGAAGATCGCCGCCGGTCTCGCCCTGCTCAGTCCCCTGACCATCATCAGCGGCGGCCCCGGCACCGGCAAGACCACCACAGTGGTCAACCTGCTGGCCTGCCTGCTGGAACAGAACCCGGATTGCCGCATCGCGCTCGCCGCCCCGACTGGCAAGGCCGCCGCCCGCATGCTGGAAGCACTGCGCCTGCGCGCCGAGCACCTGCCGGCCGCAATCCAGGCACGCCTGCCGGCCGAATCCTTCACCATCCACCGCCTGCTGGGTGTCACACCATCGGCAGGCGAATTCCGCCACCACGGTGGCAACCTGCTGGCGATCGACGTCCTGATCGTCGACGAAGCCTCGATGCTCGACCTGGCGCTGGCGACCAAACTGTTCGAAGCGGTCCCGACCACGGCCCGCATCATCCTGCTGGGTGACAAGGACCAGCTCGCCGCAGTCGAATCCGGCGCCGTGTTTGCCGAGCTGAGCGCCGACCCGACCCTGGACGCGCAATACCGCAGCACCCTGGCCGACCTGACCGACACCCCACTCCAACGCATCGAGCCCGCCGCCCCGCTGACACCGACCGCACTGCACAACAGCGTGGTCTGGTTCACGGAGAATTTCAGGTTCAGCAAAGACTCGGGCGTAGGCCGACTCGCTGCCGCCATCAATGCGGGCAACGCGGTGGCCGTACTGGCGCAACTAGCGGCACGCGACGACCCGGCCATCACCTGGATCGACACCGATGCCCCTGCACTCGGCGAGGAGGCCACGCAAGCGGTCGTCGCCGGCTATGCCGCGTACGTCGAGGCAGTGCGCAGCGCCAGCACACCGGCCCGGCTGTTCAACGCCTTCAACCGCTTCCGCGTCCTGTGCGCGATCCGCGAGACAGCGCGCGGCGTCGGCGCGCTCAACACCTTGATCAGCACGCAGATCCGTGCCCAGATCGCCCATCCGCAGGACCCGGGATCGCAGTCGGCCTGGTACCCGGGACGACCGGTCATGGTGCTGCGCAACGACTATGTGCTCAAGCTATTCAACGGCGACATCGGCATCGCGTTCCCCGACCAGAACGGCGCGTTGATGGTGTTTTTTCCGGACGGCCCGGATGGGTTGCGGGCGGTGGCGCCGGTGCGCCTGCCGGACCATGACACGGCGTTCGCCATGACGGTCCACAAGTCGCAGGGCTCGGAGTTCGATGAAGTGATGCTGGTGCTGCCGGCGGAATCGAATCGGGTGTTGAGCCGAGAGCTGGTTTATACGGCGGTGACGCGGTCGAGGAAGGATGTGACGATCGTGGGCGGGGCGGGGGTGATTGGGGAGGCTGTGCGGGGGAGGACTGTGAGGGAGTCGGGGTTGGTGGCGCGGCTCAAGTGACCACGGCCTGGAATCCACCCTGACGACAATCATGTTTGCGCCAATTTGGCACCATCACGGCGCCATTTCGACACCATTCTTACGAAGATGATGACGTTCTATGGGCTACCCGAGTAGTACAGGGCAGTCATTGCCATTCTGTCTGGAAGCTGGACACAGCTTCACACCTTGACACTTAATCCAAAGGAAAGTGCCACTACCAGGCACCCGCGTAGCTGGCATCGCCAGGCTTGGGAAGTCTATGAATTCAGACGTTGAAGCAAGAGGCCGGATCACGGCTCCCGCCTTCCAGATCCGCCTGCGCGTAGTCGGGGTCGTCTCAGAAAACGGAATTGAAAGTAATATCAGTTCGGGATATGCGACGCATCGTTACCGCTCGCAAGGGTTGCCTATACCGGGCATCGAAGAATCGCTT
>JACMRD010000286.1 GCA_014376645.1 Herminiimonas sp. | reverse complement strand
GCCAACTCGAACTGCCCCGGCATGAACACCCAGTTACTGATCAACCCGCCCATCATCGCGCGCAGTGCGGCGCACGCCAGCGGGATGTCCAGATCCTCCGCCAACTGACCGCGCACCACGGCGTTATGCAGGATCCGCTGGAAATTCGTGTGTGCCCTGCGTGCCGCTTCCTGGCGGCGCACCCATAGCGTATCCGTGACTTCGACCAGTTCGCATTTCAGGAAAACGATCTCGAAGACCTTGCGCGATTGCGGGCTCTGCGCGATTTCCTGCAGGGCGAAGACGAGGGCGCTGCGCAACTGGCCCATCGGGTCGGCCTCGCGCGTGTCGGCGCCGGCTTCCACCATGGCTTCCATCGGCAGCTTCACGCGTTCCAGCATCGCTTCGAACAGATCGCCCTTGTTTTTGAAGTGCCAGTAGATCGCGCCGCGCGTGACCTGCGCCGCCTGGGCCACGTCCTCGAGCGAGCTGTGCGACACACCCTTCGCATGAAACACCCGCTCGGCCGCATCGAGAATCCGGTTGCGGGTTTCCTGGGCTTCGAGCTTGGTCGAACGTGCCATCTGAGTTTCTTTCTTCCGAAAAAAGAGTGCCTGGAAGCGGCCTGTTTTTGGTCACATACATACAGCCATGAATGTATATATAATAGCACTCGGTCTTGCTTTCGTGCATCTCGGTTCTTGCGCAGCGCCGGGTTGTCTTGATGGCGTCGAGCTGCAGCGATCACGGCGGCACAGCGTCAGTTCGTCGCAAGCGCGATTGCCGATCGTTCGATTCTTCCTACCGTGTGAGACCCCATGAGTACAAGCCATCCGTCCATTCCCAGCGCAGTGCGCGTGCTGCTCATGTCGCTTCTTCTGTCGGTCATTGCTGCCTGCGGCGACAAACCAGCCGCCAGCGCCGGCGGTCCGCCACCACCGGCCGAAGTTGGCATCGTCACGGTGGCGCCGACGCGCATCGCGCTGACCACCGAACTGCCAGGCCGCGTCGAAGCCAGCCGTGTGGCGCAGGTACGTGCGCGCGTGCCCGGCATCGTCTTGAAGCGTTCTTTCCGCGAAGGTAGCGAGGTCAAGGCCGGCGAGATCCTGTTCCGCATCGATCCGGCGCCGCTGCAGGCGACGTTCTCGAGCACTGAGGCGGCCGTCGCGAAAGCCGACGCCAACCTGGCGCAAGCCACACTGAAAACCCAGCGCTACAAGCCATTGGTCGAAACGAATGCCATCAGCAGGCAGGAATATGACGATGCGCTGACGGCACAGAAGCAAGCCACGGCCGATCTTGCCACCGCACGCGCCACCCGACAGAGCGCCGGCCTGAACCTGGGCTACGCGACGGTTACGGCGCCGATCGCCGGGCGCATCGGCCGCGCCCAGGTGACCGAGGGTGCGCTGGTCGGCCAGGGCGAAGCCACGCCGCTGGCAACCGTGCAGCAGATCGATCCGATCTTCGTGAACCTGACCCAATCGAGTACCGAACTGCTGCGCCTGCGACGCGCCATGGACAGCGGCAAGCTGCAGAGCGCCGGCCAGAACGCCGCACGGGTCACGCTGGTGACCGAGGACGGCCAGGTGTATCCGCAAACCGGCAAGCTGCTGTTCTCGGACCTGACCGTGGATGAAAGCTCGGGCGCGGTCACCCTGCGCGCGGAGTTTTCGAATCCGAACCGCACGCTCTTGCCAGGCATGTATGTACGGGCCCGGCTGGAGCAGGCGGTCAACGACGCTGCACTGACGGTGCCTACCCAAGCGGTACAGCGCACCACCGACGGCGCCTCAGTCATGGTGGTCGGCCCCGACAACAAGGTCGCGGCCCGTCCGGTCAAGGCCGATACCGCGCAGGGCAATGTCTGGATCGTCAGCGCTGGCCTGAAACCGGGCGACCGCGTGATCGTCGAAGGTTTGCAGAAAGCAAAACCGGGCGCCACCGTCAAGACCGTTAACTGGGCCGGCGTGACGCCACCTGCTGGTACTGCGCCGCTGGCGCCACCGGCGGTCGCCTCGAGTGCCTCGACTGTCTCGACTGCGCCGGCTCCGGCGCCGTCTGCCGCAGCCGCACCATCCAAAGCCAACTAAGCAAGTCCCTCCAGGAGTTCGCATGGCCCAATTCTTCATCGATCGCCCCGTATTTGCCTGGGTGATCGCGCTGTTCATCCTGCTCGGCGGCGCCCTGTCGATCACCAAATTGCCGGTGGCGCAGTATCCGACCATTGCACCGCCATCAATCGTCGTGACCGCCACCTACCCTGGCGCTTCGGCAAAGATTCTCGATGAAAGCGTCACCAGCCTGATCGAGCAGGAGATCAACGGCGCCGACGGCTTGCAATACGTCGAATCGCAAAGCGAAGCCAACGGCCAGGCCACCATCACCGTGACGTTTTTGCCGGGCACCAATCCGGACCTGGCAGCGGTCGATGTTCAGAATCGGGTCAAGCGGGTCGAGGCGCGATTGCCGCAAGCCGTGACGCAGCAGGGCGTGCAGGTCACCAAGGCGCGCAGCAACATCCTGATGTTCGTCGGCCTGTCGTCCACCGATGGCCGGCTCGATCCGATCGCGCTGGGCGACTACCTGTCGCGCAACGTCTTGAACGAATTGAAGCGGGTGCCGGGCGTCGGCCAGGCCCAGCTGTTCGGTACCGAGCGCGCGATGCGGGTCTGGCTCGACCCCGACAAGCTGGTCGGCTTGAAGCTCACTCCAGGCGACGTCACCACGGCGATTCGCAACCAGAACGCGCAGGTGGCGTCAGGCACGCTGGGTGAACTGCCGGCGCCGACCTCGCAGCAGACTTCGGCGCCGATCGTGGTCACCGGTCAGTTGTCGACACCGGAGGAATTCGGCAACATCGTCTTGCGCGCCAATCCGAACGGCTCGACCGTGCGCCTGAAGGACGTCGCCCGCATCGAGATCGGCGGCCAGGCCTATGCCACCTCCGCCCGCCTGAACGGCAAGCCGACCTCGGCGGTCGCGGTGCAGCTCTCACCGACCGCCAACGCGCTGGCCACCGCCACCGCAGTCAAGGCGAAGATGGCGGAACTGGCGAAATATTTCCCGGCGGGGGTGCGCTACGACATTCCCTACGACACCTCGCTGTTCGTCAAAATCTCGATCGAGGAAGTGGTCAAGACCCTGAGCGAAGCAGTGGTGCTGGTGTTCCTGGTGATGTACCTGTTCCTGCAGAATATCCGCTACACCCTGATTCCGACCGTCGTGGTACCGGTGGCGCTCATGGGCACCTTTGCCGCGATGGCGGCCTTCGGCTACTCGATCAACGTGCTGACCATGTTCGGCATGGTGCTGGCCATCGGCATCCTGGTCGACGACGCCATCGTGGTGGTGGAAAACGTCGAGCGAATCATGAGCCAGGAAGGCCTCTCGCCGCGCGAGGCCACCCGGAAAGCGATGCGCCAAATCACCGGCGCCATCATCGGCATCACGCTGGTGCTGGTCGCCGTGTTCATCCCGATGGCCTTCTTCGGCGGCGCGGTAGGCGCGATCTATCGCCAGTTCACGCTGGCGATGGTGTCCTCGATGCTGTTCTCGGCGCTGATGGCGCTGACCCTGACACCGGCGCTGTGCGCGACCATCCTCAAGCCCATCGCCAAGGGCAGCCACGTCGAAAAGAAAGGCTTCTTCGGCTGGTTCAATCGCGGCTTCTCGCGCACCGCCGACAGCTACCAGAGCCTGATCGGCAGGATGCTCGGCACTACCGGGCGTTACATGGTCGTCTATGGCCTGATCGTGGTCGTGGTCGGTCTGCTGTATGTGCGCCTGCCGTCTTCCTTCCTGCCGATCGAGGACCAGGGTTACATCATCACCAACGTGCAGCTGCCGCCGGGCGCCAGCGCAAACCGCACGCTGACCGTGCTGGGCCAGGTCGAGGAATATTACAAAAAGGAACCGGCGATCGCGCGCATCTTTGCCGTGGTCGGCTTCAGCTTCTCCGGCAGCGGCCAGAATGCCGGCCTGGTCTTCACGCCGCTGAAGGACTGGAGCGAACGGCCGGCCGACCAGAGTGCCGGCTCGGTGGTCACACGCGCCTTCGGTGCCCTCTCGAAGATCAAGGACGCGATCATCTTTCCGGCCAATCCACCACCGATCCGCGAACTGGGCAACGCCACCGGTTTCACGTTCCGGCTGCAGGACCGGGCTGGTCTCGGCCATGACGCGTTGCTGGCGGCACGCAACCAGTTGCTCGGCCTGGCAGCCAAGAGCGCCGTCCTCAAGGGCGTGCGGCCGGAAGGCCTGGAAGACACGCCGCAATTGCAGGTCGACGTCGATCGCGACAAGGCTAGTGCCCTGGGCCTGTCCTTTGCCGACATCAACACGACGCTGTCGGCCGCGCTCGGCTCGTCCTATGTGAACGACTTCCCGAACCAAGGCCGGCAGCAACGCGTCATCGTGCAGGCCGACGCGCCGCAACGGGTGGCGCCCGAAGACTTGCAGAAGCTCTACGTGCGCAATGCCGCCGGCGCGATGGTGCCGTTCGCCGCTTTCGCCAGTTCGCACTGGATCGCTGGGCCGGTGCAGCTGGCGCGCTACAACGGCTATCCAGCGATGAAGATCGCCGGTGACGCCGCGCCGGGCCGCAGCACCGGCGAAGCACTCGACGAAATGGAAAAACTGGCCGGCCAACTGCCGACCGGATTCGGCTTCGAATGGACCGGTCAGTCGTTCGAGGAAAAGACCTCCGGTTCGCAGGCGCCGGCGCTGTTTGCGCTATCGTTGCTGGCTGTCTTCCTGGTGCTGGCGGCGCTCTACGAAAGTACCTCGATCCCGATGTCGGTACTGCTGGTGGTGCCGCTCGGTATCCTGGGCGCCTTGCTCGGCGCCAGCATGCGCAGCCTGCCGAACGACGTGTACTTCAAGGTCGGACTGATCGCCATCATCGGCCTGTCGGCCAAGAACGCGATCCTGATCATCGAATTCGCCAAGGACCTGCAGTCAGAGGG
>JACMRD010000285.1 GCA_014376645.1 Herminiimonas sp. | reverse complement strand
GTCTGCGTGATCGGCGTCGGCGGCGTCGGCTCCTGGGTGGTCGAGTCGCTCGCCCGCAGCGCCATCGGGCACATCACGATGATCGATCTCGATCATCTGGCCGAGTCCAACGTCAATCGGCAGATCCATGCGCTCACCGATACGCTGGGCATGGCCAAGGTCATGGCTCTGGCACAGCGGATCGAGCAGATCAATCCGTATTGCCAGGTGACCCAGGTCGAGGATTTTCTGAGCGCCGACAATCTCGAGGCGTTGATCGGCCAGCAGCATTACGATTACATCATCGACGCTATCGACAACGTGCGCGCCAAGACCGCGCTGATCGCCTATTGCCGCATGCACAAGCTGCGTCTGCTGACCGTTGGCGGCGCCGGCGGCCAGATCGATCCGACCTGCATCGAGGTGCGCGACCTTTGCCGTACCGAGCAGGAACCGCTGCTGGCCAAGGTGCGCAAGCGCTTGCGTGCGGAGCACGGTTTCCCACGGGGTACGAAAAACAAGTTCGGCATCGATGCCGTGTTTTCCACCGAGCCGCTGCGGTTTCCTGAACTCGCCGTGGCGTCTGCTGACGCGGTGGAAGGCGGCGACAACGCCGGCATCAGCGGCCTGAACTGCGCTGGATACGGCTCGGCCGTGGTGGTCACGGCGGCGTTCGGCTTGGTGGCGGCGGCCCATGTGCTGCGCCAGCTGGCGCAACTGCCGGCGCCGGTACCGCTTGGCGTCGAAGCAGCTGCGACCGATTAACCCGCGCTATCCCCGGCTGGAGCCTGCATGACAGACACCGCTGCCGCCATCGCGGGCAGCGCTGCCGTCGGCCGGCAAAAACGCCCACTCATAACTGCCTGCCTTCAACCGCAGTCGCAACACGCCGACCGTGGAATTATCCTGCGCCTGGCTGTGCAGCTTGGTCGGGCCGAACGGTGTCAGGCTGGCACCGCCATTGCCGACGACGAAAGAGCGGATGCCGCTGCGCGCATCGGCATTGCCGGTACCGTCCATGGGGGCGAAGCGCTCGTAATCGTGATCATGTGCGGCCAGTACCACGTCGGCGCGCGCGTCGAACAGCGCTTCCCATGTCGGACGCATGTGGGCATTGTTGCCGTGTCCGCCGGAGCTGGCGTACGGATGGTGCCAGAAGGCCAGCACGCAGCGTCCCGCGCCCACCTGACGGGATGCGGCCAGGTCGGCGCGCAGCCAGGTCATCTGCGCATCGCTGGCAGGACCCTTGAGATTGCTGTTGAGCGACACCACGTGCCAGCCGCCGAGGTCGGTGCTGTAATAGCCGCGCCTGTCAGGCCCGGCACCGTTGCCGAAATAATCGAAATATCCCGTGGCGCCCGGCGTGTAGTACTCATGATTGCCCGGAGCGGGGAGGGTGCGGTCCTTGAAGCTGCCCCAGGTCCGACCATAGCAATCGTCGAACTGCGCCGCCGTGCCGGCCGGATAGGCAAGGTCGCCCAACGCCAGCACCATCGCCGTCGGATTACCTGCCAACGCAGTTGCAATGAGCTTGCCGGTGCGCGCGGCGCCGCTGTCGGAGGCAGCGTTCTTGCGGCAATCGGCGATGTCGCCGGCGGCGTAGACCGTGATCCCGGGACTGCCATCGAGCGTGTTTGCCGACAGGCCATCGGCGTGCGGAATCGGCAGTGCGGCACAACCGCTCAGCAGACTGGCGAGAAAACCTGAGATGAAAGAAAAACGCGTGCGTGCAGCGATTGCGCAGGGCCTGTCAAATCGATTGCTCAATACCATCTCCGAATGTTCCAATGTCACAGCGTACAGCAGTAGTGAGGTGGTTGCCACGGCGTCGCGCTGGGTACAATGCGCCAGCGCGTAGCTCTGCGCATTATGGTACAACACGCACTCCAACCGGAGGGCACCCATCATGAGATCGACCCGTGCGACGGCTGCCGTCGAGCGTCTGAAAGTCCGCACTAGCAATCCCGACTATTCACTGGTTCTGGGAGCCGACGGCCAGTTCCAACTGGTACTAGCCACCGATGCCGGTCGGTTTGAAAAAATCGGCGCGCCGGTGGCGCTTGACGAATTCGTCGCATTCGTCAACGGCTATGGTCCGCAGACGCCGCGCCGCATGACCAAGAGCGACGTCGCCTTCGAAAAACAGCTCGTCAAGAAGAGCTCCTGAAAACCTCTGACTGGACATCCATGCACGCCACTTTCGACATACACGACGCCACACCACCGCCCGATGCCACCGGCGCCAGGGCTGCCTTCGACCAGCGCGGCCTGAGCCGCTTGGCCGGCGCCATCGAGGCGCATGTCGCCACCGGCCGCATACCCGGCGCCACGCTGCTGCTGTCGCGTCATGGCCAGGAGTTCGAGCAAGCCTTCGGGCGCCAGAATCCGCAGGCGCCGCTACCGATGTCGACCAATTCGATTTTCCGCATCTACTCCATGACCAAGCCGGTGGTGTCGGTCGCGGTGATGATGCTGGCAGAGCAGGGCAAGTTGCTGATCAGCGAACCGGTATCGAATTTTTTACCGGAGTTCAAGGGACTGCAGGTCGGCGTCGAGCGTGTCGGCGCCGACGGTAAGCCGCAGCTCGATCTGGTGCCCTGCACCAATGAAATGACGGTGCAGGATCTGCTGCGCCATACCGCCGGACTGACCTACGGCATTTTCGGCGCATCGACGCTGGTCAAGGCCGCCTATCGTGACTCCGGCGTCGAAAGCCGCCATGTCAGCAATGACGCGCTCGTGGCAAAGCTGGGACAGCTTCCGCTGGCCTTCCAGCCCGGAACCGTCTGGGAATACAGCCGCGCCACCGATGTCCTCGGCGCATTGCTCGAGCGGCTCTCGGGCCAGACCCTGGACCGGTATCTGCAGGAGCAGATCTTTGCACCCCTGGGCATGGTCGATACCGGTTTCTGGGTCGACCCGGCGCAGCAGCACCGCATCGCGGAACCATATGAAGTCGATCCTGTCACCGGCAACAAGGTACGCCTCATCGATGTGACACAGCGACCGATGTTTCTTTCCGGCGGAGGCGGACTGGTGTCGACCGCGCGTGACTACCTGCGCTTTGCCCGCATGTTGCTCAACCGCGGAGAACTCGACGGCGTGCGCCTATTGTCCCGCAAGACGCTGGCATTCATGACGGCCGATCATCTCGGCGCCATGCCGGATGCGATGCGGGGCGCGATGTACCTGCCGGGGCCGGGTTACGGATTCGGGCTGGGCTTTGCCGTACGGCTGTCGGAAGGCGGTCCCTTCACGCCGGGTTCTGCCGGCGATTACAACTGGAGCGGGCTGGCTGGCACGTACTTCTGGATCGATCCGAAGGAAGACCTGATCGCCATCTGGCTGATGCAGGCACCGGAGCAGCGCGATTACTACCGCCAGTTGATCCGCAACGTGGCCGCGGGCTGGCTGAACTGAGGACGGGCCGAGCCGAGTACGGGCTTACAGCGACACCGACGGCAGCACGCGTTGCGCCCGCAGCCGGCTGAAGTTCCATGCCACGAGCAGCACGCCGAGGCTGCCCGTGGCGAGGATGCCGGTGGTGCCGACCTGCGCTAGAAGCAGACCGCTCAACCCCACGCCGACCGATTGCCCGAGAAAAAAACTCGATGCGAATGCGCTGACGGCTGCGCCACGCCGCTCCGGCGCCATCTGGGTCGCATTGATCTGCAGCGTGTTGTGCAGCATGTAAAACCCTAGTCCGGCCACGAAACTCGCTGGCACCGCCCACCACCAGACCGGTGCGAAGGCGACCGTCAGATAGGCCAGCGTCACCAGCGTGCCGCCCCAGCGGGTCAGCCCGACTTCGCCCAGTGTCTTGACCAGCTGGGTGACGCAGAGGGCAAACAGCAGGCCGCCGAAGCCGAATAGCATCACCACCGTGCCGGCGGTCGACAATGGCAGGGAATGGATCAGGTGCAGGTGGGAGACGATGAAGGCAAATGCGCCGTAGAGGAACATGCCTTCCAAAAAAACCGTTCCCAACACTACTCGCGCCCAAGGCACGGCCAGCACCTGTGAGAATTCGAACAACATGCGATCCCAGGCCGAGCCGTCGACCCGGCGGATCAGGCGCGCATGGATCGGCAGTCTACGGTTGATCGACAGCAGCACCAGGCCGATGACCACGAAAAAAGCGGCTACCGCGAAGAACGGCGTGCGCCATCCCAGATGTTCCGCAGCGAAGCCACCGAACATGACACCTGCCGATAGACCCATGATCTGACCGATCAGAAACCGTGCCAGTACCGGTTGCCGCTGCTCATAGACGATGACGTCGCCGATCCATGCCATGGACAGGGGAATGACGGCCGCCGCCGTGGCGCCGGCAAGCATGCGCGCCAACAGCAGGAGCGGCAGATCCGGCGCCAGCGCGCACAACAGCGCGGTCAGACTGCATGCCAGGCAAGCCCAGCCAACGACCAGGTACTTGCCGAAGCGGTCCCCCATCGGCCCGAAAAACAACTGGGCTAAACCATACGCGATCGAAAAGGCGGTGACCACCAGCGCGGCATTGCCGAGCGAGACGCTGAACTCCTGCGCCAGTCGCGGCAGCAAGGGGTCGGTGACCCGCAGCGACACCCCGCTGCCAAAGGCGGCAAAGGAGAGTGCGATGACTGCACTGCGCGGAATTGCTTCGGTGTCGCTGGTCGGGCTATCAAGAAGATTCATCGTGTATGAGCATCGCCAGGCAGCAGGTATGGGGCGCGCGTAGGGGTGCGCATGGCAGCCGTATCCTAGCGCAGAATGCAGCGCCAGAAAATTTCTGGCCGTGTTTCATGAATTCCGGTGCTTTATGCGATAGAGTTTCAGGCAAGTAAATAAATAGAGATCGAAACGGTTACCACACGCGCTCCATGCCCGTGACAGGGCCGCCAAGGACAACCAATGATTCAACCGCTTCACCAGCAACCTGCGGCTGACAGCTGCAGGTCGCAATTCGACCATTCTTTTGCCATCAGCGTTTTGTGCTACTGCCAGACCAAGGCGATGCAAAAATGAGCGAGCCCGCGCCAGCAAGTCGCCTGAAGACCGCGATCCGAATGCCAGCGACGCAGCTTCAAATCGGCCTGTTTGTCTCCGACCTCGATTGCGGATGGCAAGGCACGCCTTTTTTGCTCGAAGGACTGTTGCTCAGCTCAAAAGACGAAATTGCTCTCATCCAGTCGCTGTCGCCACGGGTCACGGTCGACCCCACGCGCAGCGAAATCGACCGATTCCCGGCTGTCTATCTGGAGACGATCTACGAACCGGCGGTGGCGCCAGTCAAGAAGGCCGGGGCGCCGCGCCAGGTCGAACAGGATATGGTCATCGCCGAGTCCTCGGGCGGCGCGCGGGCGTGGCTGCAGCAGTTTCTGGAGGGGATAGACGCGCTGCTTTCGAGCGTCCGCAGAGGGGCGTCCGGAAAGGTGCAGCCGGTCGATCCGAGCCGCGCTGCAGGTCTGCAGATGGCCGCCTCCACTGGCGTCACTAGCTCCGAGAAAGCGCAATTGTTCCCGCGTTACCTGGATGCGGTATATGTCGCCGACGCGGCGCCTGCGAAGTCGATCTGGCGTCAGCGCCTGGCGGCCTGGTTCGACGAGATGCGCCGCTCGCTGAACCCGGATACTGCCAAACCGCGTGCAGTTGCGCCCATTGAGCGCCCGGATTTCATTCCCGATAATTTCGATCTGGTGCGGTACCCCGACAGCGAGCCGACGATACCCGGTATTCCGAAGGCGTTGGCGGCATGCGAAATGTCGGTGCAGGCGCTGATCCGGATTGCACGTGACATCCGCACCAACGGCACCATCGACATGGGGTCGCTTCAAAGTGCTGCCGACACCCTGGCCGAGAACATGATCAGCCGGCCGGCCACGATGCTGCTGGCTGCGCGGATGCGCGACGAGAACGACCGCATCTACCAGCACGGACTCGGCGTGGCGATCTATCTCACGATGCTGGGAAGATACCTGGGATTTCAGCGCGAGCCGCTGGCCGAGCTGGCGACCATCGGCATGCTGCTCGATCTGGGCAAGATGGATCTCGACCAGGAATTGCTCGACAAGCCGGGGGCGCTGGACGCCGAGGAGCAGAAGGTCATGCAGGCCCATGTCGATATCGGCGTGGGAAAACTGCGCGCCGGCGGCGTGCGCTCGGAGTTGGTGCTGCGTGCGATTGCAGACCATCATGAGCGGGTCGATGGTCTGGGCTATCCGAACGGTCGAAGCAGCGATGACCTGACCATCTACGGCAAGATGGCTGCCATCGCGGACGGCTTCGTGGCGATGGTGGGGCCGCGCCCCTATGCGCCCACCATGTCGACTTACGAAGCCCTGCGTGCCCTGTTCGCCGAAGCAGGCACGCGCTGGCATGCACCTCTGGTGGAGCAGTTCGTGCAATCGATCGGCGTCTTTCCGGTCGGCTCGCTGATCGAGCTGGCCTCCGGCGAGATCGCGATCGTGGTGGAAGACAACCGGTTCCGACGTCTCGAACCGAAAATCCTGGTGCTGACCGATCGGGACAAGAAGCAGATCAAGGAGCCATGGAGCATGGACATGATGCAGCATAATTTTTCGATCGCGCCCGAATCGGTTCGCATCCTTAACGGCTTGCCGGATGGCGCCCACGGGGTGAATTTCCGCGAATACTACCTGCGCCGGCGATGAACCAGAAAACCGGTTTTTTCAAATCGCTGTTCGCAACGCCGGCCGCCGCCACGCCGCCGGAACCGCCGCGACAGATATTCGATCCAGTGAGCCTGCTGGCGCAGCTCAAGCGCGACCTGCGCGCCCTGCACGGCGCCGAAGTCGTCGCCTTGCTGGTCATTTCGCTCTCGCGCAGCGACAGCATCGAGGCCACGCTGGTGTCGACCGGTTCACTGATCGTCCAGGCGGCCATCATCGAACGTATCCGCTCGACCTTGCGGCACCAGGATCACATGGCGATGGCGGGTTCCGACGAGGTCTGGGTGGTGTTGCCGGGACTGACCTCGGCCACGCTGGCCAATCTGGCTGCCACCAACATCGCGCGCGCCCTGGAGGCGCCGTTCATCGATGACCATTCGGTTGTCACGGTGCGCCCCGGGATCGGTATCGCGGTGGCATCGGATCCTGACCGCGAGCCGGTCGGTCTGCTGAAAGCGGCCGCCCATGCCCGGTTGCGGGCGCGCACGCTCAACCAGCCGTATTTCGTCACGAATGCCGTCGAGGACAGCGATCAGCTCAGCCGTAACCTGATCGTCGATCTGGAAGCCGCCCTCGGTGGCAATTTGCTGTCGCTGGCCTATCAGCCCAAGGTCGACCTGCGCACGCGCCGCGTGCAGAGCGTCGAAGCCCTGATCCGCTGGCCATCGGACGTCAAGCCGGTGATGACGCCGACGGCACTGGTGGGGATCGCCGAAGAGTTCGGCATGATGGAGGAACTGACCCGCTACGTACTCAACACGGCGCTGGGCGACTACGTGAATTTTCTGAAGCACTCGGGTCTGCAACGGATCTGGATCAACCTGTCGGCACGCATGCTGTGCGAGCCGCATTTGCCCGATCTGTTGCAGCAGGCGCTGGAAATCTGGGGGGTGCCGGCCCAGGTACTGGGTCTGGAAGTCACCGAGAGCACGTTGATCACGGATATCGAACAATCGATCACGATGCTGCATACGCTCAAGCGGCTCGGCTTCGAGATGGCGATCGATGATTTCGGCACCGGTTACTCGTCCCTGGCTTACTTGCGCCGGTTTCCCATCAGTGAGCTCAAGGTCGACAAGATCTTCGTGCAGCACATGATCACCTCGGAATCGGATACCCAGATCGTGCGCAGCGTGATCGACCTGGCGCATAACTTCGGCCTGAAAATCGTGGCGGAAGGCGTCGAGGATCAGGCGACCCTGGCCGCGCTGGAAGCGATGGGCTGCGACCAGATCCAGGGCTACGTGTTTGCCAAGGCGCTACCGGCGCGCGAGCTGGTGACGTGGATCGCAGAGTTCGACAAGGCGCATCCCCGCCAGTCGGTCTGACTTGTGGCGCACACACTATTCCGCTATCTGATTTAGCGCGCGAAGTGCCCTAGACCGACCAGAACAGCTCCAGCAGAATCAAGCCGACGATGTACCACTCGACCCGGTGCGAACTGGTGCAACGCACGGTTTCCAGCAGCGTCTCGGCGGTACGGGCCAGTGTCGCCAGCTTGCGCTCGAGCGCCTTGGCGCGTTCGAGGATTTCACAATCGCCCTCCAGACGTGCATGCAACGCTTCCAGAATGGGCAATGCTCGTCATCAGCCATTCCCGGTCGCTGGTTTTTTCACCGAAAAAAGCCACCGCGCCGTAACGGAAAATCGCAGCGACACCAGCGCTCGGCAAGCGCACCATCAAGGGTGAATTGGCAACCATCGGCAGGTTCGCGAGCGCCTTGATGTTAATACGCTCGGCAACGATCGTCACCGATACTGCAAATCGCTGCGGCTGGATCAGTGCCTTGCCGATCCGGCGATT
>JACMRD010000284.1 GCA_014376645.1 Herminiimonas sp. | reverse complement strand
TAAGGGAGATTTCTCTTCGCATCGGAATCGCCCCTTTTTTGCTGTTTTCTGGCAGCAAGGTAAATGGCTGGTTCGTGGCATTGACCGCCACCTAGATCAGCATCAATTCAAGATGCTAATGAAGCACCGATGTCAACTCAGATTAAATTGCTCGGAGCACGAGGGATTGCCGAATTACATCTAATTAAAAATTAGAAACGTCGAGAACTCTTACAGTCATTTTTACCCTACAAACATTGAATAAAAAACACCGTTGATTCTCAAGACGAATTTCAAATGGGCCAGAAATTGCTACATGAGAGTACTAGTCAGGCGCGGTTGCGTCGCACACCGCAAATGATTATTTCTTGGAACTTTTTCTCAACATTTCAAATTTTATAGGCTTATCAATGAAAGTATTCTCGGTTCTTGCACTAGCGACTGCTGCAACCATTTTTGGTGCTGCACCAGCATCCGCAGCCGATGTCGTCGGTTCATCCACCGGCGTATTCGTCAATGCACTTCCCGCCACCGCCATTACCACCGGCAGCGGTACCAGCAGCTTTACTTTTGGCTCGGCGTTCGACAGCGTCGGCGTCGGCTCCTTGAGTTTCGTGGCGTCGTCATTTTCTGCTAATTTCAACAGCTCGTTCAAACTCGGCACGCTGAACTATTTCAACGGCACGACGGTTT
The DNA here is from genome assembly GCA_014376645.1 of Herminiimonas sp. Lineage (GTDB taxonomy): Bacteria > Pseudomonadota > Gammaproteobacteria > Burkholderiales > Burkholderiaceae_D > JANXSS01. The sequence continues at coordinate 3,354 of JACMRD010000284.1, read as the reverse complement.
TCGGCACCGATATCAACAGTGTTGATCTTGCAATCGGTCTGAAATTTTCGGTGCCGCCCATCGCACCAGCAGTCTCGAATTTCAACCTGACTTTGATCAATAGCCCGAACGTCGGTACCCCGGATGAAAACGCTGATTTTGTGTTTTTCAACGGCGCGCAGACACTTACGCCGTTTCTCATCAACGGCATCGCGTATAACGTGACGATCAGTGGATTCGGGAATGTCATCGGCGACGGATTCCTGACATCGGATTCGACGCAATTTCGCGTGAGGGAAGGTAAAAGCGCGACCGCCGACCTGTTCGGTGTCGTGTCCGTAGCATCGGCCGTACCGGAGCCTACAAGTCTGGCATTGCTGGGACTTGGCCTGGTGGGCATTGCGGCAGGACGCCGCGCAAAAAAAAGAAAGCTCGAAGCGGCCTGAGCCATCTTGAAAAGCCGACCATCATGAAAGAATTCTAAAGGAGAGCGTCAAAGCAGGTGGTTCCTCTTCCTGCTTTGACTACATTGCCAAACCGTTGCTCTCGGACTGGCAGCGTTTGGATCATAGCCGTCTGGACACGCCGTCCGGCCAAATCCGGACCAGGCGTTTTCAGAGCGACCCCTGATCTGTCGACCGCCTTACTTGCCGCGATAGATTGCGCAAAGTTTGTGGCCGTCAGGATCGAGGACATAGGCCAGATGCATGGCACCCATGCTGCCTTCACGCAGACCCGGCGGGTTTTCAATCGACTTGCCGCCGTTTGCAACCGCTACGTCGTGAAATTGCTTTACCTGTTCGCCTGACGTGCACGTGAAACCGATCGTGCCGCCGTTCGACGAGGTCGCCGTTTCGCCATTGATTGGCTGCGTGACGCAAAAGGTCGATCCGGCATGCCGGTAAAACAGCCGGTGATGACCAGAATCAGCCTGGTGGCGCATCGGTTCACCGGCATTGAGCGCGCCGAGTACAGCGTCATAAAAACGTTTCGAACGCTCGATGTCATTCGAGCCGACCATGATGTGACTAAACATTTTCTTTCTCTCCTCTTTTTCGTTTGGGACCTCGAGAATTGTAAAGATTAATGTTCTTCCACGCAACTGAGATCCGGTATTCATCCGAGGCTTGCCGACCCGGTAACGACCGCCTGCCGGATTCGGTTCAGCCACGACGCTTTCGGCAACTCTCACCCCAGATCTGATCTGGCGGCGCCGGCATCGCAGTCCATCCTGCCTGGCATCGCGATCAGCGCTGGCTCACGCCATGACCCTCGGCGCTGTTATCCTCGTCAGGTTGACACATACGGAAACCAAGCCGACATGCTGCAGATTACTTTCTCGAACCGCCTGGAACCCCTGCTCGACCGCCTGCTGGCGAGCCTGAAGGCGACCCCGGTGTCGGTCTTCGCCACTGATCAGATCATCATCCCGAGCGCGGCGATGCGGCGCAAGGTGGACCTGGCGATCACGGACCGATTCGGCATCTGCGCCAACGTGCGTTTTTCCTTCCTGGCGCAATGGACCTGGGAACAGATCGGCGCCCTGCTGCCGGTCGACCGTAGCGCACCCTTGACACCGGCGATCCTGGCCTGGCGCATCTTCATGATCTTCGATGACCGCGGCTTCGTGGCGCTGCATCCGCGCCTGGAGAGCTATCTGTCCGAAGCGGACGCGGTCATGCGCTTCGATCTGGCCACGCGCACGGCCGCACTCCTGGAGCAGTACAACACCTACCGCCCGGACTGGACCGAGCAATGGTCGAAGGGACAGCACATCGCCTTGCCGGAGGCGAACCCCGCACAACTGCAGGACCAGGCCTGGCAGGCAGCGTTGTGGCAGCGCGTGCTGCAGGAGATCGGCGCCGTGCAGCAGCACCTCACGCCCGCGATCCTGCGCTCGCTGAAATCCACCATCGACCAGGGCACCGTCGGCACCACCAGCACCGCCAGCACGCCGATCCACATCGTCTGCCTGCCTACCATCCCGCCGGCATACCTGGAGGCGCTGCGCGAACTGGGCCGCACGGCCGTCATTCACCTGTACGTCATCAATCCTTGCCGCGAGTACTGGTTCGACATCGTCGACCGGCGTCGCCTGAGCTATCTCGCCGTGCAGGGCGACCTGCAGCACCATGACGTCGGCAACCGCTTGCTCGGCGCGTGGGGCAAGCAGACCCAGGCGCAGATCGACCTGTTGCTGGAAGCCGATGTGGCTGCGGCGATCGACGACGGCTGTTTTGTCGATGCGCCGGCGCAGACCCTGCTGGCGCACCTGCAGAATGCGGTGCTGGATCTCACCGAACTGGCGCCAGCCAGCATCCTGCTCGACGCCGATGACCGCAGCATCGAATGCCACGCCTGCCATTCCCTGACGCGCGAGCTGGAAGTACTCCAGGATCAATTGCTCGCCCTGTTCGCCGGCCCTAACCCGCCGCAGCCTTGCGACATTCTGGTCGTCACGCCCAACCTCGAAGACGCCGCCGCACTGATCGATACCGTGTTCGGCAGCGTGCCGTTCAACCGGCGCATCCCCTACACCATCACCGGCCGCGCCGCCAGCCAGACCAACCCGGCGGCCAGCGCCCTGCTCGGCCTGTTGTCGCTGGCCACCGGGCGCATTACCGCCAGCGCAGTCTTCGCCCTGCTGCAGCAGCCGATCATCGGTCGCCGCTTCGGCTTCGGTCCGACTGAACTTGACGTGATCCATGGCTGGCTCGGTTCGGCGGGTATCCGCTGGGGCCTGGAGGCGACGCAGGACGGCGCGCACTGCTCGTTCGAAGAAGGATTGCACCGCCTGTTTCTTGGCTACGCCATGCCGTCGACCATCGCGCAACCCTTCGGCGGCCGGGTGCCGGGCGCAAACATCGAGGGCGCCGAAGCGGCGATCCTCGGCCGCTTCTGGCTGGCGCTGCAATGCCTGCGCGACCTGCAACGCGACCTGGCGCCTGATCTGATCCCGCCGCATGCGGCAGTCGACTGGCTACCGCTGCTCAGCCGGACGGTGGATATTTTTCTCGACCCGGACGACGAGCAGCTCGAGCAGGTCGAGCAGCTCCGTTCCAGCCTGCGTGCGCTGCATGACCAGTTGCGCCATGCCGGTATCGCGCAGGTTGCCGGCGGCGTGCCGCAGGACGTGATTCGTGCTGCGCTGACCGCCTTGCTCGATGAATCGGTACGCGGTGGCGTGCCGACCGGCAGCATGACCTTTGCCGGCATGTCGGGGCTGCGCAATCTGCCGTACCGCGTGCTGTGCGCGATCGGTCTCAACGACGGCGCCTTCCCGACCCAGGACCGGCCGCCGGAATTCGACCTGATGACGATCGCGCCGCGTCGTGGCGACCGCCAGCGGCGCACTGACGACCGCAACCTGTTCCT
>JACMRD010000283.1 GCA_014376645.1 Herminiimonas sp. | reverse complement strand
GCAACTGCCCGCGTGCATGCGATCGAGATGCTGCGCCGGGTACGCATCCCGTCGCCTGAGCAACGCATCGACGCCTATCCCCACAAACTCTCCGGCGGCATGCGCCAGCGGGTCATGATCGCCATGGCGCTGGCCTGCGAGCCGCGACTCCTGATCGCCGACGAGCCAACCACGGCGCTCGACGTCACCATCCAGGCCCAGGTGCTGGAGCTGATGCGGGCCCTGCGTGCCGATACTGGCACGGCAATCATTTTGATCACGCACGATCTGGGCGTCATTGCCGAGCTGGCCGACGATGTCGCCGTAATGTACGCCGGACGGGTGGTCGAGCGCACCAGCGTCGCGCGCCTGTTCGCCGAACCCCAGCATCCGTACACGATCGGCCTCCTGGGCTCGATTCCCAAACTGCACGTCGCCCAGGCCCGCCTGGCTGCGATTGAGGGTCAGGTACCGACACCGACGACTGTCATGACGGGATGCCGTTTCGCCGCCCGCTGCCCGTTTGCCGAAGCGCAGTGCGAGGCCGCGCCACCACCCTTGACCGAACTCAGCGATGGCCATTTCGCAGCCTGCTGGAAAGCGCCGTTGGCGTGGGAGCAGGCAGCATGAGCGCCGCCATGCCGCTCTTGCGGGTGGACAACCTGGTCAAGCATTTTCCGTTGTCCAGCGGTCTGTTCTCACGCAGCCAGGCGAAAGTCCATGCCGTCGATGGCGTCAGTTTTTCCGTTGGCAAGGGCGAGACCATGGCGCTGGTGGGCGAATCGGGCTGCGGCAAGTCGACCGTCGGCCGGTTGCTGTTGCGTTTGCTGGAAGCGACCTCCGGCGCGGTCTGGTTCGACGGAGAAGACCTGATGGCCCTGCCCCCGGTGGCGGTGCGCGCACGACGGCGCGACCTGCAGATGATTTTCCAGGATCCCTATTCGTCGCTCAATCCGCGAATGACTGTCGGCCAGACCTTGATGGAGCCGCTGCTGCTGCACGGACTGTGCGCCGGACGCCATCAGGAACGCGCGGCCGAACTACTGGACCTGGTCGGCCTGGCACCGCAATACCTGCAGCGCTATCCGCATGAATTCTCCGGCGGCCAGCGCCAGCGCATCGGCATTGCCCGTGCCCTGGCCGTCGAGCCGCGCCTGATCGTCTGTGACGAGCCGGTGTCGGCGCTCGACGTCTCGATCCAGGCCCAGGTCATCAACCTGATGCAGGATATCCAGCGTCGCCTCGGGCTGTCGTATGTTTTTATCGCGCATGACTTGGCCGTGGTCAAGCACATCGCCTCGCACGTGGCGGTCATGTACCTTGGCCAGATTGTCGAATACGCCGACAAGACCAGTTTGTTCTCGGCACCCCGCCACCCTTACACGCATGCCCTGCTTTCGGCGATTCCACTGCCGGAACCGGGTCGCGTACAACCGGGCAGGCGCCTGCTGTTGCAGGGTGACGTACCGAATCCGATCACGCCACCGTCGGGATGCCGCTTTCGCACCCGCTGCCCACATGCCCGGCAGCGCTGTGCCGACGAGGTGCCGGCGCTGACCGCCGGCCCGGCCGATGCCGCTCACAGCGTGGCCTGCCATTTCTGGCGCGAGATTGCGCTGCCAGAGAGCCTGCGCGATTCCAGCGTGGCGCGCCCGGTGAATGCTCGGCTCGAGCGGTTGCAGGCCGCGTTCTTGCCACAGGCGAGCGCGCCCGTCTGATGACTTCACTCATTGTTACTTCTTTTCCTTTGCCCGCAGCACTGCGCGGCCCCAACCATCAGGAGATGTATTCCATGCGCACTCGTTTTCGGTATCACCGGTTAGCTCACGGTTTCCTCCAGGGCTTGGCCCTGTGCACGTTGTTGGGCGCAGGCAGCGTCGGGGCGCAGACACTGCGCATCGGTCTGGCGGAAGATCCCGATGTGCTCGACCCGACCCTGGCGCGCAGCTTCGTCGGCCGGCTGGTATTTGCGTCGCTGTGCGACAAGCTTTTCGATATCGACGAAAAACTGTCGATCGTGCCGCAGCTGGCGACATCATATCAATGGTCGCCCGACTACAAGACCTTGACCCTGAAACTACGTCCTGGCGTGACCTTCCATGATGGCGAAAAATTCGATGCCGCCGCCGTGAAGTTCAATATCGAGCGGCACAAGACTCTGGCCGGATCGAACCGGCGCGGGGAGTTGCTGCCGGTGTCGACCGTCGACGTGGTCGATGACCTGACGGCCAAGCTGAACCTGACGGCCCCTTTTGCGCCCCTGCTGACGGTGCTGGCCGACCGGGCCGGGATGATGGTCTCACCGAAGGCGGCGCAAGCCAATCCGACCGGCTTTGGCAGCAAGCCGGTCTGCTCCGGTCCGTTCAAGTTCAGTGAACGCGTGGCCCAGGACCGGATCGTCTTGGAGCGCTTCGCCAATTACTGGAACAAGGGTACGATCCACTTCGAGAAAGTGGTCTATCAGCCGATCGTCGACTCGACCGTGCGCCTGGCCAATCTGCGCTCCGGCCAGCTCGATTTCATCGAGCGTGTCGCCTCTTCCGACATCGCGGCACTGAAATCGGAAAACCGCTTTGCGGTCGCCCGCATCACTGAACTCGGCTACCAGGGCATCACCATCAATACCGGCAAGAGCGACATGGCCCTGAAAAATCCTCTCGGGCGGGACGCTCGGGTACGCGAAGCGCTGGAACTGTCGATCGACCGCGCCGGCATCGTGCAGGTAGCCGTCGATGGCGAGGGCGAGGTCGGCAATCAGTGGGTGTCGCCGACGAATGCTTTCTATGCCAAGAACAATCCTGTCCCGAAGCGCAACATCGCCCGCGCCAAGGCACTGCTGAAGGAAGCCGGGGTACCGAACCCGACCTTTACGCTCATGACGCCGACGACCTCGGATGGCCAGAAGGTTGCGCAGATCGTGCAGGCCATGGCCAAGGAGGCGGGTTTCGACATGAAGATCGCCTCGACGGAATTTGCGACCTCGCTTAACCTGGCCGACAAGGGCCAGTACGAAGCGTATCTGCTGAACTGGAGTGGGCGTGCCGATCCGGATGGCAACCTGTTCAGTTTTTACGGCTGCAAGCAACCTCTGAACTATCCGGGTTTCTGCAAACCGGAGGTCGACGATCTCTTGGTCAAGGCACGCACCACGCTCGAGCCGGCCGCACGCATCAAGTTGATCGAACAGATCGCCACGGAAGTGGTCAAGGAACGCCCGATCATCTATCTCTATCATCGCCACTGGCTGTGGGCCTACAACAAGAAGCTGACTGGCGTGCGCACCATCCCCGACGGGCTGGTGCGGGTGCAAGGCTTGAAGATGTAGGGGCGGGCGATGCTTGCATATCTGATCAAGCGGTTGGCGGCGGTAATTCCGACCGTATTTTTCGTGACGATCATCATTTTTAGCCTGCAGCAGCTGTTGCCGGGCGACCCTGCGGTGATCTTGGCCGGCGAAGAGCAGGATCCGACGGTGGTGGCATACCTGCACCAGAAGATGCATCTCGATGAGCCGATGCCGGTGCGCTACGGTTACTGGATCGCCGGGGTATTCCGTGGTGACCTCGGGGAGTCCCTGCGCATCCAGCAACCGGTCCTGTTGCTGATCCAGCAGAAGCTGCCGGTGACCCTGGAGCTGGCGGCGCTAGCAATGACAATCGCGCTGGTCATCGGGATCCCGGCCGGTATCGTTTCGGCTGTGGCCAAAGACACGGCCTGGGATTACGCAGCCAACATGGTGGCGTTGTGGGGGTTGTCGACGCCGAATTTCTGGCTGGGGATTTTACTCATTTTGCTGTTTTCGGTCTCGCTCGGCTGGCTGCCGGCCTCCGGTTATGTCAGTCCCTTCGAGGATCTGAAAGCCAACCTGGCGGCCATGATCATGCCGGCTTTCGTGTTGGGCAATGCGATTGCGGCGGTGCTGATGCGCCACACCCGTAGCGCGATGCTGCAGGTACTGAACGCCGATTACGTGCGCACGGCGCGCGCCAAGGGGCTTGTTGAACGCAAGGTGGTCTTGAAGCATGCATTGCGTAATGCTCTCACGCCGATCATCACCCTGGGCGCCCTGGAATTCGGCACTTTGCTGTCCGGGGCGATCCTGACCGAACAGGTGTTTTCGATTCCCGGTTTCGGCAAGCTGATCGTCGATGCCGTCTTCAACCGCGACTATGCGGTGGTGCAGGGCGTGGTGCTGTTTACGTCATCGGTCTACATCCTGCTCAATCTGTTGGCCGACCTGGCCTATTTCTTTGTCAATCCAAGGCTGCGGGGTTAAATCGTGAATGCTGTCGATTCAGGCGTCAAGTTGGGCGCTGCTGCTGCTCTGGTCAAACCGGCGTCCGTGGTGGCGCGCGAGGCTACGCCGGGCCAGCGTGCCTGGCGCCGGCTATTGCGCCGGCGCGGCGCCATACTGGGCCTTGCGGTGGTGATGCTGTTCATCGTCATGGCGCTGTGTGCCTCTTGGATCGCACCCTACGATCCGGTTGCCACGAGTTGGAGCGCGGTGCGCAAGGCGCCATCGGCAGCCTACTGGTTCGGTACCGACGAACTCGGGCGCGACGTGTTGTCGCGGGTGGTCTGGGGTGCGCGGGCGTCGCTGCTCGCGGGGCTGGTTTCGGTCTGCATCTCCATGCTGCTGGGCGTGCCGATCGGCCTATTGGGGGGCTACGTCGGCGGATGGACCGACAGTCTGATCTCGCGTCTGACCGATGCCATGCTGGCCATTCCCTTTCTTATTTTGGCCATCGCGCTGGCGGCCTTTCTCGGGCCCAGTTTGACCAATGCCATGATCGCAATCGGTGTGTCGGCCACGCCGGTCTTTATCCGGCTGACCCGAGCCCAGGTTCTGGCGGTGAAAGTAGAGGATTACGTCGAAGCGGCACGGGCAGTCGGCAATCCGCACTGGCGCATTGCGCTGCGCCACGTCCTCCCCAATATCCTGCCGCCGCTGATCGTGCAGTCGACACTGGCCATTGCCGCTGCGATCATTGCCGAAGCCAGCCTGTCGTTTCTCGGGCTTGGCCAGCAACCACCTGCGCCAAGCTGGGGCAGCATGCTCAATACGGCGAAAAATTATGTTGACAATGCACCCTGGATGGCAGTTTGGCCGGGGCTCTCAATTTTTCTGCTAGTCCTGTCGTTTAACTTGTTAGGGGATGGCTTGCGCGATGCGCTCGACCCGCGTCACAGGTAGGCATCGCCGCGCAGCCGGCGCCGCTGATGCGCCGGCCGTGATGTTCCCATTCTGCTGTTTCCCGACCGCGCCGCCTGGCGCGGCGTGGCTTTTTTAGAAAGTTCCGTACATGCTCTCGTTCGATACCCAGCATTTTCCGTATCCCTCACGGCGCACGCCCGTTTATTCGCGGCGCGGAATGGTCGCGACCTCTCAACCGCTTGCGGCGCAAGCCGGGCTTGAGGTGCTCCAGGCCGGCGGGAATGCGATCGATGCCGCAGTAGCAACGGCGGCTGCCTTGACGGTACTCGAACCGACTGCCAACGGAATCGGCGGCGATGCCTTTGCGCTGGTCTGGCACGGCGGCAAGTTGCATGGCCTGAATGCCAGTGGTCCTGCCGCAGCCGCCAGTACCCGTGAAAGCATGGTTGCACTGGGCCACACCGAGATGCCGAAGTATGGACCGCTTGCCGTGACGGTACCGGGTACACCGGCGGCCTGGGCTGCCCTGTCGTCGCGCTTCGGTCGCCTGCCACTGACAACGTCGATGGCGCCGGCCATCGGTTACGCCCGCGAGGGTTTTCCAGTGTCGCCCTCGGTAGCTTACGCCTGGCAACAGGCAACCAAACTATTTCGCACAGCGCTGACGGCGCCACACTTTGCGTCGTGGTTCGACACCTTTGCGCCGGGCGAGGCGCCGCAGGCGGGCCAATTGTGGGGTTCGCCAGGACACGCCGATACGCTGGAGGCCATCGCCGCTGACGGTGCGGCCGGATTTTATCGCGGCGCGCTCGCTGAGAAGATTGCCAGCTTCGTTGGCGCCGCAGGCGGACATCTGACGGCTGCTGACATGGCTGCTTTTCAAGTGGACTGGGTCGATCCGATCAGCATCAATTACCGTGGATTCGATGTGTGGGAAATCCCGCCGAACGGCCACGGTGTCGTTGCGCTGATTGCGCTCAACATCCTCAAGGGCTTCGAATTCGGTGAGCGCGACACGGT
>JACMRD010000282.1 GCA_014376645.1 Herminiimonas sp. | reverse complement strand
TATGCCTACAAGCTGGCGGCGTTCGTCCTGGCCGGCATGCTGGCGGGGCTGGCCGGATTTCTCCATGCGACCAAGAACGGCGCCGTCAATCCGGAACTGCTTTCCTGGCACGAGTCGGGCGCGGTGCTGCTGATGATCATCCTCGGCGGCCTGGGCAGCCTGCGCGGCGCGGTGGTGGGCGCGGTCGCCTTCGTGCTGCTCAAGGAATTCTATGCCTCCGAAGCGATCTTCGGCGCGTTCGCCGCACGCTGGCAGCTGACCCTTGGCTTGACCATGATCCTGTGCGTGGCGCTGCTGCCGCGCGGGCTGATCGGGCTCGGTAACCGGGGCTGGCGCTTGCCGGCACGATCAAGCAAGGCAGCCAAAGATGGCCGCTGATCCCCGCATGAAAAACACCTCACCCCTGCTGTGGGCAGCCGGCCTGGTGCGTCGTTTCGGCGGCCTGACGGCGGTCGATCGGGTGTCCGTCGACCTGCATGCGGGTGAGCTGCATGCGGTCATCGGCACCAATGGCGCCGGCAAATCGACGCTCATCAACATGCTCTCCGGCGAATTACCGGTGTCCGAAGGCGTCATCGAATTACTTGGTCAGGACGTGACCGACTGGCCGCAACCGCGCCGCGCCCGTCATGGCATCGGCCGCAGCTACCAGCGCACCACCATTTTTGCCGAGCTCACCGTCCTTGAAAACTGCCGCCTGACGGCGCAGGCAGGGTGGCAACAGCCCTGGCGGCTGTGGCAATCGGCCAGTACTTGCGACCAGGCGCTGCCGGCAGCCCGCGACGCGCTCGAGATGGCGGGCCTGACGGCGGTGCCGTCGCGCATCGCCGGCACGCTCAGTCACGGCCAGCAGCGCCAGCTCGAAATCGCCATGTGCCTGGCGACCCGGCCGCAGGTGCTGCTGCTCGACGAGCCGCTGGCCGGCATGGGCGCAGAAGAAGGCGAACGCATGCTGCGACTGCTCGAAAGCCTCAAGCAGGACCATGCGATCCTGCTGGTCGAGCACGACATGGATGCCGTGTTCCGGGTCGCCGACCGCATCACGGTCATGATCAACGGCGCCGTGATCGCCAGCGACACGCCGGATCGGATCCGCCTCGATCCGCTGGTGCGCAGCGCCTACCTCGGCGAAGAAGAGACGGTGGCGCCATGCTGACGGCAAGCGGCCTGAATGCCTTTTATGGCGACAGCCACATGCTGCACGATGTCGCCTTGCAGATCACAGCCGGTTGCGCGGTCGGACTGCTGGGACGCAACGGCATGGGCAAGACGACTTTGATCCGCACCCTGCTCGGCTTCGTGCCGGCTGCCTCCGGCGAAATACGCTGGCATGAGCGCGCCGTGACCGGCTCGACGCCGGAGCGCATGGCGCGCCTTGGCATCGGCTACGTGCCGGAAGGGCGCGGCATTTTCCCAAATCTCTCGGTGCGGGAGAATCTCGTCATGAGCGCGCGCGCCGGCGTCGATGGCCGCCGCGAGTGGACCCTGGAACGGGTGCTGGCTCTGTTCCCGCGTTTGGCGGAACGCTTGACGCACGGTGGCACGCAGCTCTCCGGCGGCGAGCAGCAGATGCTGTCGATTAGCCGCGCACTGATGACCAACCCGACGCTGCTGATCCTCGACGAGGCCACCGAAGGATTGGCACCGCTGATCGTGCGTGAGATCTGGCAAGTGATTGCCGAAGTCAGCGCTACCGGCGTCGGCACGCTCATCGTCGATCGCGACTACCGCGCCGTGCTGCGCCACACCACGCAGGCGATCATTCTGGAAAAGGGCAGGGTGGTGATCGCCGACGCCTCGGCCAAGCTGCTCCAGGCCCCACGGCAGATCACCGCATATCTGGGCGTCTAGCCGGGTTTGACAGCCGCGCAGCGGCCTGGTGCATACGGCTCAGACGACTTCGCCTGCCACGCAGCTTCGATTGCGCCCTGCATTCTTGGCGCGATACATCGCCGCATCAGCCATGCGCAGGAACGCTTCGCTGGTAATGCCTAACTCGGGTACCCGCGTCACCACGCCGATCGACACCGTCACGCAGTTGAACGGCGAGCGCTCGTGCGGGAGGCCGAGCGCCTGCAGGTCGGTGCGGATCGACTCGGCCAGCGCCAGTGCACTCTCGGCATCGGTGTCGATGGCGACGAACGTGAACTCCTCACCGCCGTAGCGGGCGGCGAGATCACTCGAACGCCGGCATCGCGATTGCAGCAACTGCGCCACCGTGCGCAGGCAGTCATCGCCCGCCTGATGGCCATAAAAATCGTTGTAGCCCTTGAACAGATCGACATCGAGCAACATCAGGGTCAGCGGTGTTTGCGTGCGGGTGGCGCGCATCAGTTCGGCAGCCAGCGACTGGTCGAAGCGACGCCGGTTGGCAATGCCGGTCAGGCCGTCGGTCGTGCTGAGGATTTCCAGTGTCTGGGTCGCCGTCTCCAGTTCGCGGGTGCGCTCGGCGACCCGCTCCTCGAGCCGGTCGCGGTGCTCGTCGACCTTGCTTGCCATCTCATTGAAGCGGCTCGCCAGCGTCGTGATTTCGTCGGCGCCTTCCGAGCGGACACGCAGATGATAATTGCCGGCCTCGGTCTGCTGCATGATGCCCACGAGGTGATCGAGCGGAAAGGAAATACTGCGCGCGATAATGAAGGAACAGAGCAGTCCGAACAAAAAACAGGCGCCGCTGATCATCAGGATCTTGTCGCGCAGCGACTGCGCGCCAGCGTTCAACGACGCCAGGGGAACCATGTTGACGACGAACCAGGAAGTCTCCGGAATGTGCGAATACGCCGCCACATAGTGTCGCTTCTGCGCATCCTCGAACGTGATGAAGCTCGTTTCCAGGCCCTCGGCAGTGGACTGCATGATTTTTTTTGCCAAGGCCTGATCGGTACGCACGTCGCCCAGTTGCTGCGCCTTGCCCCGGCCCTTGACCAGAACGCCGGCATTCGCCGCATCGAGAATGAACGTCGAGGCATCCGGCCCCAGGTCGACCATGTCGAAAATTCCCGAAAAATGGGAGGGCTTGATGCCGATGAAGAGCGTTCCGGCAGGCTGATTGTTTTCTTTGCTCCTGATCTTGCGCAGCATGACGATGCTGGTCTGGCTGGCCGAGACGCGATAGGCGTGCCATGACGCGTGCTCGGCGCCAACCGGTGTCCGGACCAGCCGCGTCACGCTCTCGCCAAGCTGCGGAAAGACCTGGGTATCCATCACTCGCAAGGCATTGTCGAGGAAATATTTCTGGTTGATATAACTGGAGGCGCCATATTTTTCGAGCAACACGTGGGTCAGCTCCGAGCGGGCACGGATCGTCTCGATTTCATTGCTACCGTAATAACGCTGCAGCGCCGACTGCACGCGGTCGGACAAGACGAGCTCTTCGCTGGCCGATTCGATCTGGTCCATCTGCAGCTGGACGTTGATCGACACCTGGCGCACGATTTCAGTAAAGTAGATACGGGTTTTTTCCTGTATCGCCACGCTCGATTCCTGGTACGACAACATGCCGGAGATCATCAATGGCAACACCGCAAGCAGGATGAAGGAATTGATCAGCCGGAAGCGGATGTTGATCCGCCGCAGCAATCTGAGTGAGATGTAATCCAGCACGTGGCGCATGCTAGCGGTTCCTGTTGCGCGCCTCGGTCTTGATGGAATCATCAAGCGCCTTCGCAGCCTGACGCGGCGTGCGGGTACCAAACAACACATCCTGCAGGAGTGGATGCAGCAGCTCGATCGTGTTCGCTGGCAGGAATGCGTAATAGAGCCCCGCCGTGACCGGCGCGGCACTGATGTTCTTGACGTAGGCCACCACCTGCGGATCGCTGATCATGACACCGCTGGTTTTTTTCAGGGGTGGAATGTTCTGGCGTTTGTTTTGCTGGATCACGAAGCCTTCGTCGTAGATAAATTCAAGGAACTTCAGGGAAGCTGCCTTGTTGCTGGTCTCGCTGACGCCGAACCCGGTCTCGCTGCCGATGACCGGGACCGTGGACTGCCCCGCATCGTTCCATGGCGGCAGCATGATGCCGGTCTTGAAGCCGTGCCCGTTCATCAGCAACCCGGATGCCCAGGTGCCCTGGAATGTCATCGCCGCCTTACCCTCGTTAAAAAGGCGAATGCCTTCGTCGTAACTGGTGTGCAGATAATCCTTCTGGACGTATCCCAAATCCGGAATGCGCTTGATCCGTGCAAAGATTTCTTCCACCTCCGGCGTATCGAGGTTGAGCCGGCCGTCGGCGAGTTGTGCCTTCCATTGCGGGTGGCGTGCCGCGACCGCGTTGGCGAAGCCGGAACTGAACGGACCATTGCCGAGCATGTTGGGAAAGCCACCATTCCAGACGATCGGGACGAAACCTGCCTTTTTCAGCTGAGCGCACGCCGCCAGAAATGCGGTGAAATCCGTCGGCACGGTCTTGATGCCAGCCTTGTCGAACATCGACTTGTTGTAGTAAATCAGCGTGGATGCAACCCCGCCGGCGATGCCATAGTGATGCTGTTGACTGCTGGTCCAATCGCCCTTGAGCGTATCGAGCATGTTGCCCCAT